>JBEKUL010000005.1:0-51222 GCA_049515055.1 Steroidobacteraceae bacterium | reverse complement strand
CTCGTATCGGGGCTGTGCTCCACGAGGACGGTGTGCTGATCGGGCAGGTAGCAGATCAGCCGAGTACCCTTGCGGATGAATTCACGGCCCGAGCCGTCCATCGATAAGAGCCGCTCGGCCACCTCGCCGTCGCTGACGCGGTGAACGACGCGCAGCGTCTCGGACTCCCCACCGGCATGCTCGTGAACGAATACGCCCTCGTAGTTGCGCGTCGCGAGCGCCTGGTCGGCGCGCGCGAGCCACTCGTGCGCAGCATCGCTCGCGGCCAGAGCCGGCAGCGCCGTCCCGCAAAGGGTCAGCAACGCGCAGCCGCCGGCGGCGCGCAGCAGCCGCGCTGGCAGGCTAGCGGCCCGGGGCTGGGAGCGCAGTGGTCGCATCGGCGCCGACCGCCGCACCCGCGAAACCCGGTGCGATACCGACCCCGTCCTCGCCCGTGACCAGTTCCGACAGCAGATTACGCCGCACCAGCGGCGTCGAGAATGCGCTGTGCGCGACGATGTAGTCGGCCAGTTGGGTGCGCAGGAACGTGTTCGCACCGACGCGAGCGGCCGGAGTGACGTAGCTGGGCGCACCATTGAGGGCTCGCACATCCCTGGCTCGCGCATCCGTGGCTGGCACCGGCGCCATGCGCTGGGCCGCCTCGCTCGGGACCTGCGCAACATTCATCGCTGCGAGCGGCCTGAGCGCGGCATCCCCGCCCTGCCGGAGCGCCGCATCGCGCAGCATCATGATCGAGACACCGGCGACCCCGGCGACCAGGCCCGCGGCCAGCGCTGCGCTCCACATCAGGCTCTGGCGCCTTCCGGCGCTCACCGCGGCGTAGGGGCGTCCAGCCAGTGCCGCGCTCACGCGCGCGGCAAACCCGCGGCGGGCCGTGGCTACCGGCTCCGAGCGCATGGCGGCGCCGATCAAGGCATAGCGTGCCCAGCAGGCGCGCAGGTTCTCTTCCCGATCGATGCGGCGCGAGAGCAGCTCGCACTCCGCCGCCGGCAACTCGCCATCGAACATCGCCGACAGCTGGCTTTCCAACTCGTCGCGATTCATACCAGCTCCCCCGCCCGGCCCAGTCCGCCGTCAAACACCTCGCGCAGACGCCGATCGATTGCCTCGCGCGCGCGAAAGATGCGCGAGCGCACCGTGCCGACCGGACAGTCCATCGACGTGGCAATCTCTTCGTAGCTCAAGCCCTCGAGCTCACGCAATACGATGGCGGTACGCAGATCCTCAGGCAGGGCCATGATCGCCGCGTTGACCGTATCGCGAATCTCTTCGGTCAGGGCCAGACCCTCGGGGGTCTCCGGATCCTTCAGTCGACTGATCATATCGGGACCGTCTTCGCCCTGTTGCGTATCAAATTCGTAGCTCACCGGCTGCCGATCGCGCGCGGCGAGCGCATTTTTGGCCGTGTTGATCGCGATGCGATAGAGCCAGGTATAGAAGGCGCTATCGCCTCTGAACTGCGGCAGCGCCCGGTAGGCCTTGATGAAAGCCTCCTGGGCTACATCCTCCGCGTCGGCAGGGTCACGCAGATAGCGCATGACCAGCTTGACCACCTTATGTTGGTACTTGAGCACCAGCAGGTCGTAGGCACTGCGCTCCCCGCGCTGTACGCGACGCACCAGACTGAGGTCACTCGCATCCGGACCCATGAGCAATCCCGCCATCACTGTGGCAGACCGCTGCGAGGCGGCCTGAAGGGACCATGGATGGCCCTGTAAGTTCGCTGGCAGGAGTCTATCAGTTGAGCGGCTCATGCGAACCTTGGCCCACGCGCATCAGGTGGTGACGTAATGTGGCTTAGAGTCCCCGCTCCTGTGGAAGGTTCCGGCCTCGCCCCGCACTGCCGCAACCGCGGCGCGCAGGACGGCCTGCTCGGGCCGCTCGTTCCCAAGCAAATAGCAGGCCAGCTGCGGGTCAGGCAGCTCGAGCAGGGCGGCAAAGGCCGCACGCTCCTCGGCCGTCGCAGCCTCAAAGTATCGCTCCAGCCAGCCCAGCAACAGCAGATCAAGCTCCTTGACGCCGCGGCGGCAGCGCCAGGTCAGTATCGAGCGGTGCGCGCTCAATGTTGTCGCTCGGACAGCATGCGCTTGATCGCGCCTATGGCCTTGGCGGGGTTCAGGTCCTTCGGGCAGGCCTCAGTGCAGTTCATTATGGTATGGCAGCGGTAGAGCCTGAACGGATCCTCGAGCGCATCCAGTCGCTCCCCGGCCGCCTCATCGCGGCTGTCCACGAGCCAGCGGTAGGCAGCCAGCAGCGCGGCCGGGCCCAGGTAGCGCTCGGAGTTCCACCAGTAACTGGGGCAGGCGGTCGAGCAGCAGGCGCACAGGATGCAGGCCGACGGCCGGTCGATCCGTTCCTGCTCGGCCTTGGACTGCAGGCGCTCGCGATCCGGCGGCGCCGGCGTCTGGGTCTGCAGCCATGGCTGCACGGATGCGTACTGAGCGTAGAAATGGGTCAGATCCGTGACCAGATCCTTGAGCACCGGCATGTGCGGCAGCGGATAGATGTGCACATCGCGGCCTTCGATCTCCGCACAGGAGCGCGTGCAGGCCAGGGTATTCAGGCCGTTGATATTCATCGAGCAGGAGCCGCAGATGCCCTCGCGGCAGGAGCGGCGCAAGGTCAGGGTCGCATCGATCTCGTTCTTGATGAACAGCAGCGCATCGAGCACCATCGCGCCGCAGCGCGACATGTCCAGCTCATAGGTATCGATGCGCGGCCGCTCGCCTGAATCCGGGTCGAAGCGATAGATCCTGAAGCGCCGCACGGTCTTGGCGCCCGCCGGCGCCGGATAGGTCTTGCCGGCACGGCTGTCGATACGAGAGTTCGGCGGCAGTACTAGGTCAGCCATTTTCGCTTCCACTCCTGCGGGTCAATAGGTGCGCGCCTTGGGCGCGATCGTCTCCACCTCGTTGGTCAAAGTATTCAGATGCACCGCGCGGTAATCCATCTGCGCGCGGCCCTGCGCATCCACCCAGCATAGACTGTGTTTGAGCCAGTTCTTGTCGTCGCGCTGAGGAAAATCCTCGCGTGCATGGGCGCCGCGGCTCTCGCGGCGGTTATTGGCCGAGTGAATGGTCGCCAGCGCCTGCAGCAGCAGATTCTCGAGCTCGAGGGTCTCGACCAGATCCGTATTCCAGATCAGGCTGCGATCCGTCACCTTCACGTCCTCGAAAGATGCAAACGTGCGCTCGAGCTTCTCGATGCCCTGCGCCAAGGTCTGGCCGGTGCGAAACACCGCCGCATCGGCCTGCATGATCAACTGCATCTCCAGACGGATCGCGGCGGTGGGTCGCGAGCCCTTGGCGTAGCGCAACCGGTCCAGGCGAGCCAGTGCGCGCTCCGAGGCATCTTTGGCCAGCGGCCGCTGCGCGACTCCAGGCTGCACGACAGCGGCGCAATGGCGCGCGGCCTCGCGGCCGAAGACCACGAGGTCGAGCAGTGAGTTCGAGCCCAGCCGGTTCGCGCCGTGCACCGAGACGCAGGCCCCCTCGCCGATGGCCATGAGCCCGGCCACCACGCTGTCGCTACCGCCGTTCCTGACCGTGACGACCTCGCCGCGAATCGTGCAGGGAATGCCGCCCATGTTGTAGTGCACCGTCGGCAGGATCGGGATCGGCTCGCGCGTAACATCCACACCCGCGAAGATGCGGGCGGTCTCGGCGATGCCCGGCAGGCGCTCGTGGATCACGTCGGCGCCCAGATGCTCCAGGTGCAGGGAGATGTGATCCTTCAGCGGCCCGACACCGCGGCCCTCGCGAATCTCGATCGTCATCGCCCGGCTGACCACGTCGCGCGAGGCGAGATCCTTGGCGTTCGGCGCGTAGCGCTCCATGAAGCGCTCGCCCAGTGAGTTCGTGAGGTAGCCGCCCTCACCGCGCGAGCCCTCCGTGATCAGACAGCCCGAGCCGTAGATGCCGGTCGGATGGAACTGCACGAATTCCATATCCTGCAATGGCAGCCCGGCGCGCAGTGCCATGCCGCCGCCGTCGCCGGTGCAGGTGTGCGCTGAAGTGCAGGAGAAGTAGGCGCGGCCATAGCCGCCGGTCGCGAGGATCGTCATCTGGGCGCGGAAGCGATGCAGCTTGCCCGTGGCCAGATCGATCGTGAGCACGCCCCGGCACTCGCCATCCTGCATGATCAGATCGATAGCGAAATATTCGATATAAAACTCCGCCTGATGCCTGATCGACTGCTGATACAGCGTATGCAGCATGGCGTGCCCGGTGCGATCGGCCGCCGCGCAGGTACGCTGTGCGATGCCTTCGCCATAATGCGTGGTCATGCCGCCGAAGGGCCGCTGATAGATGCGCCCATCATCGGTGCGCGAGAACGGCACGCCGTAATGCTCGAGCTCAATGACGGCGGCCGGCGCCTCCTTGCACATGAACTCGATCGCATCCTGATCGCCGAGCCAGTCCGAGCCCTTGACCGTGTCGTACATGTGCCAGCGCCAGTCGTCCTCGCCCATGTTGGCCAGCGCCGCACTGATGCCGCCCTGCGCGGCCACCGTGTGGCTGCGGGTCGGAAAGACTTTGGTCACGCAGGCGGTCGATAATCCGGCTTCCGACAGTCCGAGGGTCGCCCGCAGGCCCGCGCCACCGGCCCCGACGACCACCACGTCATACGTGTGGTCGACGACCTCGTAGGCCCTCATGCGCCGCTTCGCAAGGCAATGCGCAGGATCGCGTAGACGCCGCTGGCGGCAAGCAACGCGAGCGCGAACGCGCACAACAGCAACCACAGCGACCTCAGACCCGCGCGCGCCTCGTAGTCCTCGACCACCACCTCGATGCCAAGCCACGCATGCCAGAAGGCGAGCAGCACCGCCAACGCGAGCAGCACCGGGTGCAGTCCGAGCGCTATCCAGGCCGTGACGGCCGCGTAATCGCGCGTAGGCAGCACCAGCAGCGAGAGCGCAAGCCAGACGCTCAGCGGCGCCAGCGCGATCGCCGTGACGCGCTGCTGCAGCCATTTACCGACCCCATCATGGGCGGCGCCAAGGCCGAGCACGCGTCCGAGCGGCGTGCGCAGACTCATGCGCCACCTGCGCCGGCACGAAACAACAGCAGCACGCAGGCCACGGCCGCCAGCAGCGCCGCAGCCACGACCAGCACGGCACTGCGGCGCGCCTGCACGCGCTCAAAGCCCCAGCCCATATCCCAGGCCAGATGTCGCAGCCCGTTGGCGAAGTGAAAGCACAATGCGAGGATCGCGATGGCGATCAGCGCTTTGAAGGGGCGCGATGCCAGCACGTTAATCGCTGCGGCGTAGGCGTCGGGGCCGGCGGCGGCGGCCCATAACCAGACGATCAGTCCAATCAGTGCGAGGCACAGCGCGATACCGGAGAGGCGGTGCAGAATGGACAGCGTCATCGCGTAGGTCCATCTGTAGACCGTCAAGTGCGGCGACAGCGGTCGTTCTGGCATGAGTCTTCCCTGACCTTCAGAAAAAGGCGCCGGCAGAGTGGTCAGGCTCATCGTCGGGCAGAACCGGCACGTTGCTAGTGTGCCAGAATCGCCCCATATCGACCACCATGAGCAATCGCTGCCCCGCTGCCATTTGCCTGCTGCTGGATCTCGGCGCGCTGCAATTCAGCGGCCCCGAGGCGCACGATTTCCTGCAGGGCCAGGTATCCAATGACCTCGCGCGACTCGCGCCGGGCACCATTTTGCGCGCCGGCCTGCACAATCCCCAGGGCCGCGTGCTCGCGCTGCTGTGGCTCGCCGCGCTCTCGGGCACCGAAGTGCTCGCGCTGCTGCCCCGCGAGCTCGTCCCGGATATGGCCGCACATCTGCGCCGCTACGTGTTACGCACCAAGGTCGCGCTCAGCGATGCGAGTGCGCGCTATCGCATCTTCGGCATAGCCGCTGCCGATGGCGAGCGAGCGTGGCCCGAGGCGCGGCTGTTTGAAGGCAGCCGCCGCATGCTGATCCAGGCGCCCAGCGAGCCGGTGCCCGCTGGCGAGCCGATGAGCCGCGAGCAATGGCGCGCGCTCGATATTGCGGCGGGCATTGCCCAGGTCTACGCGCCGACCTCAGGACAATTCGTCGCGCAAATGCTCAATCTCGATTGCATCGATGCGGTGTCATTCAGCAAAGGCTGCTACACCGGCCAGGAAGTGATTGCCCGTGCGCACTACCGCGGACGCGTGAAGCGGCGCGTGCAACGCTTCGAGACTGATTCGTCCCAGGCGCTCTCGCCCGGGGATGTCGGCCGATTGGAGGATGGGCGCGCCTTTCGCGTGGTCGACTCGGTCGTGCGCGCCGAGGGCGGCAGCGAGTTCCTGGCCGTCGCGGCGTTGCCCGGTGCTGCGCACGAAACCGAGGACGCGCACGCCGGCGAGGCGGCGCACCGGCTCAGCGCCCGCGCGTTGCCATTGCCTTACGGCCTGCCCGAGTAAACGCGCTCGCCCCAACGCCGCAGGGCCCCGGCACGCCGTCAGCCGCTGGCTACCGATTTGAGTACGCGCTGCGGCTGGGCTATGCCGTAGCCCTGCGCGTAATCGACGCCGATGTTCTTGAGCATCTGAATGATCTCGGCATTCTCGGCAAACTCGGCAATGGTCTGTTTGCCCGTGAGGTGGCCGATCTCGTTGATCGAGCGGACCATCTCGCGGTCGATCGGATCGTGCAGGATCTCGCGCACGAAGCTGCCGTCGATCTTCAGATAGTCGACCGGAAAGTGTTTGAGATAGCCGAATGAGGACAGACCGGTGCCGAAGTCATCGAGTGCGAACTTGCAGCCGAGCTGCTTGAGGGACTGAATGAAGCGGTTGGCCTGGGAGAAGCTCGCCACGGCCGCAGTCTCGGTTATCTCGAAGCAGATCTTCGAGGGATCGATCCCGGTGCGGTTGAACTGATCGATGACATAGGGGAGAAATTTGTCATCGCCCAGGCTCTGGCCCGACAAATTGATCGAGCACATCGCCAGCCGTTCGCGCTCGTCGGCCTCCGAGACCAGCCAGCGCAACGCATTCTCGATCACCCAGCGGTCGATGCTCGGCGTGATGCCATAGCGTTCGGCAGCGGCGATGAAATTGTCCGGCGCGACGATGCGCCCGCCCTCATCGCGCATGCGCAGCAGCAGCTCGTAATGCAAGCCCACCTCGGGCTTCTGCAGCGGCGCGATGGGCATGCGGAATAATTCGAAGCGGCCTTCCTCGAGCGCGGCGTTGATGCGCGCCGCCCATTGCATCTCGCGCCGCCGGCGCATGAGTTCGATATCGTTTTCGGCGAAGCTGTGCACGCGATTGCGCCCGAGCTCCTTGGCGGCCGCGCAGGCGCTGTCGGCGGCCGAGATAATGGTGGCCACATCCTCGTTGTCCGCCGTGATCGGCACCACGCCGATGCTCGCGCCGAGGCGAAACACGCGCTCCTCCCAGTTGAAGCGGAAATTGCGCACGGCCTCGCGCACCGTCTCGGCCATGTGCATGGCCTCATCGAGCGTGCAGCTTTCGAGCAGAATGCCGAACTCATCGCCGCCCAGACGCGAGAGCGTGTCGCGCCAGCGCACCTTGGATTTCAGCAGCGCGCCCATCTGTCCCAGTAACGCGTCCCCGGCGCTGTGACCGCAGGTATCGTTGACTATCTTGAACTGGTCGATGTCCAGATAACACAACGCGTACTGAGCCTCGCGCGCCTTCGCGCTCTTGAGCGCGCGCTCGACGCGGTTTTCGAACTCGCGCCGATTGACCAGCCCGGTCAGCAGGTCGTGGCTGGCGTGATAGCTCAGGCGCCGATTGAGTTCGCGCGATTCGCTGACGTCGTGGAATACGAGCACGCCGCCGCCCACCTTGCCGTTGCCGGCACGAATCGGCGAGGCCGTGCTCTCGACATACAGCTCGTTGCCATCGCGCCGGATCAGCAGCATCGGCCGCACGGACTTGATCGGCCGTGCCCGGCGTATCGAGACAGTCAGCGGATTCTCCAGCGGCTCGCAGGTCTCCTCGTGGAACGCGCGGAAGATCTCCTCCACCGGCCGGCCCATCGAATCCTCGAGCCGCCAGCCCGTGAGCTGCTCGGCCACAGGATTGATGTAATCGATGGTCGAGAGGGCATCGGTCGTGATCACCCCATCGCCGATCGATTGCAGCGTGATCTGGGCGCTCTCCTTCTCGCGAAACAGCGCCTCCTCATAGAGCTTGCGCTCCGTGATATCCAGCTCCACACCGACCAGCCGCAGCAGCCGGCCATGGGTATCGAGTTGTGCCTTCGCGCGGCTGATGACCCAGCGCCACTCACCGCTGCGGTGGCGCATGCGGTGCACGCTCTCGAAGATCGGCGTCTTGTTGGCGACGTGCTCGCGAATGGCCGCCTGCACGCGCGAAGAGTCATCGGGATGCACGAGGCTGCGCCAGTCGAAGCCGCCCTTCAGATCAGCCTCGTCATAGCCGAGCATGGCGCGCCAGCGCGGCGAGAAGTAGACATCATTGCCTTCGACGTCGAAATCCCAGAGCCCGTCGTTGGCCGCCAGCTCGGCCAGGGCGTTGCGCTCCTCGATGCGTGTGATGGCGAGGGTCAGGCGCACGCGCTCCAGGCCCGTCGCCAGACTCGTGCCGAGCAGTTTCATGAGCAACTGCAGGTTGACGTCGTAGCCGCCGCGCGGCAGTCCATAGGCCAGCCCGAGAAAGCCGGCCGGCTGATTCCGGATGCGAAACGCCACCAGCAGCGCCGCTCCGATGGCCAGCTCCGCCAGCGTGCCGGCGTCCTCGACCTGCTCCTTGCGCGGGGAGGCCGTATCGCGAAATTCCGACAGCTTCAGGTGATCGCAGCGCGAGCCCAGCCAGCTCAGTGAGCTGATCGGTGTACCGCGCAGTGCCTCGGGATGGCACTGTGCAAAATGACCGCGCGCGCTGAGCACCGACTCGATGTGCGTGGCGCTCTGATCGAAGAACAGCGCGAATGCGGCATCCGCTGAGGTGGCCTCGCGCAGGATCTCCAGACAGCGGGCGATGCACTCATCAGCGCCTTCGCGACTGAGGTTCTGCAGATCCACGGCGATCTTGGTGCAGGCCACGTCGATGCCTGGCGCAGGCCGTTCGGTCTTGCCGGTCCAGAATTGCGGAGCCAGAACATCGGAAGCCGAGAAGTCGGAGGAGGTTCCCAGCGGCTTTGACATGAGGTCCGAGATTCTGGCACAGGCAGAAAGGATTACAAGCTAAGCCGCTGATTTAGCGACCCAGGTCTCCTATTCCGAATCCAATGCTGCGCGGGCGCGTGCGAAAGTCTCGTGCAGCGTACGCTGCATCTCCAGCGTGAGCGACTGCAGGGCGAGCGCATCGAGCGAGCGCGGTACATGACGCGGCGCGCCTAGTGCCACGGCAATGCGGCAGAAGGGCACGGGCAGTACGAATCGATCCCAATGCACCAGCCACGCGCGCGAGGCGGCGTAGGCCAAAGGCAGCATCGGGCGGCCGGACATCTGCGCGAGCAGAATCGCACCGGGCTTGAACTGGAAGCGCGGACCGCGCGGACCGTCGGGCGTGATCGCAGGGGATACGCGCTCGCGCATGAGAGCTTCAAAGTAACCCTTGAGTGCGAGCGCTCCGGTATGCGAGGAGGAGCCGCGGATCACATATGCGCCCGCGCGCCGGATGATCATCGCACCGAGCTCGCCATCCACCGAGGGGCTGACCAGAAAACCCACGCGCAGCGCGCGGCCGCGCTGTGCCTCGAGCAGGTAGCGCGCGCAGAACAACTGGTGTTGATGCCAGTAGCAGGGCAGGAACGATGGTGCGCTCGCAAGCGCAGCGTCCAGATGCTCCTCGCCCACGACCACGACGATACGGCAACTGCGCCACCACAATCGGATCAGCGCAAGCAATGCGGGTGCCGCAATCGCATAGAGCAGGCGCCGGGCGCGCGTCATGCGCCGACTGGAGGCCGTCAAGCGACGGTAGAGCGTATTGCGTAGCGCGCCATCGCTCGGCGCGTCCGGGCCGCTGGCGTTATGCTCACCCATGTCAGTTAGAATTATACGCTCGCATGAATGCAACCACGCTGACGGCGCTAATGGAAGCCAATCGCGGCGCGGCGCGCAGCCTCACGTATCTCGAAGGTGAACACGAGACGCGGTCCGTGAGCTTTGGCGCGCTGTATGAGCGCGCCCTGGGAATCCTCTATCGGCTGCAGCGCCTCGGCGCACGGCCGGGCGACAAGCTGATTTTGCTGCTTTCGGGCAACGAGCCGTTCATCGATGCGTTCTGGGCCGCCGTGCTCGGCGGCATCATTCCGGTGCCGGTCGCGCCCGGCATCAGCGATGAGCACCGGCACAAGCTGCTGCGCATCGCGCGAGCGCTCAAAGCGCCGTTTCTCTACACCGAGCAGCGCCTGCTCGAACGGCTCGGTAACTTCGCGCTCGAGCATGGCGAGTCCGTGCTCTATGAGTCGCTGCGCCCGCGCGCGTTTGTGCTCGAGGAGCTCGACGTGCTCGGGCGCAGCGGCAGGCAGTACCGGGCACAGCCGCAGGACATCGCTTTTATCCAGTACTCCTCGGGCTCGACCAGCGCACCCAAGGGCGTCGTGCTCACGCACGCCAACCTGCTGGCCAACGTGCGCGGCGTGAGCACGGCGGCGCGCTTCAGCGAAAACGACATCAGCCTGTCCTGGATGCCGTTGACGCACGATATGGGACTGATCGGCTTTCATATCGTCATGTTCGCCAATTGCGTGCATACGCATCTGATGCCCACGGAGCTGTTCGTGCGCCGCCCAATGCTGTGGCTGCAGTGGGCCGCGCGCGTGCGCGCGAGCATCCTGTGCTCGCCGAACTTCGGCTACCGGCATTACCTGAAGATGCTCGGCGAGCGCCCCGTCGGCAGTCTCGATCTGAGCAGCGTCAGACTGATTTTCAACGGCGCCGAACCGATCAGCGTCGAGCTGTGCGATGAATTCATGACCCGGCTCGCACCCGCGGGCCTCAAGCGTGAGGCCATGTACCCGGTCTATGGCCTGGCGGAAGCCACGCTCGCGGTGAGCTTTCCGCAGCCCGGCGCCCCCTATCAGGCGACGCGTTTCGATCGCCACCAGCTCAGTGTCGACGCAGCCCCCGCGGTTTTGAGCGCGGGCTCGCGCGATGGGTTGCAGCTCATGAGCGTCGGGCGCGCTATTCCGCATTGCGCCTTGCGCATCGCGGATGGCGCCGATCAGCCGCAGGCCGCCGGTCGCGTGGGGCACATTCATATCCGCGGCGAGAATGTCACGCCGGGCTATTTCGAGGACGATGCCAGCAACGCAGCGAGCTTCACGGCCGACGGCTGGCTGCGCACCGGCGACCTGGGTCTGCTGCATGCGGGCGAGTTGTACATCACCGGCCGCGAGAAGGAGATCCTGTTCGTCAACGGTCAGAACTACTATCCGCACGATCTCGAGCGCATCGCCGAGCAGATCCCCGGCCTCGAGACCGGCAAGGTTGCGGTGGTGGGTGTGCGGCCCGCGGTGCCGAGCAGCGCGCAGGGCGCCGATACGGCCTCGGAATTGTTGCTCGTGTTCGTAGTGCACCGGGGCGAGCTCAGTGAGCTGCTGCCGCTGGCACGCGAGCTCACGCGGCGCATCGGCGAGCACAGCGGGCTCGAGATCGACGCCGTCGTACCGGTGCAGCGCATTCCGAAGACCACCAGCGGCAAGGTGCAGCGCTATCTGCTGGCCGCCGACTATCTGGCCGGCAAGTTCGACGGCGAACTCGCCGAGCTCGAGCGCCTCGGTGGCGCACGCAGCGCCCCGCCGGGCCAGGGCAGTCAGATTCAGCAGCAATTGCGCACCATCTGTGAGAGCGAGCTCGATGGACGCAACATCGATATCGAGCAGAGCCTGTTCGACATCGGCGCGAGCTCGCTCAAGCTCATCGCGATCCATGAACGCATCGACCGCGTCTGGCCCGGACTGGTCGATGTGACCGACATTTTCGAGCATCCGAGCGTCATGGCGCTCAGTGCGTTCATCGAGGCACGCATCGCGGCGCGCTCCTGAACGCCAGACACGACATTTGCAGCCCACGCCGCTAGAATCCGGGCGCAGAATAGGAGCCCCGAACGGGCGTAGCAGTGCCATGTACGACACCGATGTAATCGTGATCGGCGGCGGACCGGCCGGTTCCACAGCCGCCACTTTATTGACGCAACGCGGCTATCGCGTGGCGCTGTTCGAGAAGGATCATCATCCGCGCTTTCACATCGGTGAGTCGCTGCTGCCGGCCAACCTGCCGCTGCTCGAGCGCCTGGGCGTGGCCGATCAGGTCCGCTCGATCGGCATGCGCAAATGGGGCGCCGAGTTCGTCTCGCATTGGGACGGCCGCCGTCAGGACTTCCGCTTTGCCGAAGCCTGGAACAAATCCATGCCGATGGCCTACCAGGTACGCCGCTCGGTGTTCGACGAGATCCTGATCCGTCGCGCCGCGCAAGTCGGGGCTGAAGTCATCGAGGGCGCGCGCGTGCGCGAAGTAGACATCGCCGGCGACACGGCGCCGGGCGGCGCCCCGACCCAGATGCCGGTGCGCGCGCAAGTGCAATACGACGATGGGCGCGTACAGGCCTGGCAGGCGCGTTTCCTGGTCGATGCCTCCGGCCGCGACACCTTTCTCGCCAATCGCCTGCAGGTCAAACGCCGCGACCCCAAACACAATAGCGCCGCGATCTTCGGTCACTTCAGCGGCGCACAGCGCTACGCGGGCGAGCGCGAGGGCCACATTTCGATCTACTGGTTTGATCATGGCTGGTTCTGGTTCATCCCGCTCAGCGACGGCGCCACCAGCGTCGGGGCCGTGGTCTGGCCCTACTATCTCAAGAGCCGCACGGTGCCGGTGCGCGATTTTCTGCTCGCGACCATCGCGCTGTGTCCGCCACTGGCACAGCGGCTCAGCGGCGCGCAGTTGATCAGCGAGGTGCAGGCGACCGGCAACTACTCGTATCACTGCACGCGTTCGCACGGTGCGCGCTATCTGCTGCTGGGCGATGCCTACGCATTCATCGACCCGATGTTCTCCTCGGGCGTGATGCTCGCCATGCACAGCGCCTTTGCCGGGGCCGAGACGGTCGATACGTGCCTGCGCGAGCCCGCACGAGCGGCGGCGGCGCTGCGCGCTTTCGACCAAACGATGCGCCGGGGGCCGCGCGAGTACTCCTGGTTCATTTATCGCGTCACCTCCCCGACGATGCGCGAGATGTTTCTCGGACCGCGCAATATCTGGCGCGTCAAAGAGGCGCTGCTGTCGCTGCTGGCCGGCGATATCTTCGGCGCGACGCCGATCTGGACGTCGCTGCGCGGCTTCAAATTGTTGTACCGACTGATATCGCTGCGCCACCCGGGCCGCAGCGCGCACGCCTGGAGGCGCCGGCGCGTGAATATCCAGCCTGCAGATCCGGGACCGTTGACCGCCAGCTGATGGGATCCGCCGCCAAGCTGCAGATCGAATTTCAGCGTCTCGCCCAAATTCGCCAATATCCCGCGACTTGGTGGCGCGACGTGCTAGCGATCGTGCAGTTCGAGCGCGATGCGCCGATCCTGCCGTGGCCGCAGGTGCCAACCGCGCACGTGATGCTGCCCGTGCTCAACGGCGCAGATGTCACGCTGGAAGTCTGGCGCCTTCCGGGTCTCATGAGCTCCGGCCAGCACGGCCGCGTGCAGTACCGGCGCCACGCCCGGCTTATGTTTGCCAGCCTCAGCGTGGCCGAGGCCGAATTCACCGACCAGCACGGGGCCTCGCGTGCCGGCGCGCTGCGCGAGGCGACGCAAACCGCCTATCGGGAGCTGTTTGCCACGCTCTCATCGCAAGGCTTTGAGCATCCGGTGCGCATTTGGAACTTCCTGCCGCAGATCAATGGCGAGAACGCCGGCGGCGAGCGCTATTGGGAGTTCAACGGCGCGCGCCAGGCCGCGCTCGTGGGGGTCGGGCGCGAGACTGCCGGCAATGTACCGGCCGCCAGCGCGCTCGGGTCCAATGGCGCGAGCCCGCTTACGATCTACTGCGTCGCCAGTGCCAGCGCGCCGATTGCGCTTGAGAACCCGCGCCAGCGCAGCGCCTGGAACTACCCGGTCCAGTACGGACCCAAGAGCCCGATATTTGCGCGCGCCTGCATCGAGAGCGATCCGGCGCAGACGCTGTTCATTTCAGGCACCGCGAGCATCGTGGGTCACGAGACCGCTCACGCCGGCGACGTGCGCGCCCAGACCATCGAGACGCTGCGCAACGTGCGCGCCGTGCTCGCGGCGGCGAATGCGCGCGTAGGCGCGCAGCGCTACGAGCTCGGGGGCCTGCGCTACAAGGTCTATGTCAGGCGGCCAGAGGACCTGGCGACGATCGAGGCCGAGCTGCGGCTGGCGATCGGTCCCGCCGCCCCGGTGCTGTATCTGAACGCCGATATCTGCCGACGCGAACTACTGGTCGAGCTCGAAGCGGTCGGCACCTGAGCGGGGTGGCTCCATGCAGGCGAGCCGCAGCGCGCCGGATAGCGTGGCTGGGCGGCCTGTGGCTCGCGACCTACGCATGGCCTGGGCTCGCGCGCGCCACCGAGGAGCCGCTCTGGGAGTTCGGGCTCGGCGCGGGCCTGCTGGTATTCAACGACTACCGCGGCTCGAGCTCGACCCACGCCCTGCCGCTGCCCGTGCCTTATGTGATTTATCGCGGCAGCTTCCTGCGCTCGGATCGCGACGGCGTGCACGGCCTGCTCTTCAATCACCGCTACCTGCAGCTCGAGCTCAGCGTCAACGCCACCGCGCCGGTCTTCAGCAGCAGCAGCGGGACACGCGCTGGGATGCCTGCGCTCGCGCCCACGATCGAAATCGGCCCGGCATTGCAATGGCACTTGTGGCGAGACGCCAGCGAGCGCTTACGGCTGGACGTGCGCCTGCCGGTACGCGAGGCCGTGACCATCGCCTCCCGGCCGGATGCGATCGGCGCGATCTTCGCCCCGAGCCTTAACCTGGACTGTCTGGGCAGCGGTCGGGCGGCGGGCTGGAACTTCGGCCTGCTGGCTGGCCCGCTTTATGCGCAGCGGCGCTACCATGACTACTTCTATGCCGTGGCAGCCCAGTACGCGACCCCCACGCGCCCGGCCTACGAGCCGGCGGGCGGCTATTCGGGCAGCGAGGCGCTGCTGTCGACGAGCCGGCGCTTCGGCGCCTACTGGTTCGGCGCCTACGTGCGCCACGATTGGCTTGCAGGGGCTGCCTTTGGAGACAGTCCGCTGGTACAACAGCGCCAATACTGGACGGAAGGGGTAGGGTTCGTATGGATGATCAGCGCATCCAAAACGATGGTCGAGAGCAATGACTGAGCTGCGCGCGATCCAGGCGCACCCGCCCGCCAGAGGCCTGGCCCGGGCGGTGTACGAATATCCGGCGCTGTACAGCTCGTTGCTGCTGCTCGGCGTGATCTGCCTGGGCTGGTCGCTGCTGACCGTGCCGCTCTACCCGCTGTTGCCGCGGGAGCTGGCGCGCCGCTGGGGTCGCCGCGGCATCACGGCCGGCTTTCGCTTCTATGCGCGCTGGCTCGAGCTCGTCGGCGTCTACCGGCTCGATCTGGGCGCGATCGACGCATTACGAGCCGAGCCGGCGCTGATTCTGGCCGCCAATCACCCTTCGCTGATCGACGCGGTGGTGATCCTCTCGCGCCATCCGAACCTCTCCTGTGTGATGAAATCCGATCTCAGCGCGAACGTACTGTTCGGCCCTGGAGCCAGGCTCGCACGCTATATTCGTAACGACTCGCCATTGCAGATGGTGCGTGAGGCAGTCGCGGAACTGCGCCAGGGCGGCGTGCTGCTCCTGTTCCCGGAAGGCACGCGTACCACGCGCGAGCCCATCAACGCGCTCACCAAGAGCATCGGCGTGATCGCGCGACGGGCCCGCGCCCCGGTGCAGACGCTGCTGATCGAGAGCGCCTCGCCGTACCTGCGCAAGGGCGGTCTGCTGTGGTCACGGCCGCCGATGCCGATCGCCTATCGCGTGCGCCTCGGGCGGCGTTTTGAGCCGCCGCAGGATGTCGACGCCTTCATGCGCGAGCTCGAGCGCTACTTTCGTGGCGAATTGCAAAGTGGGCCAGGAACGGCCTGGGGCGGCGGCTCGGCGGGGCGATGAGCGCACGCTCCGCCACACATCTGGTCCTGATTCCGAGCTACAACCCCGGACCCAGGGTGTTCGAGACCGTACGCGCGGCGCGGGCGCAATGGGAGCCGGTCTGGGTCGTGATCGATGGTAGCGACGACGGCAGCGAGGTGACATTGCCGGCCATGGCTGCCGCCGATCCGGGCCTGCAGGTGCTGCTGCTGGCACGCAATCGCGGCAAGGGTGCGGCGATATTGCATGGCGCACAGCTTGCGCTGCAGGCGGGCTACACGCATGTCCTGACGCTGGATTCCGATGGCCAGCATCCGGCGCAGCTCATCGGCGCCTTCATGGCCGCATCGCTCGGCGCACCGCGCGCGCTGGTATTGGGCGAGCCGCGCTTCGACGCTGGCGCACCGGCGCTGCGCGTCAAGGGTCGGCGCGTCTCCAACTGGTGGGCCAATCTGGAGACGCTGTGGGCCGGCATTCATGACTCATTATTCGGATTTCGCGTTTATCCGCTCGCGCCGTTACTGCACGTCATGCACTCCTCGCGCTGGATGCGACGCTTCGACTTTGACGTCGAGGCGGCTGTGCGGTTGTGCTGGCTTGGACTGCCAATACTCAATCTGCCCGCCCCGGTGCGCTACTTCAGCCCCGAGGAAGGCGGGGTCTCGCACTTCAATTACTGGCGCGACAATCTGCTGCTGAGCTGGATGCATATGCGACTGTTATTCGGCTTCCTGCTGCGACTGCCATGGCTGCTGTGGCGGCGCACATTGCGACGGCGCGCCTCGCAAACAATCCCGATATAATGCGATCATCGAGCCGGATCGCCGCCGCGGGCGGATCGAGCATAATCAACGTACCATGGAACAAGCCGTACCCAAGCCGACGACGACGTCAGCCGAGGCGCTCGAGCGGGAGATCGCCGAGCTGATCGTGCAGGGATTGAACCTGCCCATGTCCGCCGCGCAGATCGATCCCGAGGCGCCATTGTATAGCGACGGGCTGGGCCTGGACTCGATCGACATTCTCGAGATCGCGCTGATTGTCTCCAAGCAGTATGGCATCGTGCTGCGCGCGGACAATCAAGAGAATGAACGCATCTTCCGCTCGCTGCGGCTTTTCTCCCAATACGTCGCGGCCCATAGAACCAAGTGAAACGCGGCGGGCGGCGCCGATGACTCCAGCCATGCCGGCCTTGCCACTGATCGCGCACCAGCGGCCTGACGCCGTGCTCGCCTACCGCGCCGGTGCCCCCATCAGCGCGCATGACTTCCTGAGCGAGGTGCGGGCGCTGGCCGATCGTCTGCCCGCGGGCACCCATGTGCTGAATCTTTGCGCTGATCGCTATCGATTCACCGTCGGGCTCGCCGCAAGCCTGTTGCGCGGCAAATGCAGCCTGCTGCCGCCCAGCTACACGCCTGAGGTGATCAGACAGCTGCGCTGCTTTGCGCCCGACGCATTCTGTCTGACCGACGATGCGCACTGCTCGGTCGATCTGCCGCGCATGCTCTATCGTGAGAGCGACGACTACGCCGAAGGTGCGCTCGAGAGCGAATGGTCGGTACCGCAGATCGATGCAGCGCAATCGGCTGCCTACGTGTTCACCTCAGGCTCGACCGGCGCGCCCGTGCCACACCACAAGAGCTGGGGGCGGCTCGTACAGTGCGTGCGCCTGGAGGCTGCGCGCCTTCCGCCCATCGATCGCGGCGGCTGCGCCATTCTGGGAACGGTGCCTGCGCAGCATATGTATGGGCTCGAATCCACGGTGCTGCTGCCATTGCAGAGCGGCAGTGCATTGTGCGCCGAGCGGGCGTTCTTTCCGGCGGATATTGCCGCGGCTCTGCACGCCTTGCCGCGGCCGCGCGCACTGTTCACCACGCCCGTGCACCTGCGCTCGCTGCTAGCGGCCGAAGTCGGTCTGCCGCAGACCGACCTGATCGTCTCGGCCACAGCCATGCTGTCGGCAAATCTCGCGCGCGAGGTCGAGCGGCGCTACGGCGCTGCCTTGCTCGAGATCTACGGCTCGACCGAAACCGGGCAGATTGCCACGCGCCGCACCGCCCGGGAGCTCGAGTGGCATCTGTGGCCAGGCGTGCGGCTCGAGCGGCGCCAGGAGCGCTGCTGGGCCCACGGCGGACATATCGAGGAGCTCACGCCCATGGCCGACATACTTGAGCTCAAGGGCGAGGAGCACTTCGTACTGCACGGGCGCACCTCCGATCTGGTCAACATCGCAGGCAAGCGCAGCTCGCTGGCTTATCTGAATTTCCAGCTCAACGCGATTCCCGGCGTACTGGACGGTGCTTTTTTCATACGCGAGGACGAGCCGGCCTCACTCGCTGGCGTTACGCGGCTCGCCGCGCTGGTAGTCGCCCCATCGCTCGATACGCCCGCGTTGCTGGAGCGGCTGCGCGAGCGCATCGATGCCGTATTCCTGCCCCGACCATTGCTGCGGGTGCAGGCGCTGCCGCGCAACGAGACTGGCAAATTACCGCAGCACTTGCTGCGTACTCTGGTGGCGCAGGCCGCGTCGCAGGCGCCAGATTTATTCGCATGAGCGGCAACGAGCTGTGGCTGCGTTTCGCGCCGGATCACCCGGCCATGGCCGGACATTTCCCCGGCCATCCCATCGTGCCTGGCGTGTTGTTGCTCGATGCGGCCATCCACGGCCTCGGGCACGCCGTCCAGCGGCCCTGGCAGGTCGTGATGGTCAAATTCCATCGTCCGGTGCGGCCTGACGAAAACCTGCGACTCGACTACAGCCCCGAGGCGGGCGGTCGGATGCGCTTTGAGCTTCACGCTGGCCAGGATCTGGCCGTCAGCGGCACCATCGCGCCAACGCGTGGTGCCCGGCCGCTCTCTTGAGCCCTCAGCGCGTGTGGCCCGAGTGGCGCAGCCGCCCCGAGCGCGGCAGCCAGATGCTGCTGCGCCTCATGGCGTGGCTATCGCTGCGGCTCGGGCGCGCCAGCGGCCGCCCTGTAATCCACGGCATCGCCGCATACTTTTTCCTGTTCGCGCCCCAAGCGCGGCGCGACATGCGCAATTACCTGCGCCGCGCGCTCGGACGTGAGCCCAGCGCGGCGGACCGATATCGCCTGATCCTGAGCTTTGCCACCGTCATTCATGACCGGATCTTCATGCTCACGGGCCGTCATGCCTTGTTCGAAGTCTCGGTCGAGGGAGAGGCGCCGATGCGCGAGCTCGTGGCCCGGGGCGGTGGCGCATTGCTGTTCGGCGCGCACATGGGCAGCTTCGAGGTACTGCGCACCGTGGGCTCGAGTCGCTCGGGCCTGGAGGTCGCGATGGCGATGTACGAGGAAAACGCCCGCAAGGTCAATGCCGTGCTGGCAGGGTCCGAAATGCACGATCCGTCCGAGATCATCGCACTGGGTCACGTGGATTCCATGCTCAAGGTGCGCGAGCGGCTCGACCGTGGCGCCTTGGTCGGGGTGCTGGCTGACCGCACCCTCGGGGACGAGGCCACATTACCGGTGAGCTTTCTCGGTGCGACTGCGCGTCTGCCGCTCGGGCCGATGCGCGCCGCGGCGCTGCTGCGTCGTCGCGTGTACTTCATGCTGGGCTTGTATCGCGGCGGCCGCCGCTACCACTTGATATTCGAGCCGCTCGCGGATTTCTCGAACACGAGCCGCGCTGCACGCACCGCGGCGATCGAAGCCGCCGTGCGCCGCTTCGGCTTATTGCTCGAGCAGTACTGCCGCAGCGATCCCTATAATTGGTTCAACTTCTTTGACTTCTGGTCCGATCCGCGCCGCCCGGCGCGTGCCGGCGGCGCAACGGATCAGGCCTGGTCGTGAGCGCGCCGCGCCAAGGCGCCGCGCACGGCGGATGCCGGCGCATCGGCCTGACTGCGATCGCTGCGTTCTGGCCCCTGCTGCTCGCGGCCAGCGAGCCGGGCGAGCTGGATCGCCTGCTCTCGCTGCTGGCGCAACGGCAGCACGGCGAGGCCGCCTTCGAGCAGGATCAGTTCCTCTCGATGCTCACGCGTCCGGCGCATTCATCGGGCTTACTGAGCTACGATGCGCCCGATCATCTCGAGCAGCACACGCTCGAGCCGCGCGAGCAGAGCGCGGTGCTCGATCATGGCGTGCTCACCTTGCAGATGGGCACGCATCAGCGACGATTCGCGCTGCAGGATTATCCGCAGCTTGCGCCTTTGCTCGAAAGCGTGCGCGCGACGCTCGCGGGTGATCGCGCTGCGCTCGAGAAATTGTTTGCACTCGATTTCCAGGGCAATCTGGAGCATTGGCAATTATTGCTGCGGCCGCTCGATCCGAGTCTGGCGGCGGCCGTAACGCAGGTGCAGCTGCGAGGCGAGCGCGACGCGATCCGGGAGGTCACGGTGCAGCAGCGCGATGGCGATCACTCCTTGATGCGCATCACGCCGCGCGAATGAAACGCAGCCGTTGGATCGTGCTGGCGATCTGGCTGGCGCTCATGGCGCTGGCCGCGCTGATCGTGGCGCGCGCGCGCTACAGCTCGGATCTGTCAGCGTTTCTGCCGCGCTCGCCCTCAGCCTCGCAGCGCCTGATGGTCGGGCAACTGCAGAACGGGCTCGCCACGCGCCTGATCCTGATCGGCATCGAGGGTGGCGATGCGCCATTGCGCGCGCAGATCTCGAGCCGCCTCGCGCAGCGCCTGGCCGCCGCCAGTGCGTTTGTCGCCGTGAGCAACGGCGAGGCGAGCAGCGCGCAGCGCGATCAGCAGTTCGTGTTCGAGCATCGCTACCAGCTCAGTGATACGGTGACTGCCGAGCGCTTCAGCGTCGCGGGACTGCGCGAGTCAATTGGCGCGATGCTCGATCTGGCGAGCTCACCGGCCGGGCTGCTGGCGAAATCGATGCTCAGCAGCGATCCGACCGGCGAGACGCTGCAGATCATGGACCAGCTCGAGCCGGCCGGTGCGACTCACAGCGAGCAGGGCGTTTGGAGCTCCCCGGACGGGCAGCGGGCGCTGCTACTCGTCGAGACGCGTGCCTCGGGCTCAGATACCAACGGGCAGGCACAGGCGCTCGCGCTGATACGCAGCGCTTTTGCTGCCGCGCTGACCCCCGACACGCCCGGGGCGGGAGGCTCGGCTGGCTCATTGCGCCTGGTGCTGAGCGGCCCCGCGGTATTTGCGGTCAGCGCGCGCTCTACGATCGAGCACGAGGCCATGCGCCTGTCGTTATTGAGCACGAGTCTGATCGTGGCTTTGTTGCTCATGGTCTATCGCTCCACGAGCGCGGTTTTGCTCGGGCTGCTGCCGGTGCTCTCCGGCGCGCTCGCCGGGGTGGCGGCCGTGGCGATCGGCGCGGGTGTGGTGCACGGCGTTACGCTGGGCTTCGGCATCACGCTGATCGGTGAATCGGTGGATTATTCGATTTATCTGTTCATCCAGTCACGCCGGCCCGCGCAGGGGTCCGCGCGACTGCAGGCCCCCACGCGGCTCTGGCCGACCATCGCTTTAGGGCTGATGACATCGGTGTGCGGCTTCGCCTCCCTGCTGCCCTCGAGCTTCCCCGGACTGCAGCAGCTCGGGTTGTATTCGATCACCGGCCTGATGGTCGCGGCCGCCGTGACGCGTCTGGTGTTACCGCAATTGTTGCCGGCGCGCCTGCATATCTGGGATCTCGCACCGCTGGGGGCCGCCGCCGCGCGGCTGCTGGCGCGGCTGCACGTGCCAGCCCTGCTGCTCGCAGCACTGGGCGCGCTGTGCGCGGGGCTGTTGTACCAGCATCGCGCGACGCTCTGGAATCGCGATCTGGCCGCTTTGAGCCCCGTGCCAGCCGCGGCGCAGGCACTGGATGCAAAATTGCGCAGCGAACTGGGCGCCCCGGACGTCAGCAATCTCGTGGTCCTGAGCGCGCCGGACCAGGAGTCGGTCTTGCAACTCTCGGAGCGCGTGGCGCAGCAGCTTGACGGGCTCGTAGCCGCAGGCGTGATCGCCGGGTACCAGAGCCCGGCGCAATATCTGCCCAGTGGCCTCACGCAGGCGGCGCGGCGCGCGAGCCTGCCGGATGCGCCGACGCTGCGCTCACGCCTCGCCACCGCAAGCTCCGGCCTGCCATTGCGCGCCGGCGCACTCGATGATTTCGTCAATCAGGTAGCAGCCGCGCGCACGGCAGCGCCGCTGACCCGCAGCGATCTGGCGCATACGTCGATGGGGCTCGCGCTCGATGCGCTGCTCTGGCAGCAGGCCGGCCAGTGGCACGCGTTGCTGCCGCTGCGCGCGAATGATGCCAAAGGTTCGGCCGGCGAAATCGACATCGCACGCGTGCGCGCGGCCCTTGCCTCTGACCCGCCGGGTAGCGTGATGGCGCTGAATATGAAGCAGGAGACCGATACGCTCTACGGTGGCTATCTGCGCGAGGCCACGCGCCTCGCGCTGGCTGGTTTCGCCGCGATCGTGCTGCTGCTGAGCGCCGTGTTGCGCAGCGCTGCTCGCGTGACTCGCGTGATCGCACCGCTGGCACTGTCCGTGCTCGTCGTCAGCGCCGCGCTGGTGGTTACGGGCACCGAGCTTACGATCCTGCATCTGATCGGACTATTGCTGATCGTGGCCGTGGGCTCGAACTACGCATTGTTCTTTGATCGACGCGTGGCCGATCACGACAGCGCCGGGCTGCCGCTGACGCTGGCCTCGCTGTTGATCGCTAACGCCTGCACGGTGATCGGCTTCGGCGTGCTGGCGAGCTCGCCCGTGCCGCTGCTGGGCGCGCTCGGCAGCACGGTCGCGCCGGGGGCTGCGCTCGCATTGTGGTTCGCAGCCCTGCTGACGCCGCGCACGGTGCTGGCAGCGGCCGGTACCAGGCCCGTAGGCTGAGCGTCGTCGAATGAGCAGCAACGCCTCCGGCAAGGACGCAGCCCGCGCTGCCTGGCAGGGCGCGCCATGGTTGCGCGCATCCGTGGCCTGGCATTGCGGGGCCGGCGTGCTCACGCTACTGCGGCCCCAATGGTGGCCCTGGACCGGCTGCGCGCTCATCGCCAATCATCTGGCGCTCACGGGCCTCGGGCTGTGGCCGCGCAGTCACGCACTCGGCCCGAATTGGAGCGCTCTGCCCGCGGCTGCGGTGGCGCGCAGGGAAGTCGCCATCACATTCGACGACGGCCCTGACCCCGATGTGACGCCGCAGGTGCTTTCGATACTCGCGCAGCGGCGGGCGCGCGCGACTTTCTTCTGCATCGGTGAGCGCGTGGCGAAGTATCCGCACATCGCGCGAGAGTGCGTATTGCAAGGGCATGCGGTCGAGAACCACAGCTATCGCCATACGCACCGCTTTTCGTTGCTTGGCTTTGGTGCGCTGTGCAACGAACTGCAGCGCGCGCAGCAATGTATCGAGCACGCCAGCGGCATCGCACCGATGTTCTTCCGCGCCCCGGCCGGGCTGCGCAATGCGTTGCTCGAGCCGGTGCTGCAGCGCCTGGAGCTGCGGCTGGCGAGCTGGACACGGCGCGGTTTTGATACGGTGAACGGCGACGCGCAGCTGGTGCTGCGACGGCTGAGCCGTCACCTGGGCCCAGGCGATATCCTGCTGCTGCACGATGGCCACGCGGCCCGCACCAGCGCCAGCATCCCCGTGGTGCTCGAGGTATTGCCCAGGCTGCTTGAGGCCGTCGAGCAGCTGGGCTTGCGCACCGTAACGCTGCGCGACGCGCTGGCCTGAAGTCCACGCGGCCGCGGGCGCGCGGCCGGACGGATCTGCTGCGGCGCCAGCGTATACTGAACGAGCGACGGTTTCTGGCGCAGATTATTGCGAGAGTGCAGCTTCGGGAGCGAGGCCCTGAGAGCGAGGCCCTAAGAATGAATGATGCAACACCACTCGCGCTGGCAGCCAGGGCGCGATGACGAAGTTGTTGCTGAGCCATTACACGGCGACGAGCTGTCTCGGGCACGGCTTGACGGCCACGTTCGAGGCACTCGCGGCTGCGCGTGGGGGACTTGCGCCTTGCCGCTTCGAGAGCGTCGTGCTCGACACGCACAT
Organism: Steroidobacteraceae bacterium; assembly: GCA_049515055.1. Taxonomy (GTDB): domain Bacteria; phylum Pseudomonadota; class Gammaproteobacteria; order Steroidobacterales; family Steroidobacteraceae; genus FEN-1191. The sequence continues at coordinate 27,192 of JBEKUL010000005.1, read as the reverse complement.
CGGCGAAGTCGCCGGCGTCGACGCGGTGCGCCTGCCGGCAGATCTGCAGGTCTACAACTGCCGCAACAATCGTCTCGCACAGCTCGGACTCGAGCAGGACGACTTCATCGGCGCGGTGCACGCGAGCGCGGCGCGCTGGGGGCGAGGACGGCTCGGTGTGTTTCTGGGCACGAGCACCTCGGGCATGCTCGAGACCGAGCTTGCATACCGCATGCGCACCCCGCCCGACGGCGCATTGCCCGCGCAGTTCGACTACGCGCACCACCATAATTCATTTTCAGTCAGTGACTACGTGCGCCGCGCCCTCGGCATCGAAGGACCTGCGGCCACGCTGTGCACGGCCTGCTCCTCGAGCGCCAAGGCCTTCGCCGTCGCTCAGCGCATGATCGGCGCCGGACTCATCGATGCCGCAGTAGTAGGAGGCGTGGACTCCCTGTGTCTGACGACGCTCTACGGCTTTCACTCACTGCAGTTGAGCGCGCGCATGCCCTGCCGCCCGTTCGACGTCGCGCGCGACGGCTTGTCGATCGGGGAGGCCGCTGCGTTCGCGCTGCTCGAACGGGCGAGCGCTGCGAGCGATGAGCGCGATGTGATCCTGCTCGCATCCGGTGAGTCCAGCGACGCCTATCACATGTCCAATCCGCATCCGGAGGGCGCCGGTGCGCGCTCGGCGATGCGCCGCGCCCTGGAGGCAGCCGCAGTTGCGCCCGCTGAGATCGATTACATCAATCTGCATGGCACCGGCACACCCAGCAATGACAGCGCGGAGAGCCGTGCCGTCACGGCGCTGTTCGGTACCGAAACGCCCTGCAGCTCGACCAAGGCAGCCACCGGGCACACGCTCGGGGCATCCGGTGCGCTCGAGGCGGTCATATGCGCCCTCGCCTTGCGTCATGACCTGCTGCCCGGCGGCCTGAACGTCTCGCAGCGCGATCCGCGACTGGAATTGAATTACGTGACCGAAAATCGCCACGGGCGCTTGCGCTACGTGCTCAGCAATTCCTTCGGCTTCGGTGGCGCCAACTGCGCACTGTTGTTCGGGCACGCGCTCGAGGGGCGTGTCTGATCATGCTCTCGGCCTGCATTCAGGGCCTTGGTGTGCTCGGGCCCGGGCTGGCGGACTGGCCCTCGGCCATGAGCATTCTGCGCGAGACGGATCGCTACCAGCGCGAACGCACGGTGCTGCCGGTAGCGATGGCGTTGCCCTCGGCGGAGCGCCGTCGCGCCGGTCGCGTGACGCGCCTCGCCCTCGCGGTCGGCGCCGAGGCCGTCGCGCACTCCGGGCTCGAGGCGCGCGCGCTGCCCAGTGTATTTAGCTCCTCGGGCGGGGATGGCGAGGTCTGCCACGAGATCTGTGAGTCCCTGGCGGGCGATGAACGGCTGATCTCCCCGACGCGCTTTCACAACTCGGTCCACAACGCAGCCGCGGGCTATTGGAGCATTGCCCACGGCTGCCCCGAGGCTTCCGTGTCGCTGTGTGCGCACGATGCGAGCTTTGGCGCGGGACTGCTGGAAGCGCTCTCAGAGCTCACGCTCAATAGCGCACCGGTGCTGCTGGTAGCCTACGATGCCGACTACCCGCAGCCGCTGCGTGGGCGCCGCCCTATTCCCGACGCTTTCGGGGTCGGCCTGCTGCTCGCGCCGCCTGACGCGGGGGCAGCGCTGGCGAGCCTGAAAATCGAGCTCTGCAACGATGCAGCGACACCCATGCACAGCCCCGAGCTGGAGGCCTTGAGGGTCTCGATTCCGGCGGCACGCAGCCTGCCGCTGCTGCAACGGCTCGCGCAGGCACGCGGCGGCCGGATCGTTCTGGATTACCTCGACACGGCGCGCCTGGCCGTAGAGATCGAGCTGTGAGGCCGGATCGCGCCTGGATCGCGGCGCATATCCCGCATCAGGGGCGCATGTGCCTGCTCGATCAGGTCTTGTCCTGGGACCTGCACCGCATTGAATGCGCCAGCGCCACGCACCGCGCGATCGATCATCCGTTGCGCGCGTACGAGCGCCTCGGGGCCGCCTGCGCGCTCGAGTACGCGGCGCAAGCCATGGCCGTGCACGGCGTTCTGCTGCAACCGCAGTCGGGTTTCACGGGCGGATTCGGCATGCTCGCGAGCGCACGCGCACTGGAACTATACGTCACACGCCTGGATGACGTGATCGACGATCTGATCATTCGCGCCGAATGCGAGCACGCCGATGCGCGCGGCGCGCTCTATAGCTTTACGGTCAGCGCGGCGCAGGTTCTGCTCGCCCGAGGGCGCGCGAGTCTGACACTCAACCCGGAGGGGCTGTGAACGCTATCGCGCGGCGTGCGCTGATAACAGGCGCCAGCGGGGGTATCGGTGCAGCGATCTGCCGCCAGCTTGCCCGCAGCGGCCATCAGCTGTATTTGCACGCTTTCCAGGGCGCAAAGCGGGTGCAGGCACTGGCACAGGAGCTCAACGCTGCGAACGTGTGCGCCGAAGTTCTGCTGTTCGACGTCACGGATCAGCTCGCCGTACAGGCGGCGCTCGAGCACGTGCTGGCCAAGGGCGCGATTCAGATCCTGATCAACAATGCCGGCGTTCACGATGACGCGGTCATGCCGGGCATGAGTGCGCTTCAATGGCAACGCGTGATCGACGTCTCGGTGCAAGGGTTCTTCAACGTCACGCAACCCCTGCTGATGCCCATGATCCGCACGCGCTGGGGTCGGATCGTGAACATCTCCTCGGTGGCCGCGCTCAAGGGCAACCGCGGACAGGTCAACTACGCGGCCGCCAAGGGCGCGCTGAACTCCGCGACCCGGGCGCTGGCTCTGGAGGTGGCGACGCGCGGCATCACGGTCAACGCCGTGGCACCGGGCATCATCGAGACTCCTATGACGGCGCAGCGCTTCGATGCGGCTGTCACCGCTCGGATGGTACCGATGCAGCGTGCGGGCAGCCCCGAGGAGGTCGCGCAGCTGGTGGGTTTCCTGGCCGGCGAGAGGGCCAGCTACATCACCGGTCAGGTGATTTCAATCAACGGCGGCATGTTCTGATTGGCTGCGCGTGGCGGCGGGCACGCGTCACGCGTCACAGGTACCTGTCGGGCCTCTGGCGTAGAATGTGTCGATGAGTGCTACCAGACGCCCGCTGCTCTGGGCCGCCGCGCTTGCAGTGGTGCTGACCGGCGCGATGACTGGCCGCGCGCAGGCGAGCCTGTCGGACCTGTTTCACCGCGCCAATCACTCCAGACACACGGGCAAGATCGTTCATTCGAGCACCCCGCAGCACCCTGCACCCCTGCTGCGATCGGCGCGGCAGAGCAAAGTCAAACCGGTACTCGCCAATACACGCACGACGGCCAGGACGCTGGCGCTCAAGCGCCAGCCGCCGCGCTAGGGCCCGGTGGCGCCAGTTTCCAGCGCCGGTGGGCCCACATCCAGTCGGCGGGTTCGGCACGGATCTGTGCTTCGAGCAGCTGCGCATAGCGGGCCGTGAAGATCTGCGGTTCGACGCTCTCACCGGCGGCAGCCACGAGCTGGTAGGTCATTTCATAGTAACCACGGCGCGTTCGGCGCATCGCAGTAAAGAAAGTGGCATAGCCGGTCATGCGGCACAGCTCAGCCGGTCCAGGATAAAAGGCGGTATCGCCGCCCAGAAAACTGACCCATTGGCGCGAGCCACTGGATGAGGGCATCTGATCGGCCATGAGGGCGACCGCATGCACGTGGCCTCGCTCTCGCGCAACCACGCGCAGTATTTTTTTCGCAGCGACCATGCGCGCCCCGAAACGCCCGCGCACGCGCAACAGCTCGCGATCGGCGCCCGCGGCGTGCAGGGGTTTATAAGCCGCAACGATTGGCACGCCCACCGCCAGCGTCACAGCCTGCAGGGCCCACTCCCAGTTGCCCACATGCGCTCCGAGCAGCAGTACCGAGCGGCCCGCATCGGTTTCAGCCCTCGTCAGCGCAGCATTTGTAACGTGCACGCGGCGGCGCATCTCATCGACCGACATCGTGGCCATTTTCAGAAACTCGGCGGCCACTTGTCCGAGATGAGCGTAGAAGGCGCTGAGCATCGACTCGATTTGCGCCGGGGAGCTTTGCGGGAAGCAGCGGCGCAGGTTCGAGCGCACGACCCGCACCCGAAAGCGAAATGCATGCCGCATGACGGACAGGAAGGTCGCGGTCAGCGGGTAGAGCACACCCAGGGGCAAGCGCGATAGCGCCCGCAGCGGCCACGGGGCGGCCGGTGGGGCGGGTGGCGCGCCCGGCTTTAACTGTGAGGTCTCATGCGCCAAACTGGCACGCTCATGCTCTGGATCAAAGCGCTGCATCTGATTTTTGTCATCGCCTGGCTGGCTGGCCTGTTCTACCTGCCGCGTATATTCGTTCATTACGTGGAAGGCCAGGCCCGCGGCGAGGATGTCAGGCGCTTGATCATCATGGGCCGGCGGCTGGGTGCATTCATGAGTCTCATGGCCGGCATCGCTGTGCTCTTCGGACTGTGGCTGTGGCTCGGTTTCCAGATTGATGGCCGCTGGCTCATGATTAAATTGGTGTTTGTCATCGGATTGGTCGGCTATCACATCGCCTGCCTGGCGCTGCTGCGACGCATGGTGCGGCACCAGGCTATGCCGGGCTCGCGCACGCTGCGCCTGTTCAACGAAGCCGCGTTGCTGCTCGTCGTACCCATCATTTTAATCGCAGTCGTCAAGCCGTTCTAAGGCTTCAGGTCGTGCGGCTGAACAACGCCTTGTCCGGCAGACGGCGCCAGAGCCGTGCGTCAAAGGCCATGCAGATGTTGCGCAGGAACGCGCGTCCCCTCGTCGTGACGCGGCAGCTCGCGGCGTCGAGCTGTACGAGGCCATCGGCCAGAGGCTCGGCTAGCCGCTGTGTGGCCGTGGCCAGATATGCGGTGTAGTCCTCGGGCGCTTCCCAGTTCGTCTCCAGGCGCGTCATCAGACGCAAGATGTGGCGACGCAGAATCTGATCCTCGGCATCGAGCAGATGGCCTCGCTGGATCGGTAACTCGCCGCCGGCGACGCGCTGCTGGTAGCGTTGCAGGTCTTTTTCGTTTTGCACGAAGGCGTCCCCGACATCGCCGATTGCAGACACCCCCAGACCGATCAGTGGCTGCGCGCAGGCGTCGGTATAGCCCATGAAATTACGGTGCAATGCGCCCGATTGCTGCGCGCGCCACAGACCGTCGCTCTCGAGCGCGAAGTGATCCAGGCCGATCTCGCGGTAGCCCTCGCGCTCCAGATTTTCGCGACCGAGCTCGTACAGCAGCCGCTTGTGCTCGCCCTGAGGCAGGTCAGCTTCGGTGTAACGGCGCTGCCCGGGCCGGATCCACGGTACGTGAGCGTAGCCGTAGAGCGCGATGCGATCGGGCCGCAGCCGGCGCACCGCGGCCATGGTCGACTCGATGCTCGCAGGGGTCTGCAGTGGCAAGCCGTAAATCAGATCGAAATTGACGCTGTCGAATCCGCGCGCGCGCGCAGCCTGCGTGATCTCGCGCACCTGCGCCTCGCTCTGCACGCGATTGACGATGGCCTGGACTCTGGGATCGAAATCCTGCACGCCCAGGCTGATGCGTCGAAAGCCGTAGTGCGCCAGCACTTCCAGCTGCGCAGCCGTGGTCACGCGCGGATCCACTTCGATCGAGCACGCCGCTGCTGCGCGGCAACGGGCCCGCGCATGCAGGCCGCCCAGCAGTGACTCGAGCTCGGCAGGATCCAGAAAAGTCGGCGTACCGCCGCCCAGATGCAACTCACCGATTTCAATGCGCTCGCGTTGCAAGCCCTGCAGATATAAATCCAGCTCGGCAAGCACGCTTTGAACGTATGGCGGCACGATGCTGTGGCTGCGCGTGATGCGCGTGTTGCAGCCGCAAAAAGTGCACAGCGCGCGGCAAAATGGCACATGCACATACAGCGCGGCCCCCTGCCCGCTAGCGCATGACAATGAGCGGCCAATGCGCTCGATCCATTGGCTTTCGCCCGGCGTACGCTCCCAGTACGGCACAGTCGGGTAGCTCGTGTAGCGCGGGCCGGCCACGTCGTATTTGGCCACCAGCGGGTCGGCGAGCACAGCGTTCACGCGAACATCTCGCGCTGCACGCGCAGCGCCAGGCGCACGTTGTGCTCAGGGGTGCCCTGCAATACCCCATGACCCAGACCGCAGACCCAGCCCGCTCGCAGCGTCGCCGGCTGCTCGAGCAGGCGCTCGAAGCAGCCGCGCAGGCGCGCCTCGAGCTCGTGCGCCGGCAGCAACAACCACTGTGGATCGATGTTGCCCTGTACGCTCCAGCGGCGCCCCTCCTTACCCAGCACCTCGACCAGGTCATGTCGCCAGTCGATACCCAGACATTGAAAATCGATCGCGCGCAGCGCCGCCCAGTGTGCCGGACCGGTGTCGCGGGAATAGTAGATCACGGGCGTGTCCGGGCAGCGCGCGCGAAACTGCCGCATGACCGCGGCCAGTGGTGCGGCGACGTACTGCGCGAAGTGCTCGGGTGAGAGCGCACCGGCTGCGGTGTCGAAGATCGCCACACAATCGGCGCCTGCCTGCGCCTGCAGCGCCATATTGGCCGCAAGTAAAGCGCCCAAGCGCTCGTTGAAGCCCGCGTACAGAGCACTATCCAGGCCCTCGTGGTCAGCACGCAGGAAGCCCTCGTGCGAGCCGGCCACCGCATAGGCGTAGAGCGTGAATGGGCCACCGACGAAGCCGATCAGGCAGCGCCCCGCGGGCAGGCGTGGGCGCAGCAACTGGATTGCGTCGGCCTGAAAAGTCATATGCGCCGCGCGCTCGGCCCCGCCGTGCAGGCGCGACAAGTCGGCGGTGCTGCGCAGATGCCAGTCGAGCTGTGGGCCCGGGGCGTAGCGCAGACCCATGCCCATGGCCTCAAGTGGAAACAGCAGGTCGGAGAACAGAATCGCTGCATCGAAACCGAACTCTTCAACCGGTCCGAGTGTGACCTCGGCAGCGAGCTCGGGGCGCTTGCACAGGTCCATGAATTCGTGCCGCGCACGCAGCGTCCGGTAATGTCGATGGTAGCGGCCCGCCTGGCGCATGAACCAGACCGGCGGTCGTCCTGCGTTGCGCCGTGCCAGCGCCTGCAACAATAGCCTCTCAGGCACGATGCAGCTCCGTGAGCAAGTAGCCGACCCCACGGATGCTGCGGATCACCCGAGGATCGGCGGCATCCTCCTCGATGAGCTTACGCAGGCGCACGATGAAATTATCGACCGTGCGCGAGGTCGGGAACTCATCGGGCGACCAGGCCCGATCCAGTATTTCGTCGCGGCTGACCGCCTTGCCGGCCCGCTCGGCGAGCAGACGCAGCACCGCGCACTCCTTGTGCGTCAGAGCCTGGCTCTTGCCATCGACGCTCGCGACGAAGCGCTCAAAATCCACGAGCGCGCGGCCGATGCGCACCTGCCCGCGCATCTCGCCGGGGACCTGCGCCAGGTCGTGCGCGCGCTTGAGACAGTTCTGAATGCGCAGCAACAGCTCACGGAAGTGAAAGGGCTTGGCGATGTAATCGTCGGCGCCGAGCTCGAGGCCGCGAATGCGATCTTCGGCGTTCGCGTGCGCGGTCAGGAAGACGATGGCGGTCGTGGGTGCGCGCTCGCGCAGTACGCGGGCGAGCTCAAAGCCACTGCCGTCAGGCAGTCCCACATCCAGCAGTGCCAACTGGAATGAGCTCTCGCCTATCGCACGGCGTGCGCTTGCCATGGAGTCGGCGCGCGCGACTTCGAAGCCCGCCGCGCCGAGGCGCTCTATGAGGGTCTCAGCGACGTTGCGCTCGTCCTCGACTACGAGCAGTCGTATCGGCGCAATCATGAGCGCTGCATCCTTCAGCTGCTCACTGCAAACCAGAACTCAGCGCGAAAGCCCTCGCCCGGCGCGGTATCGAAGCGCGAGCGAGCGCCCATGCGCTGCATCAGGCGGCGCACCAGATACAGGCCGACACCGGCGCCGTGTGAGCTCGGTCCGCGACCAAACAGGCGGCCCAGACGACCCGCGCCCGGGGCAACACCGCGCCCGTTGTCCTGGTATTCGAGCACCAGCCGTGCGCCGCGCATTGCCGCCGTAAGCCGCACGCTCACCGGATTGACCCGCGCATGACGCACCGAGTTCTCCACCAGGTTGCGCAGGATCATCTGCAGTGCCCCGGCATCGGCCCGGATGGGGGGTAGTGCTGCATCCACGTGCGCACGCAGATCCAGGCTTGCGCCGTATGCCTGTGCGATGCCCGCCAGCGCCTGCTCGAGCCAGGCGTGCAGCGGAATCGCCTGCTCGCGCAGCGGGCCACCGCCCTCGATGCGGGCGAGCTCCAGCGTCTTGTCGATCTGCGACTCGAGCCGATTCGAATCCTGCAGCAGCCGGCGCGCCAGCTCGACACGCTGATCGCCCTCCGCGATGGCTTCGGCCTGCAGCCGGATGCTGGTCAGCGGCGTGCGCAGCTCATGGGTCACCGAGGCAAAGAAGGCCTGCATGCCCCGCGCACGCTGATGCTCGCGCCAGTACAGCCAGGCGAGCAACAGCGAGATGGACAGCAGCAACAGCAGCGAGCTCGCGGACTCGCCCACCAGCATGAGGCGCGTGCGCGACCATTGCGCGGCGGCGAGCGCATCGGCGGTGCCGCGCAGCGCCTCGAGCTCGGCGATATGACGCGCCTGGCGCTCGATCAGGGTCGCCCACCAGGCCACGAGCACGAGCTGCAGGGACAGCCAGAGCGCGGCGGCGATCGCGAGCATCTTGGTACGCCGCATGGGTACCGTGCTCAAACCGCCCTTGCCCGCACTCGAGCTCACAGCCGCAGCCACTCGCGCCATTGCGCCGCCGATGGAAACATACGCAGATTTTGCACCCCGGCGCGCATCAGGTGTTGATAGGTCTTGCCCGGTCCGCAGGCGTGCTGCGCCTGTACGGCGGTGCGGCCGTGCCAGCGATCGAACTGCGCGCTGCTATGCCAGTACAGGTGCGTCGCGGCCGGCGGCGGCGCGCCCTGCTCTGCAGGCGCATTGCCATGGGTGTAGGTTGCGATGACTTCCCCTTCGGCCCAGCCGCCGGCAGCTGCGGCGTGAGTCAGGATTGTCCACTGCGACAAGGGCGGCAATTGCAATAACGGCGCGCTCAGCAACGGCTCCAGGGCCGCAAAGCCCAAGCCGTCGGCGCAGCCCTCGACCCACAGGCCCTGCTCGGCCAGCCCCTGCCAGCTGTCCAGGCCGGGAACCCAGATGTGAGCGGCGGGATTGATTCGCTCGGCCGCGCCCGACGTCAGAGCGCGCCGGTGCGCGACAAACAGCGCCCGGGTCAGCGGCAGGCGCTGCAGGCTCAGCGCATTGCCGGCCTCGAGCGCCTCGATGGCCCCGTGAGCGAGGCGGCTACCATCCCAGGCCAGTACGGCATCACCCGGCGCATCAAGCGCGCGCTCGGGCGTCCATAGCAGCTGCGGCTGCCCGACCGCGCTCTGTCCACTGGTTGCTGCGGCTTCGGCTTCGCGCAGGTACAACAGCGTACCCAGATGGGGCACCTCTATCATCGTGGCGCCAAAACGCTGATGACAGCCGCCCCCGCGCTCAGCGAGCAACGCGCGCTCGGCCTGCACGGCGCGGCGCGTGCCCGCATGATCGAGCGGCGCGAGCCATTGCGCGGTCGCGGCATCGTCTGCCCGGCACTCGATCGCGAGCGCGCCTTGCGCGGGCGCTGTCGGGCATGCCGACAGGGGCAGCACCATGCGCGGCAGCGGCGCAAACAACGCCTCGAGCAGCGCGCGGCCCGACGCATCGGCCCACAGGCGCGCCAGCCCGGCAATAGCGAGCACGATGCCATCGAGCTGGCGCGCGCTCGCGCGCGGCTCGTGCAGCCGGCGCAAGCGCGAGTCGACATTGCCGCGCAGCTCGACGAGCCGCACGCGCGCGCTGGCCCCATTGGGTTGTGCGCGCGGCAGCACGCGCTGCAATAGCTCGGGCACGAAACTCGCGCGCCGCGGCGAGGAGGTGCCGATGAGCAGCTCGTGTCCTGCGGCCAAGCGCTGCGGCACGTCGCGCGCAAATATCGCTATGTCGTGCGGCAGCTCGCGCGGCGGCACGGCCGCCAATCGCAGGCGCGCCGGCCGCTGCAGGCTAAGATCCTTGTAGGAGTGGACGGTGAGGTCGACCGCGCCCGCGAGCAGCGCCGCGTCGAGCTCGGCGGTAAAGAACTCCTTGCCCTCGACCGAGGTCAACGGCCGATCCTGGATGCGATCACCACGGGTATCCAGGCCGACCAGCTCGACCGTCAGACCATCGTGGGATCGTTGCAGTTGCTGCGCGATGAGCGCGCTTTGCGCGCGTGCAAGCGCAGAGCGGCGCGTGCCGAGCTTCAGTGAGCGCGGCGGCATCGTTCAAACGGCGTTGAAGGCCGCGAGATCTTCCCAGCTTTGTGGCTGCGAGGTGTTCGAGCCGAACGAACGCAATACGGCCTTCTCGCTGCAGGCCCGGCGTGAGCGCTCGAGCTGGCTCCGGCGCAGCTCGGATTGCGTCTGCAGCATCTCGAACAGCGCTCCGAGGCTTACGAACTCAGGCAGGCTATTCCACGGCGCCACCCCCTGAGCGCCGGCGCCCAGGTGAATAACGCGTCCGCCCCGATAGCTGCGCTCGCGCCACGCGTTCACACGTGCCTGATCGTCCTGCGCATCGGGTGGCACACAGATGACGACCTGATGCGCTGCGCGCCAGGCCTCGAGCTGCGCCTGCGCCCCGCCCTCGATGACGCGCACCGCTCGCTTTGGCGTGCGTTTGGCGAGCTCGAGCGCCAGCTCGCGTGCGCGCTCGGCGGTGCGATTCCAGAGCCACAACTGCGAGCCGGTGAGCCAGGGCGCCACTGCCTGTGCGAGCTGGCCGGCGCCGATGAGCAGGGTCGGTCCGCAGCCACTGTCTTCGCCCAGCAGCCGTCGCACTTGCGAGCCGTACGAGGCACTACCGAGTCCGACCAGATACTGGGCGCGAATTTCCTTGGCATCATGGAACAGCTGCTGCATGCACGGCGAGAGCTGCCGGGAGAGCTCCGAGCCGCGTTCGCAAAACGCCCGCCAGGCCTGCTTGATCTGACCAAAGATCTCGGTCTCGGCGACCAGTTTGCTCTCCAAGCCGCATGCGAATCGCAGCAGGAAGGCGTAAGCGTCCGGCCCCTCGAAGTGCTCGAGGGCAACGTCGCCAGGAAATTGCGCACGAGCCCGATCCAGCTCCTGCCGCTCGATGAGGATCGCTACCCGGCGCTGGCAGGTATCGATCAGCAACAGCCGGTCCGCCGTGGCGGCCTGCGGGGCCGGCGCAATGGCCACGTGCGCAGCACGCCATTGCAGGACATTGAGCAGTCGCAATTCCATGGGCTGGCAGGCTAGCTCGGCGCCGGTGCCATGTGTCATGGGCGTGTCATCGCCTGGCCGACCGGTGTCGCACCCCGACCGATATGACATTATCCGAGGCGTTTGATTCGTCCGCGTGAACCTGCCGATGCGCGCAGGTGACTCAATCATGGGCTCACAGATCGCTGCCTGGCGCTAGGGCGTGACCCGCGGGGTGCCTCGGCGGGAGCTCAAAAATGTGCACGCAAAATCAATGCTCGATGCCGGGCTTATTTCGAGCCCCATGCGGCGAGGCGCAGAAATTTATAAGACATTGATTATGAAAGTTTATTATCGCACCTTGGTTCCCGATCACGGGCGGAGTGGGGCAGGCGCGCGTCGCCTGAGAGCGCTATGATTCACTCGCGAGTGGCTTGCAGTTCATCGTAAGGGGGATGCCATGCACGTATCGCATCGATTGCTCGCGGCGGCTGCAGTAGCTGCATTGGCTTTACCAGCGCTACCGGGTCGCGCCGCGGAACAAGCGGTGCCACAGGCGGCAACCTGGCAAGCTCATCACGCGACTCTGATCTACGAGCCCTACACGTCGAAGTACACCTGCGATGGGCTCAGATCGAAGGTGCGCGAGATATTTCTGTTTCTGGGCGCACGCAAGGATCTGAAAATCCTGGCCTCCGGCTGCGGGCCCTCAGAATTCCCGATGGGCGCGGCATCAGTCAGCGTCGATTTCTCTACGCTGATTGCGGCCCCCAGTGCTGGCTCGTCGTCCGTTGTGCAGGCTTACTGGACCCCAACGCGCGTCATGCCAGGATTGCCGAATTTCATCGAGGCGGGCGATTGCGAACTGGTCGCGCAGATGCGCAAGGTCCTGACCGACGATTTCGCCTGGCAGAATTTGGACTATCGCACGCTGTGCACCCCGCACGATGTATCGGTCGACAGCTTCAAGCTGCAGGGACTCGTACTCAAGACAAACCCTGGTGCGAGCTGAGGGCAGAGGCTGGGGCCACGTGATGCGGCCTGAACAGACGCCATCTCTCGGCCAGCAGGACAAACAGCAGGCTCAACAGACCACAGAATAATGCCCCGCCCGCCAGAGGCACGGTGGAGGCGTTGAATTGCCTGCCAATCGCGGCGCCGACCAGAGCACCGCCGAAGGTGGACGTGCAGCCCTGCAGTGATGCGCCCACACCAGCAACGGAGCCGACCGGCTCCATCGCCATCGCACCAAAGTTCGAGACCGACAAACTGAAGCAGGCCATGGTCGCTGCCTGCAGCAGCACGAATGTCCAGAGCCGCTCCAAACCCAGCGCGGCCACCCACAGGTGCAAGCCGGTCACGGCGATATAGACCATCAGGGCCGTGTGCGAGATCACGCGCATGCCCAGGCGCTCGACGATCCTGGAGTTCAGAAACGCTGCCACACCCATGGACATCGCGCACAGTGCAAACATGGTCGGCATCCAGCTCGCGCGCTGGAATACCTGCGCAAAGATCTGCTGCACCATGCCGACATAGGCGAGCAAAGCGCCAAACATGACGGTCATGGCCAGCGTGTAGCACACGGATGCGCGGCTGGCGAGCACGAGCCGGACTGCGCCCACGATGTGTGCGCCAGTGAGGGTCAGGCGGTACTCCGGATGCAGCGTCTCGGGCAGACGCAGCAGCGCCCATAGCCACACCAGGCTCGCGAACAGCGCGAACACGTTGAAGAGCGAGCGCCATGGCACGATCAGCAGAATCAACTGACCGATGCTTGGCGCGATGATGGGCACCATCAGAAACACAACGAAGGTCAGCGACATCACGCGCGCCATGCGCCGCCCCGAATATAAATCGCGAATCGCCGAACGCGTGACGATGACGCTCGCGGCTGCCAGCCCGTGCGTGAACCGCCAGGCAAGCAGCGCGCCGAAGCTCTGGATCAGACCGCACAGCACCGCAGCCAGTGCATAAGCGGCCAGACCGCACAGCAATACCGGTCGCCTGCCAAAGCGATCCGACAACAAGCCCCAGAACAGCTGCCCCAACCCGACGCCGATCACATAGGCCGTGACGACCCATTGCGCATGGTTTTGATTCGCAACGTGCAGCGCGCGCGTAATCGTCGGCAATGCCGGCAGCATCGCATCCACGGCGAAGGCCTGGGTCGACAGCATCGCTGCGGCGAGTGCCACGAATTCGCGGAAACCGATGCTGTGAGTGCCGCCGCAGAGCTGCGCACTCGGTTGCGTAAATGCCATGGTGAAGATTTGCCGCCGCCGCGCTCGCGGCACGGGTCAGGAGTAGCGCTCATCGGGCGCGCTTGCCTCGCGCCCAAGCGCGCCAGCAACGCTATTTGATGCCGAGCGCGGTGCGCACCTCGCTCGCGGTCATGGTGCCATGAATGCCATGACCCATATCGAAGCTCTTGGCAGTGGACAAGCCACCGACTATGACCGGCTCAAAGCCCGCATCACGCACCAACTGGACCGCGACCTGCAGCGCCTTCTTGTCATCCGCGGCGAGCGGAACGCCATGCCGTTCGCCGCTCGCGGGCGTCGGGGCGGCCAGCAGTGCGAAATTCACGGTGTTGAACGCACGTACGAGCCGCGTGCCCGGCAGATAGATCGGATCCATGACCCCGGTGCCTTTGTCCAGCGCCTCCTTCGTCATAGGGCCATCACGCTGGGGTGAGGGATTGCAGGTATCGAGCACGATCTTACCCTTGAGCTCGGCCCGGTAGTCCTGGCCGATCTGAGGCAACGCACTGTAGGGCACGGTCACGACCACGACGTCGCCCCAGGCCGCGGCTTCGGCCGGAGTGCCGGCGCGCGCATTCGGTCCGATCTGCGCGGCCAATTGCTTGACGCCATCCGGATCGCGCGAGGAGAGCATGACCTCGTAGCCCGCCGCCGCCCAGAGCTTCGCCAGGCCGCTGCCCATCCTGCCGGCGCCGATGAAGCCGATTTTGGGTTTGGCAGCTTCCGCGCGCAAAGCCGGGCTCAGCATCGCCACACTCAGAACCGATGCGCCCACGATAAGAAATCTGCGCCGCAAGTAGCGTGTGGTTTGCATGGGCTTTCTCCAGGCCAAGCGGACAGCTCGGATGCTTTGCTTTGGCGATGAAGGCTACCATACGCTCCAATCGGCGCCAACGCGGCCGCAAATCGCTGTATCGGGGTTGCATGGCTCAAGATCTCCGAGCGCCCCTGGCGCGCCTCATCGGCCTCACGGTCAAGGTCGAGCCTCATGAGATCAGGGCGCTGACGCTCGCGTGTCTGTGCAACTTCATGCTGCTGGCGAGCTACTACATCCTGCGGCCGCTGCGCGACACGATGGCAACGGTGTTCGGCGTAGGCCAATTGCAGCTGCTGTTCACCGGCACGTTTGTGGTCATAGTGGTTTGCTCACCGGTGTTCGCCTGGTGTACGTCCAGATTCAGGTTGACCCGATTTATTCCGGGAGTGTTCTGGTTCCTGCTGGCGAATCTTGGCATTTTCTACGCGCTGTTTCACACCGCATCTCAAAGCCATTGGGTCGCCGCCGCGTATTTCTGGTGGTTCAGTGCCATCAACCTGATTCTGATCTCGGTGTTCTGGACCCTGATGGCCGATCTGTTTACCGCGGGGCAGGCAACGCGTTTGTTTGCGTTCATCGCCGCGGGCGGCGAGCTGGGCGCGATCCTCGGTCCGATCATCACGACCTCATCGGCGCAGGCCCTCGGCATCGACGGCTTGCTGCTGGTTGCGATCGTGGTTTTTGCGATCATGATCGCGCTGGTGCATCTGCTGGTGCGCGAGAAGCAACGGCTGCGCAGCAGCGGCCATGAGGCGCAAAGAACTACGCTCGATCACAGCCTCCCGGGTAACCCCTGGCGGGGCTTTCGGCTCCTGGCGCAGTCGCCTTACATGATGGCGCAGGCCGCGTTCATGGTACTGATGACCTGGATCGCAACCATCCTGTACTTCCTGCAGACCGATCTGATCACCAAGACCTATGCCGGCGTGGCCCGGCGGGCCATCGCGTTTGCCGATGTCGATCTGTTTGTCAACATCTGCTCTGCGGTCATTCTCGTGTTTGGTCTGGGTCGGCTCTTGCGCCGCTTCGGCGTGACCGCAAGCCTGTTGCTCAGTCCGCTGATCATGCTCGCAGCCTGCTTCGGCATCATCCTCGCACCGAGTTTTTTCATGGTGCAGACAGCCAGAGCACTGCAACGTATCTCCCAATACGCCATAGCGCGTCCAAGCCGTGAGGTTCTATTCACCGTGGTGGATCAGCAAAGCAAGTACAAAGCCAAAAACGTCATCGATACGGTCGTGTATCGTTTCGGGGATCTGACGGCCGCCTGGATGCAGGCCGGACTGCGTGCGGCCGGATTCGCACTGATTGGTGCAATGGCCCTCGGCATCGCGGTGTCGGCGGCCTGGGGCTTTGTAGCACTCAGCCTCGGGCGGCGCTATGAGGTGCTGAGGGGCCGACAGATCCATGCGGGTACTGCCGTGGCGGAATGACGGGTATAGTCAGCCCGCTTCGGAAAATCCGCGACACCACAGCGCCGGGAGCGAATTCATGAGCAACGCCACCCATGGACCGTTTGCGAGGGCCTTGAAGCTTGTTGCCAAGGTGGAGCCTGCGGAGATCAAGGCGGTCGTGCTCTCGTTCATCTACTTTTTCTTGCTGATGAGCAGTTATTTCATCCTGCGCCCGCTGCGCGACACGATGGGTACGGTGTATGGCGTCGCTCACCTGCAGGAGCTGTTCACCGGCACTTTCATCGTGAGTTTCATCGTTGCACCGATCTATGCAGGCTTCGCCTCGCGCATCAGGCTGGCGACCTTTCTGCCCTGGGTCTACGGCTTCATCGCCCTCACCATGGTGATCTTCTATCTGCTGTTCCGGAACGTAGCGAACGATCGCTGGGTCGCCGCCACCTTCTTTGTGTGGACCAGCACATTCAACCTGCTCACGATATCGGTGTTCTGGAGCCTGATGGCTGATATTTACTCGCGCGCGCAGGCCAAGCGCTTGTTCGGCTTCATCGCGGCCGGAGGCACCGTGGGCACGATCTGCGCTCCGGCCTTTACCGTGCTATTCGTCAATTCGGTGGGCACCAACACGCTGCTGCTGATTTCGGCCGCCGGCTTCACGCTCACCGCGTTTCTGGTGCGCATGGTGGAAGCCGAAAAGCGCAGGCTCCTGGCTCTGGGCGCCGAGGCACAGCGCACCAGTCTCGATCATAAGCTCGGCGGCAATCCCTTCGATGGCTTCACGTTGCTGTTCAAGTCGACCTATCTGTTGATGATTGCTCTGTTCATTCTGCTGATGACCACGATTTCCACGGTAATCTATTTTCAGTTGCAGGATCTGATCACGCAGAATTTCGCGACCCGCGCGGCGCGCACACGTGCCTTCGCCACAATTGATCTGGCCACCAACAGCATCGCCGTGGTGATCCAGCTTTTCGGCACCGGGCGATTCATCCAACGCTTCGGCGTGACCGCGGGCTTACTGCTCAATCCGGTCATCATGGTCATCGCCTTCCTGGCAGTGGCTTTTTCACCGGTACTGATGGTGCTGGGCACGATTCAGGTAGTGCGCCGCTTCTCTGAATACGCGATCGCCAAGCCCAGCCGTGACATGCTGTTCACGGTCGTGGACCAGCAGGCCAAATACAAGGCCAAGAATGTAATCGATACGGTGATCTACCGCTTCGGCGATGTGACCTCAGCCTGGCTCAGCCACGCGGTGCTGCCATTCGGCGTCGCCGGCCTCGCGGTCGCCGGCCTCGTCATCTCGGCGATCTGGTTTCCCATTGCCTATGTCCTCGGCAAACGCTATGAGAGCGCGCGCGCCTGATGGATCATGGCTCTGAGACTGAAACCGGACGAGAAGCCCGGCGCGGGGCTGCGTCGCGTCGCGCGCAAGCGGCTGCAGAAATTGCTCAACACCCTGAGTGCGCGCGAAATGCTGCGCGACGCGGTCGTTCACGATGCGCGCAGGCAAGTCAAGGAATTCCGCGGTGTGCTGCGCGTCGCCCGTGCTGAGCTTGGCAAGAAAGCCTGCCGGCGTGAGAACCAAGCGTTGCGCGAGGCCGCCCGACCGCTGTCTGAATTGCGCGACGCCACGGTTCTCATTGACACGCTGGACAAGCTCATCGAACGCTCGCACGGACGCCTGAAGCCGGCAGACCTGGCGCTGCTCAGACGATATCTTCAGGAGCGAAGGCAGCAGGTGCGCAGCGAGGTTTTGCGCAATAAGCCGTTGCTGGCGCAGCTCGTGGGGTGCCTGCAGGGCACCGAGCGGCGCGTCGGGCAGTGGCCGGATGGCGATGGCAATTGGAAGGCGGTGCGAGACGGCATGCGCCGGATATATCGACGGGCTCGAACTGCGATGCGAGCGGCGCTGGAGAAGCGCTCCAACGAGGCATTGCACGAGTGGCGCAAGCGTACGAACGCCCTCAGATGCGCGATCGAGTTGCTCTGCTGCAGAGCGCCGAAGCGGTCCCGAAGAATCACGCAGCAAGCCCATCGACTCACGGACATACTCGGCGAGGATCATGACCTCGCCATGCTGGGCGAGGTTGTGCAACAACAAGGTGTTTTGCAATCAGAAGCCGCTGGCGCAATGGTCGTGTCGCTGCTCGCCAAACGGCGTCTGGCGCTGCAGCAGCGAGCGCACGGCGTCGGCAAGAGGCTATTCAGGGATACAGGCAGCCGATTTGTTCGTCAGCTCTTTCGCCAATGACACCCCACCGCGCAGCGTCAGGGCGGCTAGAGCTTGAAGTTGCTCGGCACGAGCAAATAGCGCTGGAGTATCTTGTAGAAGTCAGTGCGATTGCGCTTCGCCAGCCTTGCGGCCTGACTGACATTGCCGCCGGTAATCTGCAGAATTTGCGACAGGTAACTGCGCATGAATTGGCTTCGCGCCTCGTCAAACGAAGGCAGCTCCCCGTCGACGCTATCCAGGGGCACTGATACGAGCTCCACTGGCGCGCTCGGCGCCTGGGGCAGCGCTAGATTCGGGCGCTCCAGGCTGTGCAAGTGATCCATGGGTTGCGAGTTGCTCAAGCAACATTCCTCGCGACACAACATTCCAGCGCTTGACCGAATTCTTCGGCCGGCGCAGGCCGGCCAAAATAGAATCCCTGGCCCTGCGGACAATTGTGCCGCTGCAGAATTTCGAGTTGTTCGCGGGTTTCCACACCTTCGGCCACGACCCGCATATGCAGACTCTTGCCCATGCCGATAACCGCTGTGACGATGTCGTCATCCTGCGCATCCTTACTCAGGCCGCGCACGAAAGACTGATCGATCTTCAGTGCGTCGATCGGGAAGCGCTTCAGAGAGCTCAGGCTCGAGTGGCCCGTGCCAAAATCATCCAGCGCCAGCAGCACGCCGATCTCCTTCAACTGCTTGAGCACCGCTGCAGCGGACGGGGAATCTTCTACCAGAACCCTTTCGGTCAGTTCGAGTTCCAGATAGCGAGGCTCCAGCGCTGCCTCCTTCAGAATTGTGCGTACGCCGGCTACAAACCCCGGAGAGCGCAGTTCGAGAGAGGAGACGTTGATCGCAACGGGCATCGGCGGCAGGCCAGCAATCTGCCATGCACGCGCCTGCTGGCAGGCCTCGCGCAGCACCCAGCGTCCGAACGGCACGATCAGGCCGCATTCCTCCGCGATAGAGATGAATTGGTGGGCCGGAATAAGATCGCGGTGCGGCAAGCGCCACCGGGTCAACGCCTCGACGCCGGTGATTGCACCGGTTGCCAGATCGACCTTTGGCTGGTAATGCAGCACCAACTCCTGCCGCTCGATTGCATTGCGCAAGCCGGCCTCGAGCCAATGCCGCTCGGTAATCTGCACATTCATCTCAGACTTGAAGAACTGGTATCTATCGCGCCCGGTGTCCTTGGCGTGATACATCGCCACATCCGCCTTCTTCATCAGCGTCTCTGCTTCCGTGCCGTCATCCGGATAGGTGACGATGCCGATGCTTCCAGTGATGTGCAGTTCATGCTGGTTGATGCGGTAAGGCTCGCGCAGCGCCTGGAGTATCTTCTCGGCTGCGAGCGCCGCGTCGCGCGCGTGATTTACCTCCCAGAGCAGCAACACAAACTCATCGCCGCCTTGGCGACTGACGGTGTCCGAACTTCGCACGCACGTGAACAGTCGCTGCGCTACGGCTTGCAGCAAGCGATCTCCCACAGCGTGGCCCAATGAGTCGTTGATGTGCTTGAAGCGATCAAGATCCAGAAATAGCACCGAGAGTTTTCTTTGATGACGCTCGGACAGCGAGATTGCTTCGTTCAGTCGATCATTCAGCAGCACACGATTGGGAAGATCGGTGAGACTGTCATGTTGTGCGAGATAAGACATTTTGAGCGTCATCGCCCGGGCCGCGCTGACATCGTGAAATATCATCACGGCGCCCGTCACCGCACCGTGACGATCGTGAATCGGCGCGGTAGAGTCTTCGATCGCGATGGCGTTGCCGTCGCGCTGAATCAGCACGCTGTTCGGGGTCAGGGCTAATGTCTTGTTGTCGCGGATCGCGAGCATCAAGGGATTTGGTGTGGCTTCGCGTGTCGTCGCGTCCACGATGTGAAGCACTTCATCAAGAGTACGCCCTAGCGCTGCATCATTCGCCCAGCCTGTCAGGCCTTCAGCCACCGCGTTGAGATAGGTAATACGACCCGAAACATCCGTACCCACGACCGCGTCGCCAATCGAATTGAGCATGATCTGTGCACGCTCCTTTTCCTCGAACAGCGCCTCGGCATTCGAGGCGCGCTCGATCATGCTGTGCACGGCTTTCGGCAACAGGTAAGCGTCGAGGTGCGCCTTAAAGAGGTAGTCCTGGGCTCCGCTTTGTACCGCCAGCTTGCCGGTCTGCTCGTCCCACGGGTCAACCAGCACCAATATGGGAATCTGGGGGGCGGCGCGAAACAGCCGCTCGAAGGTGGCTATTCCACGGCTATCGGGCAGGTAGAGATCGGACAGTATCGCCGCGGCGCCGCGCAGTCGTTCGAGGCCCTCCGAGCAGCGTCGCACCCAATCGACCTGGAAGGGGGCATCGGTCGACCGGCTCAAAGCCTCGAAGATGGCCTCGGCCGTCGTCGCGTCGTCCTGAATCAGTAGTATCCGTTGAGCCATGGAAACCCAGTTGCAGGTAAATTCCACATGCTCTCGAGTGCATCATCGTCGGCAGCCATCGGTATGTACGGTAGCCCACATACCATAATCCCAAGTGCCGGATTTTTATGATTTTGCGATCAATATCACAGTCTAGACTGCGTGCCCGCAGCTGTTGGAATACGCCCCTGGCTTGAATTATTCGACCGTAATGACTGCGACCGACTTTGCGGGCAATTTGAACTCTAGCTTTCCGTTATCGCCATTAGCGCCGATAAATGACGACGGATGGATTGTCTCCGGCGCCTCGAATGTATTGTGAGTATCCATCGCCGGGCCTGTGAGAATCTGCCCATGCGCGCGGCCCGTCAGATTAGTTGTCACGAGCACGGATCGGTTTGGATCCAGGTTGACCAGGGCCAGAATGAGCTTGCCGTCCTTACTTCTTGCCGCCGAAGCGTCCACTGTTGGCAAACCAGAGCCATTGAAGTCATAGCTCGGCCCGGATGTGATTACCGGATAGGGCATTGCGCCCTGAAACGGCTGGTACATGTCGAAGACGTGGTAGGTCGGGGTCAAGAGCATCTTCTCTTTGTTGGTAAGAATCATTGCCTGGATCACATTTATCATCTGCGCGATGTTGGCCATCCTTACCCGATCGGTATGCCGGTGAAAGATGTTCAGTGTGAGCGCCGCTACTTCAGCGTCCAGCAGACTATTCTGCTGATACAGAAACCTGGGGTTCGTACCCGGCTCGGCGTCGTGCCAGGCACCCCACTCGTCGACAAACAATGCAACCTTTTTGTCGGGATCATATTTATCCATGATCCCTGAAACCGTGCTTATCGCATCGTCCATTTGCCGGGCACTGCGCAGAATATTCGACCATTCATCCTCGCCAAAGCCCGTGGCGCGGTTGCCCGACGCGGCACGGCGAGGTATTGGAAAGGTGTAGTAATGCAGGCTCAGTGCCTGAAAACCGGGCCGTCCGAATAGTCCTAGCCCGTTCTTCATCATCGTCTCGGCGTAGTCGGCGGTTGCCGGCTCATTCGCGCTGGGACCCGTGGCCACCTTTACCAGATTCTGCTCCGCGCGCGCATTCAGGAACGAGGAATATCGGCGCGTAACATCGGCAGCGTAGTCAGCTCGCATCATGCCGCCGCAACCCCAGGCCTCATTGCCGATTCCAAAGTATTTGACTTGCCAGGGCTGGTCGCGGCCGTTTTTGCGTCGCTCCTGCGCCAATGAGGAATCCTGCGCGGAGGTCATATATTCCAACCATTGCGCCATGTCTCGGGGCGACATCGAGCCCATGTTGCCAACCACATAAGCGTCAGCGCCGAGCAGCTCTGCGAAATCGAGAAACTCGTGCGTGCCAAAGGCGTTATCGTCAGTGACGCCGCCCCAGTTGACGTTGATGCGCACCGGTCGCGTCGCGCGCGGGCCGATGCCATCCCTCCAATCATATTGATCCGCGAAACATCCGCCGGGCCAGCGCACCACCGGTACATGGATCCTCTTGAGCGCGTCGACGACGTCCTTGCGATAGCCTTTGATGTTGGGAATATTGCTGTTCTCGCCTACCCAGATGCCTTCATATATACCGCGCCCCAGGTGCTCGGCGAACTGGCCGTAGATATTGCGATCGATCTGCGGGCCGGGTTTCGTTGTGTCAACCGTGACTGTCACCGATACCGAAACCGCAGCCGCCACGGCCGAGGCAGAGAAAGAAATCAGTATCAGCGCGCCCACCACGAACTCATAGAGCTTCATTATTTTTGTCCTGTTAGCTTGCGACCGCGGGCGCAACAGCGCGTTCGGTGAGCGCCCCAGGAAAAGGCGGATCGGTGCGCAAGTGCTGCCGGTCGCGATCAGTATATCACTGCGACGCGCAGCCGACCCGCGGCGCACCAAAATTTCATCCTCGCGTCCGACATGGCCGAATCGGCGATTGGAGATGCTAAGATCGTTGCGTAATCTGGCGCCGCGCGGCAGAAAATCAGTACGACGGTAGGGCTTTCAGGGCCGGCATCGCGAATACCACCAGGAGACATACATGGCCAATCCAAAGACGTTTCTGAGCGACATCAAGAAATTACGCGATGAAGCAAGGAAACATTTGACGCAAGGCGCGGTGACACGCAATTACAAGGGCAAGGTCGCTGATGCGATTGCGTTGCTCAATAACGCTGTAGCCACCGAGATCGTTTGCGTCCTGCGCTATCAGTTCCACGCTATTTGCGCGGCCGGCATCTCAAGCGATGCAGTCAAGGAAGAGTTTGCGCAACATGCTAAAGAAGAGCTCCAGCACCTGGGCCTGCTGTGCGAACGTATCAACCAATTGGGCGGCAAGCCCAATATGAACCCTGAGGGACTGGCGTCGCGAGCATCCACGCAGTACGTGGAAGGCACGAACCTGGTCGAGATGATTGAAGAGAACCTGGTCGCCGAGCGCATCGCGGTGGAAACATACCGGGATTTGATTCGGTACTTCGGAGACAAGGACCCAACGACCCGAGTTATGCTCGAGCGCATCCTCGCTCAAGAGGAGGAGCACGCCAACGACATGCACGATCTATTGGTTAGCCACGAAGGCAAACCGATGCTCAGCAAATAAGTGCTCACAGCCTTCCAGTGGGGGGATGCCATGACGAGCAAATGGAACGTGACACGTTTCGCCACCGTTGGGTTCCTGTCAGGAGCGGGATACACGGCGGCGCGGCTATGGTCCCTTCACCCGGCTTCCTTGATATTCCATGAACCCTTGACCGCCATTTTGGGCGGCCTCCTCGGACTGGTGGTTTTCGGCGCAGCAGCGATCAGTCGCAACCACTTCGCGGACTCAATGCCGAAAATGCCCGACTAGAAGGGCCACGCTGTCGCAGCCCGTCTGCGGTGTCTTGACCGGCTTCCCGAGTCCACGGAAACGCAGGAATGCTGCGCTGCAACGATGTCTTATTGCACTCATTTATTATGATTATTTTGTAATCTGTGCCGGCGCGCCGGTGCGGATTATTTTATGCTGTGCCCGAACCAATGGCGCCTCGGGGGAGAATGGCCGCATTTTGCAGCTGGCGAGCTCACACAAGAACGACGAGTTGCTCATGAGATTGCTCGCTTTAAGTCTGCTTCTGTTTGCCTGTGTCCCGGCCTTTGCCGCCGATTCCGGTGAGCTCCAAAATCGTCTGGACAATACGGTGCAGCCCTTTGTGGGCAAGTATTGCGTCAGCTGCCATTCAGGCCCGCAGCCCACCGGGCAGTTTGACCTCAAGTCCTATACTTCGATGGACCAGGTGAAGGAGGATTTCCCGCGCTGGTCGCTGCTGGCCGAGCGGCTGACCAATCATGAGATGCCGCCCAAGCCGAACCGGCCACCGCCGCAGGAGGCGATCGACCAGATCATCGCCTTCGTGCAGGACGTGCGCGCCGAGGAGATCCAGCGGCTGGGCGGTGATCCCGGCATCGTGCTGGCGCGCCGTCTGAGCAACGCAGAATACGACAACACCATCCGCGACCTGACCGGCCAGGACATGCAGGTCGCCCGCCAGTTCCCGGTCGATCCCGCCAACACCGCCGGCTTCGACAATTCCGGCGAGACGCTGACCATGTCGCCGGCGCTGCTGAACAAATACCTGCAGGGCGCGCGCCAGATCGCCGATCATGCGGTGCTCACGCCCGATGGCATCGATTTCGCGCCCCATTTCATGCGGGTGGAAAGCGATCGCGACAAGTATTCCATCCAGCGCATCATCGCCTTCTATCAGGCCCAGCCGACGCGCTTTGCCGATTATTTCCAGGCTTCCTGGCGCTATCGGTATTGCAAGGAACTGGGCAAGCCGAGCGCCACCCTCGCCTCTACCGCCGCCGACATGAAGCTCAGCGCCAAGTATCTGCCGATGGTATGGGCCATCCTGCACGAGCAGGAGGCCGTCGGCCCCGTGGCGAAGCTTCAGGCCATGTGGAATGCGCTTCCCGCGCCAAAGACAGGCGGCAGCGACGAATTGATCCTCGAGACGCAGGCAATGGAGAATTTCGTCACCCGCATCCGCGCCCATACCGCGATGCAGTTCGCTTCCCCCATCGTGAAGGGGCTGCCGGGCCAGTCAGAGCCGCTGCACAACTGGCGCCTGCAGGAATATGCCGACAATCACAGGAAAAGCGATCCTGACGACATCCGGCCCGACAATGCGCGCGAGCCGGAGCCATCCCCGATTCCGAAATATCCGCCGCTGCATGAGGATGCGTCCCCGCGCTGGGCCGCCATCGCGGCGAACGCCCGCTATGGCGACGCCGATCTGGTCTATCCGGCGGGGCAGAAGGCGAAATACCAGAAGGCCTTCGACCGCTTCGCTTCCGTTTTCCCGGACGCATTCTACGTCAGCGAACGCGGTCGCTATTGGCCGGATCAGTCGACCGACAATGGGCGCCTGCTCAGCGCCGGCTATCACAATACCGGCGGCTATTACCGCGACGACACCGCGCTGATGCAGCTGATCCTGGAGAAAAAAAGTCAGGACCAGCTCAACCGTCTGTGGAACGAATTCGACTTCGTCGCCGACCAGACCGAGCGCACCTGGGTGCAGTATTTCTTCAACCAGAGCGGCGAAGTGGACGGCAATATCAACGGGCCGCTCTCCACCGAATCCGGCTCCAAGCGCCCGGTGGGTCACGAAGTGACCGACCAGGTCGTGATCCTGCAGATGCGCGACAAGTATCTGGCGCGCTGGGCATTGGACAAGGAGCATAACGATCCGATCGCGCCCAAGGCGTTCAAATGGCACTTCGGCCTGATCAACGCCACCTTACGCAATCTGGAAAAGGAGCATATCGCGGCCGAGCCCAAACATCTGGCCGCGCTGGTCAAGTTCGCCGAGGACGCCTATCGCCGGCCGCTGACGGCCAAGGAACGCGCCGATCTTCTGGGCTACTACCAGATGTTGCGAACCAATAAGCAGATCTCCCATGAAGACGCGGTCCGCGACACCATCGTCAGCGTCCTGATGTCGCCGGACTTCCTCTACCGCTTCGACCTGAACGGCCAGACGGCGCAAAAATTCGCGCTGACCGCCGCCAGCCTGAAGAAGAGCCGCAAGGCGTTCGATAGCGAGCCGCTGTCCGACTACAGCCTGGCCAGCCGGCTGAGCTATTTCCTCTGGGCCAGCATGCCGGACGCCGAACTGCTCAAGCACGCGGCCGCCGGCGACCTGCACAAGCCACAGGTCTTGCTGGCTGAGGCCCACCGGATGCTCAAGGATCCCAAGGTCAGCGGCCTGGCGACCGAGTTCACCGGCAACTGGTTGGTGTTTCGCCAGTTCGAGACCAACAACTCCGTGGACCGGATGCGCTTCCCCACTTTCGACGACAATCTGCGCGAAGCGATGTTCCAGGAACCGATCCACCTCATGCAGGACAATGTCCAGAACGACCGTTCGGTGCTGGACCTGCTCTATGGCAACTACACCTTCGTCAATCCGGCGCTGGCCAAGCATTACGGCATGCCCGAGGTCCAAGGCGACCCGGACACCTGGGTCAGGGTGGATGATGCCGACAAGTATGGCCGAGGCGGTATCCTGCCCATGGCAGTGTTCATGACCGAATATTCCCCGGGCCTGCGCACCAGCCCGGTCAAGCGCGGCAACTGGGTGGTGCAGAAGGTTCTGGGCATTCGCGTGCCGCCGCCGCCGCCCGTAGTGCCCGAACTGCCGGGCGACGAATCCAAGACCGACAAGCCAATCCGCGAGATGCTGGCCGAGCATCACAAGAATCCGTTCTGCGCCGGCTGCCACATGCGTTTCGATTCCTTCGGGCTGGCCTTTGAAGGCTATGGCCCGGTGGGCGATGCGCGCGCCAAGGACCTGGCGGGACGGCCGATCGACGCCTCCGCCACCTATCCGGGTGACGTCGCGGGCGACGGCCTGGTGGGACTGCAGAATTTCATCCGCGGTCACCGCCAGGACAATTTCATCGGCAATCTGTGCCGCAAGCTGATGGCGTATGCCCTTAACCGTTCGCCCCAACTGTCGGATGAATCGCTGGTAGACGAGATGAAGACCAGCCTGGCCGCGGATGGCTACAAGTTCCGCAGCATGGTCGACACCATCGTCCTCAGCCCGCAATTCCTCAACCGCCGCGTCACCGACCAGGCCATCACACCGGCGCCGCAGAGCGCCGGCGGCAAACTCATCACTGCCGATTTGCGGAAGGAGCATTGAGATGACCACGGACCGCTTTGCGCAATTTCGCTCCAAGGCCTTTTCCCGCCGCGTCGTCCTGAAGGGCGCCGGCTGCTCCATGGCCCTGCCCTGGCTGGTGTCGTTGAACGCCTTCGCCGATACACCGGCGGCGGCCGATTTCCCCAAGCGCTTCGGGGTTATGTTCCTGGGTTGCGGCATCAACGAAAATTACTGGAGCGCCGAAGGCAGCGGCGCCGACATGAAGCTGTCCAAGACCCTCTCGCCGCTGGAGCCCGTCAAGCAGAAGATCAATGTGATCGACGGCCTCTATGTGAAGGCGCTGACCGACCAGGGCATCCATCCGGCCCAGACCGGGAGCCTCTTGTCGGGCGAGCACATCACCAAGGGCGCCATCATCCATTCCGGCGTCAGCGTCGATCAGGTGATCGCCAGTCATGTGGGCGAGGACACGCCGCAATCCTCCATCGTGCTGGCCTGCGAACAACCGATGACCGGCTTCCATGAGACCAATTTCAGCCTCGCCTACAGCTCGCATCTGTCCTGGCAGACCCCGGATTCGCCC
>JBEKUL010000004.1:0-53546 GCA_049515055.1 Steroidobacteraceae bacterium | reverse complement strand
CTGGCTCTATCGACATCGACACGAGCGCGGCCTGGACGATGCTTTCCGTCGCGTCGGACGGCGTATCGTGGTGGACCCTGAACGCTACCGTGAGCTCGTCCGCGCAAGCCCGGCTTCGTAAGCTGCGCGCTACTTCCCCAGAATCCTCTCGTTCATCTTCTGCACGATGTCGCGGGTTTCCGTGGCGGCAAGGTGTACGTAGCGGCTCACAACGCCGGACTTCCAGCCGCCAATGGCCTTCAGTTGCTGCTCGCTGGCACCCTCGCGGGCGAGGTAGGTGGCCGCGGAATGCCGCAGATCGTGGAAGCGGAAGCCTTCGATTGCTGCCGCCTCACAGGCCACATTAAAGACCTTCTCATACCGATAGCGGCGCCCGGTCGCACTCACGAATACCCAGTTGTCGCCCAGGCGCCGAACCTTGCCGTGCTCGGAGAGCAGGCGCTTGGCTTCTGCATGCAGCCAGGCCGTTCGCGGCGTCGCATTCTTTGTGAATCGCAGCAGCAGCCGGCCCTCCTTCAGGTCGACATCCTGCCACTTGAGATTCCAAAGCTCGCCGGCGCGCGCAGCCGTGCAGAGCGCAAGTACCACAAACGTGTGTAGCACCGGATCCTTCGCGGTCTCTCGCAATAGGGCAGTGCGCTCGTCCTCCGACAAGAAGCGCACGCGGCCTCGGTCCTCTCGAAGCTTTGCGACGCCATCGAATGGGTTATGAGATGCCCAATGCCACTCCTTGCGAGCCACGGTGAATACGTGGCTGAGCACCGAGAGGTAGCGATTGACGGTCGCGGGGCTGCGTGGGTGCCGATGCGGTTGTTCGCCTTTCTTGACGGTGGTACGCGGTGAGTGGGGATTCGCACGCGAGAAGTTCTCACGAGCGAGCTTGCCGCGGCACTCGACCAGAATAGCCGGCGTCACGTCGGCGAGCTTGAGGTGTCCGAGGTGCTTCTTCCACCAGGGGAGATTCGAGCGATGAGTACTGCCGTTGCGCTTCTTGGGTAGCTCCTCCTCGAGGTAGCGGTCGATCGCCTCGCCGAGTGTGCGTCGTCGAGCCTCCACGCCGCGGAAGTGCCGGCCCTCGATCATGTCGGCTTCGATGGTCTTCGCCCAGCGCTCGGCGAGGCGGCGAGTGGGAAAGCTCGCGGTGCGCGTCGGGAAGCCGCTCATGCGGACCTGAGCGTGAAATTGTCCGGCACGTTCTCGGATCGTTGGCACTGGCTCGCCCTACGCGGCGCGTGATGAAACTACTCTACACCAACTGTGCCAAACTGTGCCAAAACTGTGCCAGCGTCCGCTG
The DNA here is from genome assembly GCA_049515055.1 of Steroidobacteraceae bacterium. GTDB lineage: Bacteria > Pseudomonadota > Gammaproteobacteria > Steroidobacterales > Steroidobacteraceae > FEN-1191. The sequence continues at coordinate 52,252 of JBEKUL010000004.1, read as the reverse complement.
ACGCTTCGAGGTATGACGCGTAACTTAATGATATATAAAAAGTATTTGGCTCCCCGGGTTGGACTCGAACCAACGACCAACGGATTAACAGTCCGACGCTCTACCAACTGAGCTACCGGGGAGCAGACGCTGAACGCTCGAGCGCCGCGCGAGGATGGGCTCGTTGGCGGCGGCGCGGATTCTTAGGCTTTAGGGCGATCGGGTCAAGGATCGGTACGTTCCTCAGGCAGTCTTAGCCTGAGCCTGCTGGGGCAGTACAGCGCGTATGCGCGCGATGGCCTTTTCCAGCGTTTCACGGCTGCAGGCGAATGAAAGCCGCATATGCCCCGGGGCACCAAACCCGGAACCCGCGACCACGGCGACGAGGGCCTTGTTGATCAGATACTCGCAGAACGCGTTGTCGTCACGCAGTCCCAGGTTGCGCATCGCGCCGCGCACATCGGCAAAGGCGTAGAAGGTTCCTGCCCCTGGCAGACACGAGACGCCGGGCAGGCTGTTGAGCGCGCTGATCACGTAGTCGTGCCGTTCCTTGAACGCGCGGTTCATGTCCGCGACGCACTGCTGATCGCCATTCAAAGCGGCAAGCGCAGCTTTCTGCGAGATGCTCGATGCGTTTGAGGTCGATTGCCCCTGGATCGTCGTCATCGCCGTGACGATTTCCTTCGGGCCGCCGCAATACCCAATGCGCCATCCGGTCATCGCGTAGGCCTTGGAGCAGCCGTTGATCGTAATCGTCCGATCGTAGAGCTCCGGGGCTACGGTGAGCAGGCTCGCGAAGGGCTCGCTGGCCCAATATATCTTCTCGTACATGTCATCGGTGCCGATCAATATGCGCGGGTGCTCGAGCAAAACGTCGGCGAAGGCGCGCAGTTCGGCGCGCGTATAGGCCGCGCCGGTCGGATTACACGGGCTATTGAGCAACAGCAGGCGCGTCTTGGAGGTAATCGCGGCGGCCAGTTGCTTGGGCGTGATCTTGTAGGCCTGCTCGGGGCCAGCGCTGGGCATCACCGGGATGCCGTCCGCGAGCATGACCATATCCGGGTAGGAAACCCAATAGGGCGCCGGAATGATGGTCTCGTCGCCGGCGTCGAGCACGGCCATGCAGAGGTTGAAAATCGTCTGCTTGGCCCCACTGGATACCAGTATCTGCGCGCGCTCGTAGTTGATGGCGTTATCGCGCTTGAACTTGGCGATGACGGCGTCTTTGAGTTCCACGATGCCATCGACATTGGTGTAGCGCGTAAAGCCGCTGCGAATAGCCTGCACGCCGGCCTCGGCGATATGCGCTGGAGTATCGAAGTCTGGCTCGCCGGCACCCAGGCCGATGACGTCTTTGCCTTCAGCCCTGAGGCGCGCGGCGAGCGCCGTGACGGCGAGTGTGGGCGAGGGCTTGACGCGCTGCGCACGTCTTGAAACGGTCAAAGACACGGAGGTTCCCCTGCAAAGTTTCACGATCGCGCGCCGCGGGCGCGCCCTGCAGTTATATTACGGGATTCGACCTGCCGCGACCACGTCGGCCACTCATCAACGCCTATGAATGAACCGAGCAATCGCTTTGAGCTCACGGCGGACTACGCGCCGGCGGGCGATCAGCCGCAGGCGATCGAGGCTCTGGTGGACGGCATCGAATCGGGCCTTGCGCACCAGACGCTGCTCGGGGTAACCGGCAGCGGCAAGACATTTTCGGTTGCGGCCGTCATCGAGCGCGTGCAGCGCCCGACGCTGGTGCTGGCACACAACAAGACGTTAGCCGCGCAACTCTATGGCGAGCTCAGGGACTTCTTCCCGCGCAACGCCATCGAATACTTCGTCTCTTATTACGACTACTACCAGCCCGAGGCATACGTGCCCTCGAGCGATACCTATATCGAGAAGGATTCCTCGGTCAATGAGCACATCGAGCAGATGCGGCTCTCAGCGACCAAGGCGTTGCTCGAGCGGCCGGACTCGATCATCGTCGCTACTGTCTCTTCGATCTACGGCCTGGGCGATCCTCAGGCCTATCTGTCGATGGTTTTGCATCTGGTGCGCGGCGAGCGCATCGATCAGCGCCGCCTGTTGCGGCGACTCGCGGAGATGCAGTACACGCGCAATGACGTGGACCTGCAGCCCGGTACTTACCGCGTGCGCGGCGACATCATCGATATCTTTCCGGCCGAATCCAGTCGCGACGCGGTGCGCGTTGAATTGTTTGATGACAGGCTCGAGAACCTCACGCTGATCGATCCGCTCACCGGCACACTCATCGGCCGCATTCCGCGCTATACCGTTTATCCGGGAACGCACTATGTGACGCCGCGCGATCGGCTTATGCAGGCGATCGATCTGATTCGCGAAGAATTGCGCGAGCGGCTGGCCGTGCTGTATGCGGACTCTAAACTCGTCGAGGCGCAGCGGCTCGAGCAGCGCACGTTGTTCGACCTCGAGATGATCAAGGAGGTCGGCTACTGCTCTGGCATCGAGAATTACTCGCGCTATCTATCGGGTCGCGAAGCCGGCGAGCCCCCTCCATGCCTGTATGACTATCTGCCGCCCAATGCACTGCTCGTGGTCGATGAGAGTCATCAGACCATTCCGCAGCTTGGAGCGATGTACCGCGGTGATCGCTCGCGCAAGGAGACTCTGGTCGAGTACGGATTTCGCTTGCCGTCCGCGCTTGATAACCGGCCGCTCAAATTCGAGGAATGGGAACGGCTTGCGCCGCAAATGATTTTCGTGTCGGCAACGCCCGGTCCTTATGAAGCGCGCAAATCCTCGCAGGTCGTCGAGCAGCTGGTGCGGCCGACCGGACTGGTGGATCCGGAGGTCGAGGTGCGGCCGGTGGGCTCGCAGGTCGATGACGTGCTGTCGGAGATTCACCGCTGCGTGGGGCTTAATCAGCGCGTGCTTATTACGACTTTGACCAAGCGCATGGCCGAGGATCTGACCGATTACCTGCACGAACATGGCGTCAAAGTGCGCTATCTGCACGCCGATATCGAGACGGTCGAGCGCGTGGAGATCATCCGCGACCTGCGTCTGGGGCGCTTTGACGTGCTTGTGGGCATCAATCTGTTGCGGGAAGGATTGGATATGCCCGAGGTGGCTCTGGTGGCAATCCTGGATGCCGACAAGGAGGGCTTTCTGCGCTCTGAGGGCTCCCTGATCCAGACTATGGGCCGCGCGGCGCGCAACCTGCATGGCCGCGCGATCCTCTACGCTGACAGGATAACCGGCTCGATGCAGCGTGCCATGGCTGAGACCGAGCGCCGCCGCATTAAGCAGCTTGAGTTCAACGCGCTGCACGACATCACGCCGCGCTCGATCGTGAAACCGGTGGCCGATATCATGGAAGGAGCGCACACCGGCGGTCCTTCCGCTCGGCGAGCGGCGGCGCGGCGCGCGCGCGATGAGGGAGCCGCGCAGGGCGGCGCGCACAAATTTCGCAGCACCTCGGACATCGTGCGCGAAATCAAGCGCCTCGAGGCGGACATGTATCGTCGAGCGCGCAACCTGGAATTCGAGCAGGCCGCAGCGTTGCGCGATCAGATCGAGCAGCTGCGCAGCCTCGATCTCGCCGCGGGCGCGGCGACTTCGTATGATATGCCGGCCAGGGCCGGGACGGCCCCTTCGGGTGCGCCCACAGCTGTCGCGGCGGGCGTGCGCAAGGGCGCTTGATAGCGTTCATGGCGGGGGTGCGATGTTGTGGTGGCCGGCGCGCTCGGGTATCGTTCCCGCCCCGAATCGCAGGCGCGTAGCTCAGTGGTAGAGCACCACCTTGACATGGTGGTGGTCGGTGGTTCGATCCCACTCGCGCCTACCATCCGCCTCATCCGCGCGTGTGCTTCCACATTTCATCGGCGGCGGCCCTGGTGCGGTACCATTGCCCGCAGCTGACAAGCCGGTGAGCGCTGCACATGGCCTTCATTTCATCCGACTCATTATCCCGCACCTACGACGCGATTGTGGTCGGCTCCGGCGCCGGAGGTGGTCAGTCGGCCTATACGCTGAGCATGGCGGGAGCCAGCGTGCTGATGCTCGAGGCAGGACGCCGATACGATCCGGCGCGTGAGACTCCAATGTTTCAGACCCCTGACATGGCGCCGCTTGGCGCGGTGAGCACGCCGGATAAGCCATTCGGCTTCTACGATGCCACGGCGGGTGGGGGTTGGACCGTCCCGGGCGAGCCCTATGTGCAGACCTCGCAGGAGGACGCGGGGCGTTTTGACTGGTGGCGCGCCAGAATGCTCGGAGGACGCACAAACCACTGGGGACGCATCTCGCTGCGCGATGGTCCTTACGACTTCAAGCCCCGAAGCCGCGATGGCCTTGGCGTCGACTGGCCTATAGCTTACGAAGACGTGGCGCCGTATTACGACAAGGTCGAGCGCCTCGTGGGGGTGTACGGTTCCAATGAGCATTTAGAAAATACACCCGATTCCCCGCCGGGGTGCCTGTTGCCACCACCCAAGCCGCTGATCAGCGACCTGCTGGTCGCCAAGCGTGCGGCCACGTTGGGCATACCGGTCATCGCCGGCCATCGCGCGGTCCTCACGCAATCGCTCGATGTCGCGCGCTCCCCCCAGCTGCTACACCCTGGAGATGAGAGGGCGCAGCGCATCCTCAGCGAGGACATGAAGCAACGTGGAGCATGCATCTGGGCGACACCCTGCGGCCGCGGCTGCGCTATTCGCGCGAACTATCAATCACCCACGGTTCACCTGCCACCTGCGCTGCGCACCGGCAAGCTGGATATCATCACCGATGCCATGGTGCATGAGGTCACGCTGGGGCCGAACGGGCGAGCGACTGGAGTGCTGTTCGTCGATCGCAAGACGGGTCAGCAGCGCCGGGCGAATGCGCGCGTGGTCGTGCTGGCGGCAAGCGCCTGCGAGACGGCTCGGCTGTTGCTCAACTCGAAGAGCCCGCGGTTTCCCAATGGACTGGCGAACTCCAGCGGCACGGTGGGCAGATATCTCATGGATACCGTCGGCAGCAGTGTGGGCGGTCAGGTGCCGCTGCTCGAGAGTCTGCCACCGATGAATGAGGATGGCGCCTCCGGCGGCCACATGTACGTTCCATGGTGGCTTTATAAGGAGCAGCTCGCGGGCGGGCTCGGTTTTGCGCGCGGTTATCACATCGAGTTTGGCGGCGGCAGACGAATGCCGGGCGTGGACACCGCGTTCGAACTCGGTGCAGTTTGCGCGGGCAGCTACGGACAGCGATTCAAACTCGACGCTCGACGCTACTACGGCTCGTTCGTGTACTTTGCGGGTCGGGGCGAGATGATCCCCAACGAGCAATCCTATTGCGAGATCGACCCGACGGTTCGGGACCAGTGGGGCATCCCGGTGCTGCGTTTCCACTGGGCCTGGTCCGAGCATGAACGTCGTCAGGCGCTGCACATGCAGAACACCTTCGCCGCCATCATCGATGCTATGGGCGGTCGCGTGCTCGGCAAGATCCAGACGCGCGGCGAGGCGGCTATTGCCCCCGGGGGCTCGATCATTCACGAAGTCGGCGGCGCGCGCATGGGCAGCGACTCGAAGACCTCAGTGACCAATGCCTGGGGCCAGACCTGGGACGTCAGCAATCTATTTGTCTCGGACGGGGCTGTGTTTGCCTCCAACGCCGACAAGAATCCGACCCTCACGATCATGGCGCTGGCTTGGCGCACGGCCGATCACATCCTGGACCGCATGCGCCGCAGAGAGCTGTAGTGGATCGCCGCACGACTCTGCAGTGGATGCTGGCGGCGAGTGCATCGGTGCCAGCCCTGATGAGGTCTGCGGGCGCCGCGACTGTAACCGCGGCGCCGACGCCGGGCTATGGTGTCGACCCGCAGCTGATCGCGCCGTATCAATCGGGCCAGCTTTGGCCGTTGCTGCTCAGTGAAGCCGAGAAGCGAACCGCGACGGTTCTGTGCGATATGATCATTCCCGCGGATCACGTATCGCCGAGCGCCTCCGAAGTCGGCGTGATCGCTTTCATCGACGAGTGGGTCAGCGCGCCTTACCCTGAGCAGCTACGCGATCGACCACGTATTCGACAAGGTCTCGCGTGGATCGACGACGAGGCGCAGCGCGACTTTAAACGCAGCTTTGCCGACCTCGAAGAGGCAGACCGGGCCCGCATCTGCGATCGGATCTGCGATTACGATCGCGCCAGCCTTGCGGATCGCGAGGCGGCCCGGTTCTTTGCGCGCTTCCGTGTCCTGACCGCGGCTGGGTTCTATTCGACGCCGATAGGGCGCAAGGACCTCGGGTACATCGGCAACGTGGCGCTAGCCAGTTTCGAAGGGCCGCCGCCGGAGTTGATCAGAAAATTAGGCCTCGACCAGTGACCGACCTGACTTGGTCGTCGGAGTTGCCGTGACCCGAAAAACCAGGAGCTCGAAGTTACATTCAAAACTGCTCCTTATCGCGGCCGCAGCCCTGACGTTGATGATCTGCGCGGCGCAGGCCCGAGCGCCGTCGGGTGAGGAGCCTGTCTGGCAGGGTTGGTCTTCGCCCGGGCGACTGCCCAAAGGCTGGACGCTAGCCAATGGAGTGCTATCGAAGGACGGCCCGGTAGACGATCTCATCAGCCAAAAGCTCTATGGAAACTTCGACCTGCGGCTGGATTGGAAGATCGGCAGGGCCGGCAACAGCGGGGTCTTCTACCGCGGCACTCACGAATACGATCACATTTACTGGAGCGCACCGGAGTACCAGTTACTCGACGACGCCAACGCGCCAGACGGCGCAAGGCGCGTCACCGCGGCCGCCTCCGCCTATGAGCTCTATGCTGTGCCGGCAGGAATCGTCAAACCGTTTGGCGAGTGGAACACGACCCGCATCATCGTCAAGGGTGCGCACGTCGAGCACTGGTTGAACGGAACGCGCGTCGTCGTCTACGAGCTGGGCAGTCCGGACTGGCTCGCCAAGGTGGCGCAGTCCAAATTTGCGGCCTATCCTCATTATGGCCTGGCCAAAGAGGGTTACATTGGCATACAGGGAGATCATCCGGGCTCCCTCGCGATCCGCAATGTCCGGATTCGGGAACTGCCCTGACGCACGCGTCTACCAAGGCGGCCTCATCAGCCGGCTCGACAAGGAGACTTCAATGACAGCGACTTGGGAACCTCACGAGAAGCACGGGCGACTGACGACGCAAAGCGACTTGCCCGATTCCGTCTTCGCTTTTCCGAAGCAGCGTAAAGAGCCGCTGACCGACGCACAGCACGTGCGTAACGCGGTGGCGCGGTTCGATCAGGTCACTGACGTCTCTGATGTCGATCGTGCTTTGGCATTTGCGAATATCGAGAAGGCGGCAAAGCACTATGGCATAGAGCTTTCGGAGACCTCATGGCACGCTCTGGGTGCTCATCCGAAAAGTAATCGGAAAGTATGAAAACCACCGATCCGCAGGGCCGCGCAGAGCTCCACGGCGCTCACCTCAGGACGCTCGAAGCTCTCTTCCGGCATCCCCCGGCGCACAATCTCGAGTGGATGGATGTTCTCTCGCTGATCGAGAAAATAGGCACGGCGCAGGAGAAGAGCAACAACAAGTTCAGCTTCGAGGTGGCAGGGCAGCATTATCTGATGCATAAGCCGCACACCAAGGATCTCACCAGCACCGAAGTTACCGATCTGCGGCATTTTTTGCAGCGTGCAGGCTGGTCTCCTGAAGCGCCTTCCCAGCCAGCCGCTCGTCCCGAACCGCAGTCGCCCACGCTTATGGTGGTGGTGGATCATCATGGTGCGAAGATCTACCGCATTGATTCGCCAACCGGGGACGCCTCCAAGCGCGAGATCACGCCCTACGATCCGCATCACTTCCTGCATCACCTGACTCACAAGGATCAATCACGCGAGCAGGGTCAGCGGGCCCCTGAGGACGCTGGGTTCTATCAGCGCATCGGGGATGCTCTGGCTGCTGGCGGCAAGATTGTCGTGGTCGGCCATGGAACGGGAAAAAGCAATGCGGCTGAGCACCTGTCTGAATACCTGCGCACGCATCACCGCGAAACCTATAACCGCATCGTGCTCGAGATCGGGGCGGATCTCTCGGCCGCTACGACACCACAACTGCTGGCACTGGCAGAGCAGGCCTTAGGGCGCTGAGCTCACGAGCAAGCACAAAGCTTTCAGCCAATCACTCGCCTGAGACGCTCCGTGCGGGTTCCATCCAACTCGCGCGCCAGGCGACGCAGAAGCTGCCCAGATTCCGGGGCGGTCAGGGGCGGGCTCAGGAAATACCCCTGCACCAGCGTGCAGTGCTCTTCCTGCAAGAACAGCAGCTGTGCGAGGTCCTCCACGCCTTCGGCCACGACCTCCAGTTTGAGCGTCTTCGCCATCGCAATTATTGTCGCTGCAATTACCCGGTCTTCGCCGTTACTCTGAACTCTGCGGATAAATGATCCATCGATCTTGAGTCGATCGATTGGAAACTCCCTTAGCCGACCGAGACTCGAGTAGCCAGTGCCGAAATCATCGATGGAGATTTGCACCCCGATCTCTTTTAGCTCTCCGAGTACCTGTCTGGTCCAATCGTCGCTCGTCATGATCACGCTCTCGGTAATCTCCAGTTCCAGCCTGACTGGGGACACGCCCGTCTCGCGCAGCACATCGGCAACGAGCCCAGGGAAACCCCGTTGAGCCAGCTGCAGGCCGGATACATTCACGGCAATGCGCACGTTCGAGAGGCCCTCATCGTGCCACGCTTTAGCTTGGAGACACGCAGCGCGCAGGACCCACTCGCCTATCGGCAGGATCATGCCCGTGTCCTCTGCGACCGGAATGAATTCCAAAGGTGGTACTTGTCCGAGCTCCGCGTTGGTCCAGCGAAGCAGCGCCTCCATAGCGACTATCAGCCCTGAGCTCAAGTCGAACTGCGGTTGGAAGCGCAGCGAGAGTTCGTTGCCGGCGATGGCGCCAGACAGTTTGCCTTCCATAGTCAGGCGTTTCAAAGCGCTTGCATTCATCGAAGGCTTGTAGAAACTGAAGGTACCGGGACCCTGGCGTTTGGCGAAATACATCGCCAGGTCGGCGTTCTTGAACAATGTTTCGAAGTCCTCGCCGTCGGCCGGATATACGGCAATGCCGATGCTCGGGGTTACCATGACTTCGTGCCGTGCGAGCAGAATGGGCCGCATGATCGCCGACATTATGCGCGTGGCGACAAGCCCGGCCTGCTCTGGGGCATCGATACGCGGCATCAGGAACATGAACTCATCGCCGCCCAGCCTGGAAAGGTTCCCATCGCCGATACCCCCGGGTATCGCTGGTTCCAGATGATCGCCGCCGCGCACCGCTTCGCGCAGGCGCAATGCCGTCATGCGCAGTAAATCGTCTCCGACACTGTGGCCGAGGGTATCGTTGATGCGTTTGAATTTGTCGAGATCGATGCAAAGCAGCGCCAACTGGCACTTGTTCGTTCTGGCCTGCTCCAGCGCGCTGCCCGCTCGACTGCGGAAATGCTCGCGGTTCGGCAGATCCGTGAGCTGATCGTAATACGCAAGGCGTCGAATCTGTTCGGCGGCTGCCCGACGTTCCGTGACGTCGCGGGCCAGAATAATGAAGTGCGGCGTGGGACCTGAATCCGCGGGCCTGGACACGGACAGCTCGACCCAGGCCGTTCCGCCCGGCATTCGCAGCTCGAGCTGCTTTCCGACCGATGCGCCGGTTTCGTAGGCTTCCTGCATCGCTGAGCGGCATACGCGCGCCGCTTCTGGCGAGAGTACTTCCTCTACGGTCTTGCCAATGAAATTCTCGGCCGGCACGGGCTGCAATTGCGAGCGCGGTGGATGGTACTGGATGTAGCGCCCCTCGATGTCGAGCTCGAACAGCAGATCGGGAAGGGTCGCCAAAAGCGCCGTATTGCGGGCCTCCGCGGTGCCGAGATCCAGTACCGCCTGATAGCCGCGCAGCAGGTAGCGCACGCGATGACCCAATAGCGTCCAATTGATCGGCTTGGCGATGAAGTCCGTGGCACCGGCGATGTAGGCCGCGTCCACAGAGCCGAAATCATCGAATCCGGTGACCATGACGATGGGTAGCAGCGGACCGGCCTCGAGACGCAGTGCTGCACAAACTTCGTAGCCGCTCAGACCTGGCATGTCCACATCGAGCATGACCATGTCACTGGGCTTGCTGCGGAACTGCCGCAAGCCGTCCGCACCGTCGATGGCCGTGCTGACAGCGAAGCCAGCCTTTTGCAACGCGGCGCGCATCAACGCGATCGCCGTGAGATCATCGTCGATGACCAAAATCGTCTTGATCGCTGTCGTCACGCTGCCTCCTGAAGAATCTCATACATGCGGGCGACGGCACGTTGATGTTCGGGCCTGACCTGTATGAGCAGCTCGCCGGCGTCCGCGAGTCTGCCCTCGCGCCCGAGCAGCTCGAGCTGACGATAAAATTCCGACAGGGTCTTTGCACCGACGTTGGCAGTGCTCGACTTCAATGCGTGAGCCGCGGCGGCCAACTGCGTGCCGTCGCGCGCGAGAATCGCATTCTCGACACGCGCGACGGAGCCGGCGGCAGACTCAATAAAGATGCGCATGATTGTCTTCACGAGATCCATGCCGCCGGCGGGATCGAGGTCGCGAACGGTCTGCAACACGCGCACGTCAATGGCGTCGGACCCCGGGACGAATGAGCTATCTTGCGCGTCGGCGGACTCGAGTGCGGTATGCTGACTGCTCGCACTGCCCGCGGGGACAAGCCAGCGGGCGAGCAGCGACTGTAGTTGTGCCAGCTTGAATGGTTTTGGCAGAAAATCGTTCATGCCCGCTTCGAGGCAGCTCTGTTCGTCGCCCTGCAATGCGTTGGCGGTCACGGCGGCGATCGGCAGGCGCTCGCCACGTCCCAACGGCAATCCGCGGATGGCTGCGGTGGCCTGGAAGCCGTCCATCACCGGCATTTGGCAGTCCATGAGCACCAGATCAAAGTCGCGACTCTGCACCAGTTCCACCGCCTCTCGTCCGTTGCTGGCGAGAGTGACCTGCACGCCGAGGCTTCTCAACATCGCGTTGGCAACTTGCTGATTGATTGGATTGTCCTCGACCACCAGTACCCTGCGCTGTAATGAAAGTCCGACGCCCGACGACGCGGCAGTGGGTGCATCGATGCCTGGCACGGCGGGCGCCAGGATGCTGCAGAGCACGCGCAGCAGATCGGCGCGTCGGACTGGCTTGTTGAGGAAACGCAGGATGCCGGATGCCTGTCGCTGCGAGTCGCTGATATTGAAGGCAGTGGACGTCAGCATCATCAGCGGCGTGCCGACCAACTCAGGGCGTTGCTTGATCGTGCTGGCCAGATGCAGACCGTCCATCCCGGGCATGTGCATATCAAGGATGGTGATCGCAAAGATAGAGCCCGCGCGGGCTGCCTGCGCCATCAGCTCCAGGGCTTCCTCGCCGCTGCGTGCACACGTCACGCGCATGTGCCAGCCTTCGAGTTGCTGCTGCAGGATCTCTCGATTGGTCTGGTTGTCATCCACGACCAGCACGTGGGCGCCATGGAGGATTGTCGGCTCCAGGCGTTCGCGCGATAAGGTTCTTGCTTTCAGCAGATTCAGGTTGACGATAAATCGCGAGCCATGGCCCGGGGAGCTTTCCACACGAATCGTGCCGCCCATTAAAGTCAGCAGGCGACGGGATATAGCCAGTCCAAGGCCGGTACCGCCGTATCGGCGCGTGGTCGAACCATCCGCCTGCGAGAAATGCTCGAAGATTCTATTGAGCGTTTCCGTTGCAATGCCGATGCCGGTGTCCTGCACGGACAGGCTCAGAGCGACATCGGTGTCGGTCTCGCTCTCCAGCCGCAGGCGCACGACGACTTCGCCCTGTTCGGTGAACTTGATCGCATTGCCAATCAGGTTCGCCAGGATCTGGCGCAGGCGCAGTGGGTCGCCACGCACGCCTGGCAGTGCAGCGTCACTGGGCGTGAACTGTGCCGCCAGTTCGAGGCCCTTCTTTTCGGCCGAGTACGCGAACATTGCCAGAGTCTCCTCGACCAGATCGACCAGGCTGAAGGCGACGCACTCAAGCGCCATGTTCCCAGACTCGATCTTGGAGAAATCAAGAATGTCGTTGATGACGCCCAGCAGATGCTCTCCGGAGGTTTGAACGGCGACGCCCCACTCTCGCTGCCGGGGCGTGAGATCGCTGGCCAGAAGTAGCTCGTTCATTCCGAGCACACCATTCAATGGCGTACGAATCTCGTGGCTCATGGTTGCCAGAAACTGGCTCTTTGCGCGACTTGCGGCCTCCGCAGACTCCTTGGCATGCTGCAGATCGGCGGTGCGCTCTGCGACTTGATCCTCGAGATGATCGCGCTGGGCCGCCAGGTGGGCATCGCGCTCCTGGATGATCTCGAGCATGCCGTTGAAGCCCCGGGCGAGTGCGTCCAGTTCCGCGATATCACTGGAGGCCGCCCGCCCCCGGAAGTCGGCTGAGCCGGACACCCGATCCGTCAACTCGGTCAATTTCGACAGCGGTCGCAGCACCGAGAGATTCAGTCGTCGAAGCATCAGGCTGCTGACTGTTAGCGCTATGGTTACCGCGAGGAGCGTGACGAGCATCTGAGAGGCGAGTTGCCGGTAGAGTGCCGCGATGTCAATTCGCAAATACAGGCTTCCAGAGCGTGCGCCGTGGAACAGAACCGGCTGCAAAATGTCGATGTGAGACAACGTGATCGAGGCGCTGGCGTATGGGGCATCAAGCGCCGCAGGAATGGGCACTTTAGCGTCGCTCCGGTAGGAGGCGAACAGGTGCTGCTGTTGCGTGTACAGGGCCGCGACGTGGACGTTCGGTGCATTGCGCAGCGTCTGCAGTAGCTCCTGTGCCGCGGTCTCATCCTGAAACATCAGAGACGCGGCGGCGCTTTCAGCCAGCATCTTGGCCTGAATCTGGGCGGTGTTGGCGAGACTGAAGAGCCCGAACGTGAAGCTGCTGGCTATGATGATGGCCGCGACGATCGCGATCGCGGCAGACAGAGTGATCCGATTGATGCGGCGCAGACGCGTACCGATCGTGACGCTTCGTGGCATCGGGTCACTCCGGGTCATTGGAGCACCTCAGTCGCCAGGCTCAACAGCTTGGAGCTGAGTTTGAGATTCGCCGCCCGGGCAGCAGTGAGGTTGGCTTCGAAGGTGATCTTGTCCTTCACTACGCTCATGTTCAGAGCGACGCCCTGCTTGGCTGCCCCCGGCGTGTCCGTAATGGTCAACACGGTGGCGCCCCGCAGGCTAGTCAGTACCCGCGAGATGCCGTCGCCCGATGGGTCGGCGATGAATACGATCTGGCAAACGCTCAGTGCATTGACACTGGTGACACGGCGTACCGCGATGTGACGATCGCCGACTGCTTTGCCCTGCAGTGCATCGATTTCCTCACCGAACGGATCCCGACCGTACACGCACAGGTTCAGCGTCGGGTTCGTGTCCGCAGGCCATTCGGTGAAGAGAGCGAAGTTGTAGAGAAATGCAGCCTTGAGGCGATATTCGGGCAGGTCATCGCTCAGGACCGCCGGCGCGAACGCAATGAGCGCCAGACTAAGGCACGATGCCAGCATACGGGTGCTACGTAGCATCGCGAGGCTCCGGGGCCGGCAGTGCGCTGCGCGGGGCTGGCCACAGGGCGGCCAACTGCGGGTGCTGCCTCGAGGTGATCTGCAGTCGAAGCAGCTGCTCGATGGGCATGTCGAGCAATTGGTCCAGCGTGAAGGAGTTAGCGGTACCCGGAATCGCTAGCAGCACGGTAAGCGTGCCGAGGAGCAGGAGCTTACGCTGGGGGATCATCGTGGTGGCCCGGCAGGCATCGGCGCAAAGCGGTTGGGCTGACACGGCTCACAGCGCGTAGTGGACGTCGGCACGCACGCTGCGGCCGTCCTGCTCCAGTGAGTTCTGCCAATGATTGGCAGAGGCGGGTTGTGCGTAGTGCTTGTTAAATAGATTGCCGATACCCAGCGATATTTCGAGTCCCTTGGCCAGCGACTCCGTGCTCAGAAACAGGTTTGACAGGGCGTAGCCTCCCAGGGTCGTGCCATTCAGGGTCAAGCGCGAGCTGTCGTAGCGCAGTTCGTAGCCCATTCGCACGCCGCGGATCGGCAGGGGACTGGAAAAATTGAGCTTGCCCAGTACCTCGGGCGAGTTGACCACGTCGGCGCCGCTGCGATAGCTGGCATGTTGGATCGACACGCTGTCGCGCAGGCGAGCGCCGAAATCCCACGTCTTGTCCGTCGAGAGCTCGATTCCACGCGTATCGACTGGCTGCTCGTTTTGGTAGACCTGCGAAGTGTCGTTTTCCAGGATGAGATCGTGAAGAGTCCATTGGTAGACCGAGGCGCGCAGCGCCAGATTTCGGCCGACCCGTTGGTCCAGATCGAATTCGAGTGTGTCGATGGTCTCGCCGCTGAGTCCCAGAGAGGGAGCATTCGGCTCAAAAGCGGCAAGGTCTTCGAAGGCATTTGGGGCGCGGTGCGCAACGCCATAGAGCGCCTTGGCGGTGGTCTCGGGGGTCGCCTGCCAGATGAGTGCCACGCGCGGACTAATGTTTGTTCCAGTTGTGTCGTTACGATCGACTCTGAATCCCAGGGTCGCTGCAAGCGCGTGCGACAGACGCCATTCATCCTGGCCATACAGGCCTATCCGATAGCTGGAGCCGGGGGCGTAGACATCCAGCGCAGGGTTCGCAAGAACGATCTGCGACTGGCCAATGTCATAGTTATCCTGTGCCTCCAGACCCAGCATCAAAGTATGTGCGGCCAGCGCCGTCGATACGACGCGTGCTTCAAAGCCTGCCAAGTCGGGCGTCGAAGGAAAGGCATACATAGTGCCGAAGCTCAAGTGCTCATTCGAGATGTCGTCGCCGGTGAACAGCCGTGCGGACACGTGCAGCGTGTCATTGACAAAATTATTCTGGTACTGCAGCTGCGTGAGCGTGTAACCGGTCTCCTGGGACTGGCCGGGCACAAGCGGATCTGACAGGTACGCCGCGGTCGGATCGTCCTTTAGCTCAAAGCCGTAGACGACTTCGAACGACCAGGGTCCGCGCGAAATGCTCCCGAAGAATTGCTTGGTGCGATCAGCATCAAGCCCCCATGCAATTCCCGATTTTCCAGAGGCGCCGTAGTCGAAAAAGAGATTCTGACCCTGAGCATTCATGCCACTCACGGACACCAGTACATCGACACCGTTGTCGAAACGCGCCCCCCAGCTCGCGCGACCCTCGACGAGTGACTGCGGCTGTTGATAGCCGACCGCAAGTTCTGCGCCGTTTACCTCCGTACCCTTACGCGTGACGATATTGACCACGGCGAACATGGCGTTCTGGCCGTATACCGCGCCACCCGGTCCGGGAATGAATTCGATGCGCTCGATCAGGTCCATGTCGATTGGAAGCTCTCGGCCGGATGGTCCCGAGTCGAATATCGGGTCATTGACGCGATTACCGTTGATCGTAACCAGCACGCGCGTGTTGTAGTCCCCCGGCAGGCCAAATCCCCTCACGCCGAGATAGGTGAATTGCCGGTCATAGGTGACGTAGACGCCGGGCAGGCTGGCTAAGGCCTGATCGAGGGTGCGCCAGCCAAAGGCTTTGATCTCCTCGTGCGTGATCACGCTGACGGCGGCACCAATCTGGGATTGCTTCTGCTCGTACTTGGAGGCCCCGACGACGCCGATCTGCATCAGCTGCTCGAGGCTCAAGTCCGTCACGTCAGCCGCCGCCGCTTCGTGCAAGGCCACGACGCCGGCCAGACATAGCAGCAAAGCGCGATAGCGAGAAATCGGTGCGCGCCGCCGTAGCAACCGCATGGTGTGCGTCAGTGTTCGCGCAGCGAGCTCGTGGAGGTATTGCTCGCCTATGATCAATGCCGCCACGCAAAGGCGCTCAGCAAATGTTGTGTTACAGCGCCTGCCAATGGAGCGATTCCTGCAAGGTTGGGGCGAGACTCCGGCACTCAGGACCTAGCCAGGCGTGATCAAAGAGGCTTCCCGCGTGCACGACTGTACGGTGGCATACATAGCGATGCGCCCACTCACGGGAATGAGATGCACGTCACAAGCCGTCTGCCACGCAACACGCGGGCGGCAGCGAAGAGGACCTACCTGTTGCCCGGTAGATCTGAGCTTGTTGTTCGCAAAATGACGGGCTGGCTCACAGATGTGGAGCCAACCAGCGCGGTACTCGCGCCTACCCGAGCTGGATCACTGCACGATCCGCTGACTGGCCTCGAACAGGAACCACACGCGTCGCTCGGCCTCATCGATCCAGACCTCGAGCAGGCTCGCGCTGGCCACATCGTCGTACTTGTCACACAGTCCATGCGTTTCACGCATGAAGGCCGCCAGGCGCAGGTTGTCCTCGCGCAGTTCCGCAAGCATGTCCTGCGGGGTCACGAAATCGGCATCGTTGTCCGCCAGGCGCTGCAGGCGCGCGATGTGACCGATGGACCGCACGGTGGTGCCGCCGAGCTTGCGCACGCGCTCCGCGATCGGATCGGCAGTCGCGTAGATCTGATCGGCCTGCTCATCGAGCAGCAGATGGAAATCGCGAAAGTGCGGACCGGACATGTGCCAGTGATAGTTCTTGGTCTTCAGGTACAGCGTGAACGTATCGGCCAGCAACGCATTGAGCGCGGCTGAGATGTCGCGCGTGGCCGCGGTGGACAGGTTGCTGCGGGTCTGCAACGGCGCCGTGCGGCGCTGTTTTGCTTTCTTGAGATCGCTCATCGGGAGCCTCGTCAGTTGCGCTTGCGATTGGGTCGTCACAGTATACGCAACCCATCGCAGCGCCCGATAGCCTCAACTAGTGCCAGTCATCACTCTGCCGGACGGCAGCCAACGCAGTTTTGAATCTGCCGTCAGCGTCGCTGAGATTGCAGCGAGCATCGGCTCGGGTCTGGCGCGCGCGGCGCTGGCTGGCCGCGTCGACGGCCGGCTGGTCGATACCTCCTATGTCGTCGATCACGACGCAGGCGTCAGTATCGCCACCGACCGGGATCCGGACGGTCTGGACATCATCCGGCATTCCACGGCGCATCTGCTGGCGCAGGCCGTCAAGCAGCTCTTCCCGGATGCCCAGGTGACGATCGGGCCGGTGATTGAGGATGGATTTTATTACGATTTTGCCTATGCCCGGCCATTCACGCCCGAGGACCTGGCCGCGATCGAAGCGCGCATGCATGAGCTTGCAAAGGCCGACGAGCCTGTGCGCCGTCGCGTGCTCGGGCGCGATGAGGCGGTGGCACTGTTTCGCAACCTCGGCGAGCACTACAAGGCCGAGATCATCGCCGCGATCCCAGCCAGCGAGCCCATCAGCCTCTATGGCCAGGGCGACTGGGTGGATCTGTGCCGCGGACCGCACGTCCCCTCAACCGGCAAGCTGCGCGCCTTCAAGCTCACGAAGGTCGCGGGCGCCTACTGGCGCGGGGATTCGCGCAACGCCATGCTGCAGCGGATCTACGGCACCGCCTGGCCGGATCAAAAGCAGCTCGAAGCGTATCTGCACCGCCTCGAGGAAGCCGAGAAGCGCGACCATCGCAGAATCGGGCGCGAGCTGGACCTCTTTCATATGCAGGAGGAGGCGCCTGGGGCCGTCTTCTGGCACCCCAAGGGCTGGCAGATATTTCAAACCCTGATCCGCTACATGCGCGGCAAGCAGCGCGCCGCGGGCTTCCAGGAAGTCAATGGACCGGAGCTCATGGACCGTACCCTTTGGGAAGCCTCGGGTCACTGGGAGAAATTCGGCGAGAATATGTACACGACGCGTACGCCCGATGAGCGCGTCTACGCGATCAAGCCAATGAACTGCCCGGGCCACATCCAGATCTTCAAGCAGGGCCTGCGCAGTTATCATCAGTTGCCGGTTCGCTATTCGGAGTTCGGCAAGGTGCATCGCTACGAGCCCTCGGGCGCCCTGCACGGACTCATGCGCGTGCGCGCCTTTACGCAGGACGATGCGCACATTTTCCTGACCGAGGATCAGATCACGGCCGAGTCGGTCGCGATCACGCAGCTGATCCTCGAGATCTATAAGGATTTCGGCTTCGAGGACGTGCGCATCAAATTCTCCGATCGGCCTGCCAAACGTGTCGGAGAGGATGCGGTGTGGGACAAGGCCGAGGCGGCACTGGACAGTGCGGCGCGTGCCGCGGGCATTGAATTCAGCCTGAACCCGGGCGAGGGGGCCTTTTATGGCCCTAAGCTCGAGTTCGTGCTGCGCGATGCGATCGGGCGCGACTGGCAGTGCGGGACATTGCAGGTGGACCTGAATCTGCCCGGCCGGCTCGGAGCGTATTACATCGACGAGCACAGCCAGAAGCGCGTGCCGGTCATGCTGCATCTGGCGATTTTTGGTTCGCTCGAGCGCTTTCTGGGCATCCTGCTCGAGCATTACGCCGGTCGACTACCGGCCTGGCTGTCCCCGATCCAGGCCGTCGTGATGAGCATCACCGACCGCCAGCGCGATTACGTGCAAACAACTGTGGATTTCCTGATAAATCAGGGGGTTCTGGTCCAATCCGACTTGCGCAACGAAAAAGTCGGCTTTAAGATTCGCGAGCATACGCTGCAACGCGTACCCTACCTTCTGGTGGTAGGCGATAAGGAAGTTGCAGCGAATCTGCTTTCAGTGCGCTCCCGTAGCGGCAAGGATCTGGGTGCGATGACGCCTCAGACGTTCGCCGAGCGTCTGCGCATCGAGCTGGATAGCCGCGGGCGACGAACATTGGAGGATTGATATATAGCCATCTCATCGAAGAGGATCCGGCGTAATGACGAGATCAGTTCACCCACGGTACGGGTGATAGGGGCGGATGGAGGACAGGCAGGCGTAATGACGCGGGCAGAGGCGCTGCAACTGGCCTCTCAGGCGGAGCTGGATCTTGTTGAAGTCTCGCCGATGGCTGAGCCGCCAGTTGTGCGGGTGATGGATTACGGCAAATTCCTGTTCGAGCAGAACAAGAAGGCCCATTCCGCCAAGCGCAAGCAGAAGCAGATTCATGTCAAGGAGGTCAAGTTTCGACCCGGAACGGAAGAGGCGGATTACCAGGTCAAGCTGCGTAATCTGATTCGATTCCTGTCCGAGGGCGATAAGGCCAAGGTAACCCTGAGGTTCCGTGGCCGTGAAATGGTGCATCAGGATATCGGTCGCAAACTCCTGGACCGCGTGCAGCTCGATCTCGCTCCGCACAGCGTGATCGAGCAGCAGCCGCTCATGGAGGGCCGCCAGATGGTTATGCTGTTTGCACCGAAAAAGAAGTGATCCCGCGGCGCGCTGCCCTGAGGGGCTGACGATGCGGGATCCGCGAGCAAGCGGGCTCGGGCACAGCGCTCGAGCCTTGTGAGCTCTGGCAACAACGAGGAGTTAAAGATCGTGCCTAAGTTGAAAACCAACCGGGCCGCTGCGAAGCGTTTTCGCAAGACGGCGAAAGGCTTCAAGCGCTATTCGGCCACGCGCCGGCATAACCTTGGCCACAGGGATTCCAAGCGCAAGCGTCATCTGCGCTCGGGCGGCAGCAGTCTGGTGAACGAGAGCGATGTGGGTCGCCTCGAGCAACTGCTGCCCAACGCCTAAATCAGGAGTCGCAACATGGCACGAGTCAAACGCGGAGTGACGGCGGGTCGCCGTCACAAGAAAATCCTCGGCAAGGCCAAGGGCTATTACAACGCGCGGCGCAAGGTTTATCGCGCTGCCAAACAGGCCGTCATCAAAGCCGGCCAGTACGCTTTTCGCGATCGGCGCGCGAAGAAACGCGACTTTCGGGCGCTGTGGATCACGCGCATCAATGCCGCGGCGCGAGCGCATGGCCTGTCTTACAGCCGCCTGATCGAAGGGTTGCATAAGGCCGGTGTCGAGATCGACCGAAAATTGCTGGCCGATCTTGCGGTCAACGACGCCAACGCCTTCGGTGTCATTGCCGAGCGCGCCAAGGCCCATCTCGTCGCAGCCTGAGAATTGAAGGCTGCGAGGCCGTGGGAGAGCTCGCCGCCCTGATCGAGTCCGCACTGGCGCAGATCGCATCGGCCGGCCATATCGGCGAGCTCGATGAAATCCGCATCCAGTGGCTCGGCCGCAAGGGCACGCTGACCGAACAGCTCAAGGCCATCGGCGCCCTGCCGGCGGCCGAACGTCCCGCCGCGGGCGCTTCCATCAACACGGCCAAGCAGCGCTTGCACGAGGCCATCGAGGCCCGAAAGATCGAACTAGAGCGCGGCGCGATCGAGCTGGAGCTGCGCGCCGGCGCGCTCGACGTGACCCTGCCGGGCCGCGGCGAGCAGCAGGGATCGGTGCATCCGATCACGCAGACGCGATTGCGCATCGAGGAGATCTTCCTGCGCGCAGGCTTTGGGATCGCGCACGGACCGGAGATCGAAGACGAATTTCATAACTTCGAGGCGCTGAATATCCCGGCCAATCATCCGGCGCGGGCCATGCACGATACGTTCTACCTCAAGGACGGCTACCTGCTGCGTACGCACACCTCGCCGGTGCAGATTCGGGCGATGCAGGCCCAGCCTCCGCCGTTGGCGCTGATCGCGCCCGGCCGGGTCTATCGCGTCGACTCGGATATCAGCCATTCGCCGATGTTTCATCAGCTCGAGGGACTGTTCGTTGCCGAGAACGTCAGCATCGCGAATCTGAAGGCGATCCTGCATCATTTCCTGGAGGCATTCTTCGAGCAGCGGCTCTCGATGCGCTTCCGGCCCTCGTACTTTCCATTCACGGAGCCCTCGGCCGAAGTCGACGTGACTTGCGTACTGTGCGGCGGGCGCGGTTGTCGCGTGTGCAAGCACAGCGGCTGGCTCGAGATCGCGGGCTGCGGCATGGTGCACCCGCAAGTATTTGCCGCCTGCGGCATTGATTCCGAGCGCTACACGGGCTACGCCTTCGGCGCAGGCATCGAGCGGCTCGCGATGCTGCGCTTTGGCGTGAACGATCTGCGCCTCTTCTTCGACAATGATCTGAAGTTTCTGGCGCAGTTCGCCGGCGGTGCATCGTGAAACTGCCGTTCTCGCTGTTGCGCGAATGGCTGGCGATAACGTGGGATGCGCACGAGCTCGCACGCCGTCTGACCTTTGCGGGCTTCGAGATCGAAGCGGTTGAGCCGGCGGCGCCGGCCTTTCGGGGTGTGATCGTGGCGCGGATCATCAGCACTGAGCCGCACCCCAGGGCCGATACATTGCAGGTCTGTCGCGTCGCGACTGCTGCCGGCAGCGCCGTGCCATTGCAGATCGTGTGCGGCGCGAGCAACGCGCGCGCGGGCCTGGTGACGGCGCTCGCGACGATTGGGGCTGAATTGCCGGGCGCAGTCCAGATCAAAGCCGCGCTACTGCGAGGCGTCGAGTCGCAGGGTATGTTGTGCTCGGCACGCGAGCTCGGGTTGGCCGAGAGCTCCGAGGGCATTCTGGAGCTGGATCCGGATACGCCGCTTGGCATGGAGCTGCGCCAGGCGCTCGATCTCGACGACCCGATCTTCGAGATCAACGTCACGCCTAATCGTGGCGACGCACTGTCGATTCTGGGCATTGCCCGCGAGGTCGCCGCGCTCAGCGGTATTGCATTGGGCGCCCCATCGCTGAGCCCTGCGGGCGCGCTATCGCCGTCGCGCGAGTCTGCGCGCGCGCTCTCTGCAGTACCGACGCTCGCTGTGCGCTTGCAGCCAGGAGCTGGCGCGGGACGCCTGCTCACTCGAGTCGTGCGAGGCCTGGATAATGCGCGCGCCAGCCCGCTGTGGCTGCGCGAGCGGTTGCGCCGCTGCGGGCTGCGCTCGATCAGTCCGGTCGTAGATGCAACCAATTATTTGATGCTCCAGCTCGGCCAGCCGATGCATGCCTTCGACTACGGCATACTTCGCGGTGCTCTGGCGGCGCGCCGCGCCGTCAATGGCGAGCGGCTGCAATTGCTCGGCGGACGCGAAATCGAGCTCACCGAGGATGTGCTGGTCATCGCCGATGACGCCTCGGCGCTGGGCTTGGCCGGAATCATGGGGGGGCAGCGCGCCGCCATCAGCACGGCGACGCGCGATGTTGCGCTCGAGGTCGCCTGGTTTGCGCCTGCGGTCATTGCGGGTCGTGCACGCCGCTACGGTCTGCAGACCGACGCGAGCCAACGCTTCGAGCGCGGGGTCGACTGGCGCTTACAGGAGCGCGCGCTCGAGCAGGTCACTAGCCTGATTTTGCAGATCGCTGGCGGGCAAGCCGGCCCCAGCACCAGCGCGCAATTGCCCGAGCAATTACCGGCCCCGATGAGCGTGACACTGCGCGCTCGCCAGCTCGAGCGCCTGCTCGGAATGCCGGTCGCTCCTGCAACAGTCGAGCAACGTTTGCGCTCGCTGGGCATGAAGCTGAGCTCAACTCCTAAAGAGGCCGGCACCGCGCAGCAGGGCGTCGAGTGGCAGGTCGAGCCACCCTCATGGCGCTTCGATATCAGCATCGAGGCCGATTTGATCGAGGAAGTCGCACGCATCGGCGGCTTCGATCTGATCGGCGAGCAAGATGCCGCATTGCCGGTCACACCCAAGCCCATTGCTTCGGCCGAGGTCGACGAGCGCGTGGTCCTGCGGACTCTGGCGGCGCGCGGCTATCAGGAGGCGGTCAGCTTCGCCTTCGTCGATCCCGAGTTACAGCGCCAGCTCTTTGGTGTGCAACCGGTCATCGAGCTCGCCAATCCGATTGCCAGTGAGCTTGCCGTCATGCGTACCTCGCTGTGGCCGGGCCTGTTGCGCGCGGCACGGGAAAACCTGCGCCGCCAGCACGAGCGCGTGCGCCTGTTTGAGATCGCCAATCGCTATTTGCTCGACGAAGATGGTGGGCACCTGGAGCAAAAAATGCTGGCGGTCCTCGCGCTCGGCGCGCGTTCGCCTGAGCAATGGGGAACCGCGTCGGTGCCCGTGGATTTCTATGACCTCAAGGGCGATCTTGAAGCGCTGCTGGTGCTGGGCGGGGAGCCGGGACAGTTTGTTTGCGAGCCGGCGAAATTGGAGTGCCTGCATCCGGGTAGAAGCGCCCGGATAGTGCGCGGGGGCACCCAAATTGGGCATATCGGTGAGCTGCACCCGCGCCTGGCCAGTGCGCTCGACTTTACATATGTCCCCATATTGCTCGAAATCGATTATGCGGCGGCTTTTGGTACCAAATTGGCGCAGTTCGAGGAGGTTTCGCGTTTTCCCTACATTCGCCGGGACATCTCCTTTACCGTGCCCGAGGCTATCGCCTTCAGGCTCATCCGCGAACGTGTTACTGTTGCTGCTACAAGCCTGTTAAAAGAATTGCGCGTTTTCGACGTCTACCAGGGAACGGGAGTAGAAAGTGGTCGAAAAAGTGTTGCCTTGGGCTTGATTTTACAGGATTTAAACCGCACCCTTACAACTGAGGACGCGGACCGCGTCGTGGAAGCAGTGCACGCTGAGCTGCGATTGAATCTGGACGCCAGGATAAGAGAATAAAATCGATGGCTCTGACCAAGGCAGAGATGGCCGAAGCACTGTTCAACCAGCTCGGTTTGAACAAGCGCGAAGCCCGTGAACTCGTTGACCTGTTCTTCGAGGAGGTGCGCCGCGCACTGTCCCAGGGTGAGCAGGTCAAGCTCTCCGGGTTCGGCAATTTCGATCTGCGAGACAAGAATCAACGGCCGGGCCGCAATCCCAAAACCGGCGAGGAGATCCCCATCAGCGCACGCCGCGTGGTGACCTTCCGGCCCGGACAAAAACTCAAAGCACGCGTCGAAGCCTATGCTGGAACCAAAGAATAACAGTGAATTGCCTGCGATCCCGGGTAAGCGCTACTTCACCATCGGTGAGGTCAGCGAACTATGCGGCGTCAAGCCGCATGTACTGCGTTACTGGGAGCAGGAGTTTCCTCAGCTCAAGCCCGTCAAGCGTCGCGGCAATCGCCGCTACTATCAGCGCCAGGACGTGATCGTAATCCGGCAGATCCGCAGCCTCCTGTACGAGCAGGGCTTCACGATCGGCGGGGCTCGCAACAAGCTCACGGGCGATGAGGCGCGCAGCGACACCACGCAAAGCCAGCAGATCATGCGCCAGGTGCGCACCGAGCTGGAAGAGGTATTGCGGATTCTTCGGCGTTGAGCGGGCCCTGCAGGTGCCGGCTCAAACACGCAGCAGTCGGAAACCGGGTATCATGCTGCTCGCTCACCGCTCCAGCGGTGGGCGGATTCTTATAAGAACAATCGTGTCGGAGCGTGGCGCAGTCTGGTAGCGCACTTGCATGGGGTGCAAGGGGTCCCGAGTTCAAATCTCGGCGCTCCGACCAATGACATACGCGTATTTACGAAATTGACTGTTTCCGCCTGATCGCACCCACGCGCTGGAGTTTCAGGGGACCAGGACACTTCATCGGGAAGCCTTAGCTTCGGCACTGGCCTTTGCTTGAGCTTGAGCCAGTTCGTTTGCTTCGTTTGCCGCTTGACGGATCTTGTCCTGTATTGCCTTTATCGTGGCATTGGCGTTGTCTGTTATCTGCTTCAGATCGCTGTTCGCCTTATCCTGGACCTTTTTTGCTTCGCTATTTGCGCTATCAATATAGCGGTGTATACAGGAATAATATGCCTGCACCTCATCATCGAACTTCAGCATTCGTGCATTGTTGGGCATCCACAGATTTCCAGATCCCGTTCTCTCGGTCTCCGGCTTAATTAATTTCAACTCCGGCTTTTGGCAATCCGGCGCCGGGTACTCTGCAGCGGTCGGCCCGTCGACGCTTTGTGCTCGCGCGCCCGAGACAACGAATAGTGCTGATATCGCCAGCGCCAACAGCGCTTCCCGGAAAGTCACTCGGCGTTGCGTGGATCCGGAGGCGAACAGCTGCCAATGCACCAGGTTTGACCCAGTGAGCTCCATCTTAAGGTCGTGACGCATGTTCTACGGCTCCGACGCTAGCTTAATCCAAGTCTCCAGCGCGCTGCTGATTCGGGCGAAACAGTTCATCCCCACTCCGGGCTACTTCGGCAGCGGCATGGAATGGGCAACATCCGCCATGCGCTCGCCGTACCACAGCGTGTCGCCGAATGGCTCAATCGCCGTGGGTACGGCCAGACCTTGCTGCAGCACCGTGATGCTCGCGGTGTCGCCGCTCACCGCTACCACGTCCACTTTACCGGCGCCGTTCTCGGCGAGGAACAGCTTGCCGTTGGCGGCGCGCATGCCATCCGGTCCCTTGATAGGCTTGTCGGTCCAGATGTCCTCCGGCTTACCGGCTTTGCCGCTGGCGTCCATCGGGAGACGATAGAGCTTGTTGAAAAAGACATTGTTCTCGTACAGCATGTCGCCGACGAAAGTGATGCCATCTATCCCCAGCAGCGTGCGATCATCGCTGAACAACTCTGGCGCAGCCGCACCGGGCTTCAGTCGCCAGATCTTGGCGCCCAGGGTGTCACTGATATAAAGCGCCTTGTCTGGTCCGACGACGAAATCGTTGCAGAGGTTCTGGTCGCCCGGCAGGTCCCAGCGGAATTTAGCCGCGCCACTCTTGAGATCAAAGCCGCGCAGCGCGCTGTGGGTACGGCCGCCGGGGGCAGGCGCCGGATAGATCTCACAGGCCCAAAGCGTGTTGGTGGGCGCATCTGCTAGCACGCCCAGGAAAAATACTGTGCCATCGGCGCTGACATCCACGAAGACGTCGGCCTTATCGGCGCCCTTCTTGGCGCGGTAGATTTTCGGGCTGGAAGAGCTGCCCAGGATCAGATCCCCATCGGGCGCGACGGTGATGCTCTCCGGCTGGGACTTTGCCGGTACCGAGACGTTGGCGCCGAACGCGGACGAGATCAACAGGGCTGACAGGCTTGCGGCGAGTGTGTGCGAGCGGATCATGTGAATTCCCTCTTGGTTGTTCTACGCATAGCTTAGCCCAGCGGTTGAGTCGGCGAAATCGTCTACTTGCCCGGGAATGCGATCGCAATATACACTCGCATATAGCGCATCACGACTGTCAAGTGACCGATTGATCCCTCATTGGCCGTGTGCCATTGGTCGCTTACTCACCCGACCGCGCGTGCCTGAATGAGAATTCGATTGCCGTCGGACAACGAGCTGCTAGTGCTGCGTCTGCTGCGATATGGCGCGCCGGAGATGTACGGCCTGGAGATGGTCAAAGCCTCAGGGGGCACACTGCGGCCGACGTCGGTATACGTGACTTTGAGGCGCATGGAGGCGAAGGGGTTCGTGGAATCGCGCACCCCGACCGGAGACGATAACCCCGGGGCGCCGCGGCCTCGGTACAAGATCACGGCATTGGGGGAGAGGATGCTGCGCGCAGCCGATGCGGCCCAAGTCGTGATAGGCACGGGTCTGGCGAGGGTACAGGCTCGCTGAGATCCGCTGTCGCGCAGGCGCCCGTCACTGCTCGCCGCTACTCGCCGCCCCCCACGCTTCAGCGTGGAAATAGTCCTACTGACTGTGCCAGACTCGTCTGACAAGCCCCTGCCACTCTGGCAAAAGCCCCGCGCGCGTTTGCTGCTGTGACGCTATTCTTCGCCCGAAATTTTCGCGAATGCTAGCGTCCGAACACGAATAACGGATGCGAGGGGTCATGGTGAAGATGAGCGGGAAGCCATTACCGCGTGGGCACATCGAGTGCGCGGCTGTTATGGCGGCAATGTTTGCTGCGGCCATCGCTGCCCCGATGAGCGTAGCGGCGGACTCCGGGTCGCCGCCGACCGAGGATCTTGCGCAATTGTCACTGCAGCAGCTGGTCAACATTCAAGTGACATCGGTCTCGAAGGCGCCGCAGCCCCTGCAGAGCGCGGCGGCGGCAATTTTTGTAATCACGCACGATGAAATCGCACGCTCGGGAGCCTCCAATATCGCCGAGGCGTTGCGACTGGCGCCGAACCTGCAAGTATTGCAACTCAGCGCCAGCAACTACGTGGTTTCGGCGCGCGGCTTGGGCGGCAACCCGGACGATCAGAATTTTTCCAACAAGCTCCTGTTGCTGATCGACGGCCGCAGTGTCTATACGCCGCTGTACTCCGGCATCTACATGAATGCCGAAGACGTGCTGCTGGAGGATGTCGATCGCATCGAAGTGATCAGTGGCCCCGGGGCGACGCTTTGGGGTGCGAACGCCATGAACGGCGTCATCAATATTGTCACGCGCGCTGCCGATCAAACCCAGGGCATGGTATTGCGCGCCGCTGGCGGCAATCAGCAGCAGACTGTGGATGCGCGTTATGGCGGCCAACTTGAAGGGGGCGCCAGCTACCGTGTGTACGGCCTCGCCTTCGAGCGCGATGCGATGCAGCTGGCCAACGGCACGAACGCCCATGACGGCTGGTCGAAGGTTCAGGGCGGCTTTCGCGCCGACTGGAGCGGTTCCAATGACTCGATGACGTTACAGGGCGACACTTATCGCGGTAGCGAGAACGAAGCCAACACCCCAGATGGCATGCTATCCGGCGCCGACCTGCTCACGCGCTGGCAGCATCGATTTGGCTTGCAATCCAATCTACAGGTGCAGGCCTATTTCGATCAGACCGAGCAGTTCGCACCGGCTGGAGGCACCGCCTTCGTGCTGGATACTTACGACATAGAGGCGCAGGACAGCTTTGCCCTCGGCTCAATGCAACAGTGGGTCTGGGGAGCGGGCGAACGCGTCTATGACTACAATCTCACTAACGCCGCCAGCCTGCTCTGGGACCCTGCGCACCGATCACTCACGCTCGGGGATGTGTTTGCGCAGGACACGCTGGCATTGACGCGCAGCCTCAATCTCATAGCAGGCTTCAAAATGGAGGATGATCCGTACTCGGGTTGGTCACCGCTGCCGGATCTGCGCCTGGCCTGGAACCTCACCGATAGCGCAATGCTCTGGGCTGCGGGCTCGCGCGCTATTCGCTCACCGACGCCGTTCGACGCCGACGTCGAAGAGAAGTTCGGTGCCCTCATTTACTTGACCGGCAACCCGCGTTATCTGCCCGAGACCCTCACGGCCTACCAGCTTGGCTATCGCGGACAGCCGGGCGAGTGGCTGTCGATCTCGATCAACGCTTATTACAATCTTTACGATGACCTACGCACGGTCGAGTTTTCGCCGGGACCCGGAATACTGGAGTGGGGCAACATGATGCGCGGCCATACCGATGGCATCGATGCCTGGGCGGAGGTGCAACTGGCCTCATGGTGGCGCTTGTCACCTGGCATCCGCACCGTGCACGAGAATCTTGAATTCAAGCCTGGATCGAGCACTCTGCTCGGCGTCGCCCAGGCCGGCAACGATCCGAGCTACCAGGCGATGCTGACCTCGTCCATGGATCTGCCCTCGCATCTGACGTTTGATGCGTCGCTGCGATATATCAGCGACTTTCCGCAGCCGGCGCTGCCCGGCTATTACGACCTGATGGCTCGCATCGGATGGCGTGTGAGCAACGCGCTGGAACTGTCACTCGATGGCTACAACCTGCTGCATGCGCGTCAGTTCCAATATCCGGCGCCGAACGGTGAATACATCCTGCGTAGTGTAATGGCCGAGGTTCGTTGCAGGTTTTAGTCACCTATGGATTACAGTGGCGCCAAGTTACGCAGACGATGCCGGGCGTTGATGCTCGGCGCGATGCTGGCGCTCGTGCTCTGCCCGTTGCGCCCCGCGCAGTGCGCTGAACCCAACGTTTATCCAGAGGCCGCAGTGAAGGCGGTTTTTCTGTACCGCTTTGCCCAGTATGTGCAGTGGCCCGCCGAAGCGCTGACAGCACAACAGTTCACGATCGCGGTGCTTGGCGCCGATGAGGTCGCAACGCACCTCGAGGAACTCTTGCCGAACCACCCCATCCTCGGGCTGCCTGCGCAGATCAAGCGCGTCAGTGAGGTGCGTCAGATCGACGCCGCGCAAATACTGTACGTTGGCAGGAACTATCGCGGTAGCTTGCGCGCGCTCATCGCCGCACTCGGTGCTCGTCCGGTACTCGTCGTCAGTGATACCGAAGGGGGTCTGGAGGCCGGCAGTGTGGTGAACTTTGTGCTCAGCGAAGAGCACGTGCGCTTTGAGATTTCGATAGCCGCAGCCAGCCGAGCGGGTCTGAAGATCAGTGCCGAGCTGCTGGCGGTCGCCAGCCGTATCAAGGCGGACTATCTCCCGCACGCAGACTGCGCAGCGGGCTTTTCTGCGGATGGACGCGATGCGAGTTGCCTATCCCGGGTAAGCCGCCGATGAGGCGCGCAGCGACCGCTATGATGCGAGTGAAACTGCAGGATTTCAAGCTGTTGCGCTGGCTCTGGCCGGCACTTGCCGCTGGCACGCGGCGCAGCGTGCGCAGCAAGCTCATGACCGTGGCGGTGCAAACCACCGGCGTGGCGTTGCTGGTGGCGAGCGCCGCGCTGCTCGTCAATGACCTCGCCAGCTATCGGCGTGTGCGTGCCGCGGACCTGGCGACCGAGGCCAGCATCCTCGCGCTCGCGAGCGCGCCGGCGCTAGCGTTTGATGATCACGCGGCCGCTGTGAACAGCCTCGCGGCGTTACGCGTGCATCAGGCGGCGCGAGCGGCCGCGCTCTACACCACCGATGGGCGACTGTATGCGCAATTTGTGCGTCCTGGTGAACGGCCGCCGGCCGCCCAGCTGCAGCAGTCCATCACCCGCACTTACATGCGAGGCACGCAAATCGAGCTGACCCAGCGCATCGAGCGCAACGGTGAATGGCTCGGCACGCTGTACTTGCGTGGCAGCTATCCGATCGGCGCGCCGCTGCTGGCATATGTGGCAATCCTGGCGCTGGTGGCCGCTGCGAGCCTGATTGTCGCCTTGGTTCTGTCCAACAGCCTGCAGCGAACCATCACCAGACCGCTGGATGCCATGACGCTGGTTGCCAGCGGCGTGGTCAATCGCGGGGACTACACGCAGCGCGCAACGCGTAGCGCCGACGATGAGATCGGACTGGTGGTCGATGCCTTCAACCGCATGCTGGATGAGGTGCAGTCGCGCACGCGCGAGCTCGAGCATTCCATCAGTCAGCTCAAGGCCACCGAGGATGCGTTGCGAGAGGCGGACCGGCGCAAGGATGAGTTTCTCGCCACGCTGGCGCATGAGCTGCGTAACCCGCTCGCGCCGATTCGCAACGCCGCCGAGTTGCTCGAGATGCCAAGCGTCGATGACGTGCGGCGCAAGTGGGCCCGCGACGTGATCGCGCGCCAAGTCCAGCGTATGGGACTCCTGCTCGACGATCTGCTGGACGTGTCGCGTATTACGCGCGGTCGACTTGAACTGAAGAAAAAGCAAGTCCCGCTCGCGGCCCTGGTGGCGACGGCGATCGAAACCGTGGATCCGCTGATCAAGGCCAAAGGGCAGTCACTGCAGGTGTCCTTGCCAAATGAGCCGATCGAGCTGCGGGTCGATCCGCTGCGTATCTCGCAGGCGATCTCGAATCTACTCAACAATGCCGCGAAGTATACCGATGAGCGCGGCGTCGTGAAGTTGAGCGCTCGCCTCGAGGCCGGAGAGTTGCGCATCGCAGTCGAAGACACGGGCGTGGGCTTTGAGCCCAGTGCGCAACCTCAACTGTTTCAGATGTTCTCGCAGATTGAATCGCGGACCGAGCGCAGCGAGGGCGGGCTCGGCATCGGGCTGGCACTGGTCAAGGGGTTGATCGTCCTGCACCGGGGTACTGTCGAGGCCGCAAGCAGGGGGCCCGGACTCGGCAGTACCTTTACGTTGCGCTTACCGGCAGACGTCGTGGTGACGGGCCCGCACGCGCTCGCTGTGCCCGCGGCGGTGCCGCTCGAGCTCATGAGCCGCACCGGTAAAGTCATTATCGTCGATGACAATCGCGATGCCGCCGAGACCTTGGGATCGATTTTGAGCAAATGGGGTCATCACGTGCTGCTGGCTTACGACGGGCTCGCAGCGCTCGAGCTGGGCGCGCGCGAGTGCGCCGATGCTTTCATCCTCGATATAGGTATGCCAGGCCTCAGTGGTTATGAGGTCGCTCGGCGCATCCGCGGCGAACCCTGGGGCAGACAAACGCTGCTGCTCGCCGTGACCGGCTGGGGGCAGGCCGAGGACATCGCGCGTGCGAAGCAGGCAGGCTTTGATGAGCATCTGACCAAACCGGTGGATCTGACGCAGCTCGCGAATATCCTGCTCAGACATCTCGGCGCTGCGCGCTCAGGGCATGCGCGCTCGTCAGGGGGCTAACGTAAAAAACCCGCTGGCGCGAATGACCGCGCCAGCGGGTCAATATTGAGTCCGCTCATTGCGTCGCCCCGGGAGAGGGCGATGCAAGTTCAGGGGGTGGACTCAGCCGCTAACTTATTCAGCCGAGGCAGTTTTCTCTGTGCGCTAGGTAACATAACAGCGCATTCGATCGGAACCAGGTCACAGAATGGGCGAAAACAGAGTCGATCGCCATGAATCGGGCCGCCGGTGGCTGCGTCCAGCCCGAGGTACACTGGCGCGCGGCCCAGTCAACATAAGCAATAGTTGCCAATTCTAAAGCCAGAGGAGAAATAGATCATGAGAAAGAGTCCGACTGCTGCGGCCCTGACGGCTGCGCTGACCGCCCTGGGGTTCATCGCCGCGCCGTTTGCGCACGCCCAGGCACCGCCTAGCGCCACCGAGGTTGCCGCGGATCAGCTGGTCATAAAGCTGATCCCCGCCAAGGGCGGCGCGATGCTGAAGGTCTCCAGCCCGGCCTTCAAGGACGGCGGCGATATTCCATTCGAGAACACCCAATACCGGGGCAATGTGTTTCCCGGTCTGAAGTGGAGCAAGGGGCCTAAGGGCACGAAATCCTATACGGTGATCATGCAGGACGCGGACGGCTTGGCAAAAGGCGATGCCATCCTGCACTGGACCATGTACAACGTGCCCGCCGGGGTGAGGCAACTGGATGCCGGCATGACGGCACCGCCCGCCGGCGCCATGTACGGGCCCAACATTCGCGGCCCGATGCACGAGTACATGGGTCCAAAGACTCCGGCGGGGCCTAAGCACCGTTACCATCTGCAAGTGTTCGCGCTGGATAGTGTGATTGCCGGGGACCCGCAGTTGAGCTTCGATGCACTTAAGGCTGCTTTGACGGGCCACGTGCTGGCCAGCGGCCAGACCACCGGCCTGGGCCAGGTCGATCCGACGGCGCCGCCGCCCGCGCCGCGCCCGGCTAACTGAGCAGGGGCCTATCAATGCCGGGGCTCAGAGCGGGCTCTGAGCGCCCGGCAGGTCTGAAGGGGAATCGCTCACGGGAGGTGCAAACCGTGCGGCGTCACCGCCCGAATTGCCTGGACATCGTAAAGCGTGCCATGGGCGGCTCGAGCGGGTGCTCGTGGACGTCGGCACGCCCTTCGGGATAGGCCTTGATCTCGGATTGCAGCCGATCCACATACCAGAACTCAGCTGCTGCCGCGTGGGTGTTGAGGAGATTGTAGATTCCGAGCGAGGCGCTCCAGCCCGACGGGAATGCGTAGTGAATGTCGGCATTGAGCTCGCCGAAGCCCTTGCCATCGATCTGAGCAAGCGCCGTCGGGGCGCCGGCGCATGAGCTCGCACCCGGGAAATCATGGATGGCGGCCGAGCTCACGCAGGGCCCGGAGGACAGCGGATAGTTGCCCAGAAAACGATAGTTCAGGCCGCCGCTCCAGCGGCCGAGATTGGTCAGGTACAGGGCTGCCGCACCGGTCGCGGCCGGGGCGTCAGTGATGTAATCGCCCAGATGTCCGGTGCCATCGTCGAACGCATGGGTGAAGCGTGTGTGATCGCCCGAGAAGCTGCCATAAAACTCAAGCCAGCGGCGGATCTGGTAGGTAATGTTGATCTCGTAGCCGTAGCGGCGGCTCGCGGGTCCGGCCGTGTCCTCGCCGACGTCCGGATCAATGATGGTCTCGGACTGCTGCCACAGATTATAGAGCGCGAGTGTCAGGGCGATATTGCGATGGATCTCGGCGCGCATACCGACTTCCTGGCCGTCCTGCTTGGCCAGCAGGGGCGTGTTGGGCAGTCCGAGGTCCACGCTCTTGTCCTGATTCACCCCGCGAATGTCCGCGCTGTGAAACCCCTGACCGGCGGCCAGGTAGAACTCCAGGTCATTGGCCGGCGTGTAGATCAGGCTGGCCTTGGGCTGCAGCAGTGACTGCTCCTTTGTGCCGCCGTTGGTGTAGCCGGCTGTTTCGTGCCATGCCGCCAGATAGTCCACGTCGGTGCCGTGCTGATAGTCATCGCGCAGGCCCAGTACGCTGCGAAACGTGGAGCTCCAGTGGGTGATCGCCTGCAGATAGGCAGCCCCGGCGAACAGGTACACCTGATCCAGGTTCGAGAAGGCCGGCGGATCAATTTGCGTCGTTTGCGGCACGCGATCCTCGCTCGGCAGGCGTCCGACCCCCAAAAGGTCGTAGCGCGTGAGCGCGCCGAGCGAAATCTCGTTGTCGATGGGGCCTAAGGGCAGCGGCAGCGTGTAGTCGGCCGCCGCGCCCTGGACGCGACGATTCTCGAACTGATCCTCCTGATCGCCGTGCACCGGATCGACGAGGAAATGCGTGAAGTCATTGAATAAGTGCAGTTGGTTGTAGACGAAAAATGCGCTGACTGAGAACTGCCCGTCGCCCAGTGTCGCGTGGTATTGCGCCGACAGGCTGGCGCGCTGTGCGCGCCCGCCGTCGCTCGGATCGAGCGTGCCGAATCGATTGGGCACGAGATCCTCGCTGATGGCACGGATCGGGATGTCGGTGGTGTTGTTCCACAGCTGGTGATAGAACATCTCCGTGACGGAGTAACCATTGTGTTCATCGCCCTGGCTGTAGCGCAGAACCTGGTTTTCCTTGCGCGCATCATCCGGGTTCTGGAAAGGACCGTCGTAATGCTGCACTTCTGCGGCCGCCAACACATTTCCGCTGCCCAGAGCCCCTGAGCCGGCGGCAAAATAGCGCTGGTAGTCGAGCATGCCGAGTGTGGCCGAGACCTGATCGGGGGTCGTGTCGCGATAGGCCATGCGTACTGAACCGACCGCGCCGAAATCCCCGACGTTGGCGTAGTACGGTCCCTTGGTGTAGCTGAGGCCGTCCGCGAGCTCCGGAATCACGAAATTCAGGTCGGTGTAGCCCTGACCGTGCGCATGGCTCGGCTGATTGATCGGCATATCGTCCACGTAGGTCCCGAGATCAGTGCCGTGATCCAGGTTATAGCCACGCATCAGATATTGATTCGCCTTGCCCTCACCGCTGTGCAGCGTCACGATCAGTCCGGGCACGGTTTCCAGCAGCTGGCCCGGACGGTACACCGGTGCCAGTTGCAGCTCTTGGTCGGCGACGACTCCTTCGCTGGCGCTGGAAGCGCTTCCCAACAGCTCCAGGCGCTGCGCGCTGACTGTGACCTCTTGCAGGGATTGCCCGGAGTCGCCCGCGGCGTTCGTCGCCGCAGTGTCTGCGATCGCCGCCTCTGCCACTGCAGCGCAACTGAAGATGCTGCAGAAGGCGCCGATGGCGCCCACGCACCACAATAACAGGGTGCACGCGCCACGAGGTTGATTCGCGATAAAGCGATCAATCGACATGCCCAATCGCCTACGATGGTTAAGAGAGACTTGCCCGAGGCAACACCGCCGTCAGAATAGCCGCGTGCGATAAGAAGAACTAGATATTCTTCATACGCCAGCGGCGACACCGGCTGTGTATCGACATCAATCAGGGCTAGTGGCGCGGAGTCATATGACGATGCTTGCTGCCATCATGTGTATGCGCCTGTCCCACATCGACACTGACGAGATTCAATTGCCCATGACGCACGCCTTTTTCGGCAATGATCTTCTCAGCAAACTGCCGAACTGCTTTTGCCGCCCCCTTCAACGAGACGGTTTCGAGGCATTCGTCATGGTCCAGATGCACATGCATCGTCGCGACCGTCAGTTCGTGGTGGGCATGCTGTAAATCGGCGAGCCGCTCAGACAGCTGGCGTTCATGGTGGTTGTAGACGTATGAAAGACTGGCCACGCAGTAACCCGCGCTGTCGCGAGCCTGATCCCGATGTTGCAGCCGATCGCGCAGGATATCGCGCACAGCTTCGCTACGCGTGGTGTACCCACGTTGTCTGATGAGCTCATCGAATGCCGAGGCTAACTCCTGGTCGAGCGAGATCGTGAAGCGATCCATTGCTTGCTCCGTGTTGCACCCGTCGCGCAGAGCCGATACTAGCAACGCAAGGAGCGCAGATGGTTGAAAATGTGCCGAGGCGGTCAAGTTCCGGCCCGCATGATTGGAGAAACGCTGATGAATAAAGTGGTGTGGGGCGTGCTCGGCACCGCCCGGATCGGCGTCGTCAAAGTTATCCCGGCCTTGCAGAAGAGCCCATGGTGCGATGTGCGCGCCATTGCCTCGCGTACTGAAGCCTCGGCACGGGAAGTAGCCGATAGACTGGGCATTCCCCGGGCCTATGGTTCGTACCAGGCGCTGCTGGCGGACGCCGAGATCGAGGCCATCTACAACCCGCTGCCTAACCACCTGCATGTACCCCTGACGCTGCAGGCTGCCGCGGTCGGCAAGCACGTGTTGTGCGAAAAGCCCATCGCGCTTAACGCCGTCGAGGCGCAACGCCTGCGCGCGATTGGCAACAAGGTGCACGTCATGGAGGCATTCATGGTTCGCTTCCACCCGCAGTGGCTGCGGGCGCGCGAGCTGGTACGCTCCGGCGAACTCGGTTGCGTGCGCAGCGTGCAGGTGATGTTCTCGTATTTCAATGACGATCCGGAAAACATCCGCAACAGGTGCGAGATTGGGGGCGGCGCGCTCTACGACATCGGCTGCTACCCTATCGTGGCCGGGCGTTTCCTGTTCGAGGCTGAACCGCAGCGTGCGATCGCGCTGATCGACCGCGATCCGCGCTTCGGCACGGACCGTACCACGAGCGCGCTGCTGGACTTCGGTCAAGGCCGCCACCTCGATTTCATCGTCTCCACTCAAAGCGCGCCTTACCAGCGCATGCAAATCAACGGCACAAAGAAGCGCGTCGAGATCCTCATTCCCTTCAATGCGCCGGCCGATGAAACCACCACGCTGTTGCTGGATAACGGCTCGAAGCTGGGTGATGCCAGCGCTATTCGCGAGACGCTTGCGGCCTGCGATCAGTACACTCTGGAGGGCGAGGCCTTTTCCCGCGCCATTCGCGGCGACCTGGTGCTGCCTTATGGCGTCGACGACGCGGTGCGCAATATGCGGGTGATCGATGCGCTCTTGCGCTCCGAGCAATCGGCTCGCTGGGAGCGTGTCTGAGACCTTCTTCTCATTGCGCAGCAGACGTATCACAATACCAAAAAAGCCGCAGCGATTAGAGGAGGGGGCATGAATCACGTGATGAAGCTCGGCGTCGTCGACTACTCGATCATCGGAGTCTATTGTCTCTATGTGCTGGGCATCGGTTTGGTGCTCAGGCGCAGTATCCGCACCAGCTCCGATTTCTTTCTCTCCGGTCGGTCAATCCCGGCGTGGGTGGCGGGCCTGGCTTTCATGTCTGCGAACCTGGGCGCCCAGGAAGTCATTGGCATGGCCGCCTCGGGCGCCAAATACGGCCTGATGACGAGCCACTTTTATTGGGTCGGCGCCATCCCGGCCATGGTGTTCCTCGGGATCTTCATGATGCCGTTTTACTACGGCTCTCGGGCCCGCTCGGTCCCCGAATACCTGCGGCTGCGGTTTGATGAAAAAACTCGCGCGTTCAACGCGATTTCATTTACCTGCATGACCGTGATGTCCTCAGGCATCTCGATGTATGCGATGGGGCTGCTCATGAACCTGCTGCTGGGCTGGAATTTCAGCATCAGCATGTGGTTCTGTGCCGGCATCGTACTGCTCTACATTGTTCTGGGAGGCCTCACCTCGGCCATCTACAACGAGGTGCTGCAGTTTTTCCTGATCGTATTCGGATTCATACCGCTGGTTCTCCTGGGGCTGCACGATATCGGTTGGTGGTCGGGTCTGCAGGCTGGCCTTGCTCGCGTAGCCACATCGCAGGGCTACGCTCCGGGCGTGTGGAGCGAGTCCTGGCGCTTCATGGGTTCGACGTCGGGTAACCCAATGGGTGTGGAATGGTTCGGCATGGTCATGGGCCTGGGATTCGTGCTGTCATTCGGCTACTGGTGCACAGACTTCCTGATCGTGCAGCGCGCGATGGCGGCGGAATCTATGTCGGCGGCGCGTCGCACGCCGCTGATCGCGACGCTGCCGAAGATGCTATTTCCGTTCCTGGTGATTGTGCCGGGCATGATCGCGATAGCGCTGACGCAAAGAAGCGGCGCCGGCGGTTTGAGCTTGCCGAGCAAGCCCGACGGCAGCTTGAACTTTGATCTGGTCATCCCGCTGATGCTGGGCCACTACTTTCCGAACGGCCTGCTGGGTCTGGGGCTCACAGCGCTGATCGCGAGCTTCATGTCTGGCATGGCGGGCAACCTGACCGCGTTCAATACCGTCTGGACCAACGACATCTATCAACCCTACATTCGCTCCGGCGCGAGCGATGCGCATTACTTGTGGATGGGACGAATCATCACCGTCGTGGGCGTGGTGCTCTCGCTGCTGGCGGCCTATCTGGTGGCGCAATTCAATAACATCATGGATGTGCTGCAGCTGGTGTTTGCGTTCATCAATGCGCCGCTGTTTGCGACTTTCCTGCTCGGAATGTTCTGGAAGCGCGCTAATGGGCACGGTGCGTTTACCGGTTTGGTGGCCGGCACGCTTGCGGCAGCTGTGCACCACGGCCTGACGCTGCCGGCGCACGCCGTGGCGGGTATCAAGGGCGGTTGGCTCGGACTCGTGCACGTGTATCCGAGTGAAATGGCGCAGAATTTCTGGACGGCCATATTTGCCTGGTCCGCGGGATTTGTCGTCACGATAATCGTGAGCCTGGTCAGCGGCGGGGCACCGCAAAGGGATTTAACCGGGCTCGTGTATTCGCAGACACCGCGAGTGCAGGAGAAAGGCGAGCCCTGGTACCGAAGACCTGTGCTGCTCGGTGTGCTCGCGCTGGCCGCGGTGGTCGCGCTGAACATCATTTTCTGGTGAGCTGAGCAGGAGAGAATATGAAACTGGATATTCGAGGCCCGATCGGCTGGATGTTTACGCTGATCGGAATATTGCTCGCGGGCTACGGAGTGCTGGCGGGAGTGCCCTCGAGCTCTACGGCCGGCGATTTGAACATCAACGCCTGGTGGGGTGGCGTGCTGGCGGTGTTCGGGATTGCCATGCTGCTATTGACCCGGCGCCGCTCAGCCGCGGCCGGGAAGGGCTCGGCCTGAATCCTTGATGGATTGTTGATGGCCGATCTGAATGCTCTGCGCGCGGAATTTATTGAACGCTTCGCCGGTGCGCCGCAGTTTTATCGCGCGCCCGGCCGGGTGAACCTGATCGGGGAGCATACCGACTATAACTCCGGCCTTGTCATGCCGGCCGCAATTCAGTTCTATACCACGGTGGCTATCGCGGGCCGATCCGATCGTCGATTGCGGGTGCGCTCGACGAATTTCGGCGAGACCCTGGAGATTGCATTGCCTGGGACGGCAGGCCCCGTGGCGCCACGAGGCCAGGGCAAGCATTGGATCGATTATGTGCTCGCAGTGGCCTGGTCTTTGCAAAAGCAGGGGCTCTCGCTGCCTGGGGCGGATCTGCTGATTCATGGTGAGGTGCCGCTCGGCGCGGGCTTGAGTTCCTCCGCGGCACTGGAGGTGTCAGTGGCGCTGGCGCTGTCGGAGCTGGCAGGGCATCGATTGGCAAGCGTCACACTGGCGAGGCTCTGCCAGCGGGCCGAGAACGACTACGTCGGCATGCGTTGCGGCATCATGGATCAGTTTGCCTCCGTCTGCGGGCGGGCGGGGCACGCGCTATGGATCGATTGTCGATCACTGGAGTATCAGCTGCTGCCGCTCGCTCATTCGTTGGCTGAAAGCGGCTCGCCCATGCAACTGGTGATCTGCAATACGATGGTGCGCCATGGGCTCGCGAGCAGCCAGTACAATCGCCGCCGAGATGAATGCGAGCAGGCCGTGCGGGCACTGTCGAGCATCATACGAGGCCTGCAGACGCTGCGTGATCTGTCGTCGGAAGTGCTGCGCGCGCACGCCTCGCAGCTCGATCCGGTGATTTACCGGCGTTGCCGGCATATTGCGAGCGAAAATGAACGCGTCACCGCGGCCGCCGCCGCGCTCGCTCGGGCGGATCTGAAGGCATTCGGGCGCTTGATGTGCGAGTCGCATCGCAGCCTGCGCGATGACTATGAGGTCAGCTGCGATGAACTGGATCTGATGGTGCGCCTGGCCGAGCAGATCGATGGGGTGTACGGCGCGCGCATGACCGGCGGGGGATTCGGCGGTTGCACGGTGAATCTTGTGCGCACCGATGCGGTGGCGCACTTTGGCTCCCTGATCGCGCAACGCTACGCGCAAGCGAGCGGGCATAGTCCGGAAATCTATGTTTGCGAGGCTGCCGATGGGGCCGCGCGCATTGAAAACTGACGCTGAAGGGCTGCTCCAGGCATCGTGAAAAACTCCGCATTGGATCTGCAAACCGATGTGCATCGGCGCTTCAACCCGCTCACGGGCGAGTGGGTGCTGGTCTGCCCGCACCGCAACGCCCGGCCGTGGCAGGGTCAGACCGAGACCATTGCCACAGCAGCAGCCCTGAGCTACGACCCGGACTGTTTTCTGTGTCCCGGCAACACGCGCGCAAGCGGCGTGACCAATCCGCGCTACGGCTCGACCTTCGTATTTGACAACGATTTTGCGGCCCTATTGCCGGACGCTACCGCCGGCGCGATCAGCGTGGGGCAGTTGTTGCAGGCGCACGGGGAATCGGGCTTGTGCCGTGTGATCTGCTATTCACCGCGTCACGACTTGTCGCTGGGTCAGATGCCGCTGCCTGATATTCGGCAGGTCATCGATACCTGGACGGCTCAGTATGTGGATCTCGGCGAACGCTCGCGCCTCAATTACGTGACTATCTTCGAGAACCGGGGTGCGATGATGGGTGCGAGCAATCCGCATCCGCACGGCCAAATCTGGGCCAATGAGACAGTGCCGACGCATGTCGTCACGGAATCCGACAGGCAGATGCAATACCTGCAGCAGCTCGATTCCTGTCTGCTGTGTGACTACGCAGCCCTTGAAATCGAGCGGCGCGAGCGTCTGGTATGCGCCAATGAGCGCTTCATCGCCGTGGTGCCGTTCTGGGCCGCCTGGCCGTTTGAGACGCTCGTGCTGGCGCGCGAGCACCGCACGGGGCTGGATGAACTGGATGCATCCGGGCGCGAGGACTTCGCTCAGATTCTGCAAGAACTTTCGGCGCGCTACGATGCCTTGTTCAATATCGCCTTTCCGTACACGATGGGCCTGCACCAGCGGCCCACGGACGCTCGCCATCACCCGCAGTGGCACCTGCACGCGCATTTCTATCCGCCGCTGCTGCGCTCGGCGACGGTACGTAAATTCATGGTCGGCTACGAAATGCTGGCCGGGCCACAGCGCGATATCACGGCGGAAGCGGCCGCCGCACGGTTGCGTGACATACACACTGGTCCCACACCTGGAGTCGCCGATGCCTGAAGCTCAAGCCGGCAGCGTCAAATTGAATTACGAGCAGCAAGGCAGCGGGGAGCCTTTGCTGTTGATCCCTTATCTGGCGGCGGATCATGCCTGCTACGCCTTCCAGGTGCCGGATTATTCGAAGCACTTTAGCTGCATCTCGGTGGATCTGCGCGGCGCCGGACAATCGGAGAAACCCGCTGGAGCCTGCTCGACGCAGATGTTCGCGGACGATGTGGCTGCGCTCATGCAGGCGCTCGGTATAGCCAGGGCGCACATTTACGGCGTTTCCCTCGGTGCCGCGACCGGATTGTGGTTAGCAGCGAAGTATCCGGAACGCGTCAAATCGCTGTCGCTTCATAGCGGCTGGCACCAGAGCGATGCCTATCTCAAAGCTGTCGTTGCGGGCTGGCAGGTGATGGCGAGGCAGATCGATGATATGCCCGAAGCAGTGATCCAGGCCATTTTCCCATGGTGTTTCACGCCGGGGCTTTATGATCAGAAGCCGCAGTACATACAGGCCTTATCGGACTTTGTCCGAGGGCGCCCGAAACAGTCACTGGATGCCTTCATTCAGCAATCCAACGCCGTGATCAATCACGACGCGGGAGCGCAACTTGGAAAAATCCGTGCTCCGACCCAAATCACCTTCGGGCGCTACGACATGGTTTGTTCCACTCGGTTTGCGCAACCACTGAGCACCGGCATAAAAAACTCCGAATTGCATATATTCGAGGATTGCTCACACGCAGCTCTATACGAGAACGTGCCGGCGTTCAATGAGAAGACCCTGGCCTTCCTGCGAAAGCATGCCGACTAGAACTCCTGACGGGTAGGTCGGTAAAGGATCTCGTTGATGTCGACCTGCGGCGGCTGGCTGATTGCGAATGCAACGGCTCGCGCGAACGAATCAGCAGGGATGGCCACCTGCGCGTAGAACGCCTTTATGTTCTGCGCGACATCCGGCTCGGTGATGCTGTCCGTCAACTCGCTGTCGATTGCGCCCGGGGAGATCACAGTCGTTCGGATGTCGTAGGGTTTGACTTCCTGTCGTAGCCCTTCGGATATCACCCGCACAGCGTGTTTGGTGGCCGCATAAACCGCACCGCCGACCCTGACCTTGTGACCGGCTACTGACGAGACATTGATGATGTGGCCGGATTTCTGCTTCTGCATGCAGGGCAACACGGCAGCGATACCGTACAGCACGCCCTTGATATTGACGTCGATAGTGCGATTCCAGTCGTCAATCTTGCGGCGCTCGAGCGGTGACTGCGGCATCAGTCCGGCGTTGTTGATGAGCACGTCGATGCGTTCGTAGACCTGCAGGGCGCTGTCTGCGAGGCGCTGGACCTCGGGGTACTGCGTGACGTCGGTCGCCACGGCAAGTGCCCGGCCGCCCTGGTCGGTCAATTCTTTGGCAAGGCTCTGGATGCGCTCGACACGACGTGCGCCGAGCACGATGGTCGCACCGAGGGAGGAAAGATGCCGGGCGGCAGCTTCGCCAAGACCGCTGCTTGCCCCCGTGATGATGATCACTTTGCCTTCAATGTTCTGGCTCATTGATGTCCCCGTCCTGATCTCCTACAGCCAGGCCACTTAACCTTTAATCCATCGCGGCGCGATTGGACGTCGGATGGGCCGACCGGCCACAGTGCCGCCTGCCGACGCCGCAAGATAGCCATCCTCGCCGCGATCGGAGGCGGTGCACTCAGGCATCGCCATGAATGCCCTGAACGATTGCTCGATCAGAGCCGGGCTCAGGTCGCGAACGATGAAAACCAGCCGCGAGCGCCTCGGACCAGCATTCCAGTCGCTCAGGTGCTCAGGCGGATGCACGAGGTGCTGTGCGCAGTGGAAGAGTACTGGGCCGGGATTGCCTTCGATCGCCAGTATGCCTTTGACGCGCAGGATGTCGGCACCGTGGCGATGCAGGAGCATCGTCATCCAGGTGCCAAAGGCAGTCCAGTTCAGACTCTCGTCGAGGCTCAACGCAAAGCTTCGCACCCCATGAGCGTGAGCGTGACCCTGCGCGGGCTGAGCGGGAACCGCGCATTCAATCTGCGGCCGCGGGCTCTCGGGTACAGGATCGAACAGCGTCAACAGATCGGCGATTGGCTGGCGCAACAGATTGAAATGGTGAATCGGCGCCCAGGGGTTGATCTGCCGTAGTGTCTGGCTGAGATCCTCAGTGATTCCCAAATCCGGCTTGGAGATGATGATGCTGTCGGCGGCGATCGCCTGCCGCGTGGCCTGCGGAGCCGATGCAAGCGTCGAGCGCCCCAGCACACCGTCCACGACCGTGAATACCCTGGGGCTCTTGAGCCTGGTGGCTGCGAACGGATTCACATGCAGCGTACAGAGGAGGGGTTGAGGCTCGGCAATGCCGCTCATCTCGATAAAAATCCTTCGGAACGCAGGAATGCGAGCCGCATCGCGGTCTTCGAAGATTTGCCGCAGCGTGGTCTCGATATCCTCTCGTATCGAGCAGCACAAGCAACCGCCGGGCAGCAGTACGGTGCGATCGGCGCTGAATGCGATCATTTCATGGTCGAGCCCGACTTCGCCCAGTTCGTTGACGATCACGAGACTGTCGGCGCTGCCAGCATCGGCCAGCAGCCGACGCAGCAGCGTGCTCTTGCCGCTGCCGAGGAAGCCGCTGATGATGAAGCATTGAATGCGCTCATCGTTCACTGCGGTCTGCCCCCTGCGTAGCTGCGAGGTAGCTCAGCAAGCCGGGCTCCAGGGGATCGCAAGCTTTGCCGCCCAGTTCCTCGAGCTGCGACCAGATGCCGTTCAGGTTGTAGACATTGGCGCGCTGTCCGGATTCATTCTCGAGCATGTAGGAGCTACCGCCCCAATCCCGGATGGAAACGCCATAAAAGGCGGCAATGCTGTTCAGAAGACGAACCCGCTCCTGCCTTTCAGCCCGAATGCTCAGCTTGCCGCCATCGCGACTGAAGGCCTCGTGGCCCGCTGCGTCGGTCCAAAACCGGCTGCCGCCCAGCGCCGCACACAGAGCGCACATGCGGATGAATCCCCGCCCTCAGCGGGCTCGCATGAAATAGTCTTTGGCCAGTTGCGGCAGGCGCCCGTCATAGAAGGGCAGTTGATCGGTGCGTGGAACATACTTGCCATCGTTGATCAACCCTCGCACGTAGGTGGCGACTTCCTCGCCGGTCGCCATCCACACGTCGCCTCTGGCCATCATCTGCTCCATCATGTCGGCGATCATCATGAGGCGGGCGACCTGACCTGAGCAGAACGGATGGAAGCAGG
The DNA here is from genome assembly GCA_049515055.1 of Steroidobacteraceae bacterium. GTDB lineage: Bacteria > Pseudomonadota > Gammaproteobacteria > Steroidobacterales > Steroidobacteraceae > FEN-1191. The sequence goes on along the minus strand of JBEKUL010000004.1, from coordinate 8,515 downwards.
CCACCCAGATGCCGCCGTGCTCCCACATGGCATCGAATTCGGCCATGTAGACTTCCATTGCACGTCGCGGCGAGGCGATCGGCATCATGAAATCCAGATCATGGTTGTGGACGAACTGCGGCCAGTCATCGAGCTGCCAGCGGCAGGGTAGCTCAATGAGCTCGCCGCCCTGGGAGCGGATCAGGTACGGGTTGTCATCGCCCATCAACGAGGTGTCCCAGGTAAAGCCGAGCTTCGCGAGAATGTCGGTTGAGTGCTTGGAGTACTTGTACCAGGGAGCCCGATAGCCGCACGGGGCCTTGCCGGCGATCCTGGTAATGGCCTCGGCTCCTGTTCGGGTCCAGAAGGCCTCCTGCTCGAGCGTCAGCTCGTTCGGGTATTCATGCAGATAACCGTGCAGCCCGACCTCGTGTCCACCCTTGACCATGAGTTCTACCGCCTGCGGGTACTGCTCGGCGCACCAGCCTGGCACGAAGAACGTGTGCTTCACGCCCATGTCCTTGCATAAATCAACGATGCGCGGGACGCCAATCTGCGGCCCATAGCGCAACATTGAATTCGTCGACAGACGCGTATCGGCATCGTTGGGATGAGCCATATGCAGGATGCTGTCTGAATCCATATCCCACGTGAAGACCGCGGCGCAGCGCGCGCCATTGGGCCAGGGCACCGTATTTTTGATCATCGCGTCGCTTCCGCATCTTCCTGATCGGGATTGATAACACTGAAATGTGCTGGGATCCGGGCATAGAACAAGCGGATCTTTTCCTCGCGGATCAGCTCGAGCAGCTGCTGGCTCTCCTGATCGGTCACGATAAACTCGACCTCGACAGCAACAGTGCCGGCCAGCTCGAAGAAGGCCTGTTCGTGAAGCACGTGGTGGCGCCCGAAACCCGCCATGGCCCGAAAGGCCGAGCCCCCGCGGATCCCGAGTTTGCTCGCCTGCTTGAGCAGCCACTCCCAGACCAGCAGCCCATGATGTCGATGACCCTCATGCACGTAGAATCGCAGCAACGCGCCGTTCATCGTATCCCCCGATGTTTGCAGATGATCAGCTTCGGATCCAGGCGACCGTGCTCATGCCCGCGAAGGTCATCAGTAGCGAGCCGCCGACGTGGGCCATTACTTCGGCGCAGCCCCACAGCGCCTGTCCGGCCTGAAGCGAGGTAGCCACCTCGGCCGAGAACGTGGAAAAGGTCGTCAGGCCGCCGCAGAACCCGGTCATGATGAACAAGCGCCATTCAGGCGCCAGTGCCGCAGACGCGGGGATCATTGCGATCGCCGCACCGATGACATAGCCGCCGAGCATGTTTGCGGCAAACGTGCCGAGTGGTATCGCAGGAAAGATCGCGTTCAGTCGCGTTCCGAACCACCAGCGCAGCAGCGCGCCGCCGCTGGCCCCGACACAGATGACGACGATTGATTTCCACATGTCCCTGTCCTTTCGGTCGCCGCTAGTCTTCTATAGAACCGCTCCGACCACAACCCGCGCCCGACGCGAAGCGCTCCCATCCCGTACGGGGCGGCTGTCAGCCACATCGACAGCCAAAACTCAGCGCTGGTCCGACAGGAGTATTCTCCAGACTATGACGGTGCCGCAGACGCGCGCCGCTTACGATTTACACGAATTTGAGAAGGAAATCTGTGCATCTGCATCTCAAAACGGTCTGGGCTCTGCTGCGTCAGACCTGGTCCGATTGGAATCGGCACGAGGCGACGCGGCTTGGCGCGTCCCTGGCTTTCTATGCCGTATTGTCGCTGGCGCCGCTGGTCATACTGACCCTGGCTGTGGCCTCGCTATTCATCGATCCCGCGCAGGCGCAACGCGATGTGGCTATGCAATTTCAGGATTTACTGGGGGCCGATGGAGCCCAGGCAGTGCAGAGCGTGATTGTGCACGGGCAGGACTTGCGAGTCGGGTCGGTGGCATCGGCGGCGGGTCTTTTGATCCTGTTGTTCGGCGCCTCGCAGGTGTTTGCCGATCTGCAATCGGCGTTGAACAAGATCTGGGAAGCCGACCAGGCCCGCACCAAGGGCGTGTTCGCGTTGATCCGGGAACGGTTCTTTTCCTTCGGGCTGGTGCTGGCGATTGGACTGCTGCTGCTGGTGTCGCTGTTGCTCAGCGCCGCACTCTCGGCCGCAGGCACTTACATGCACGGTGTGCTGCCATTGCCAGAGTGGCTATTGCACGTCTTTGATTTTCTATTTACGGGTGTGGGTACCTCGGCACTGTTTGCCTTGATCTTCAAATATATTCCCGACGGACGAACCGACTGGTGGCATTCATGGATCGGAGGGTTTGTGACCGCCGGACTATTCGGCCTCGGCAAGTCCATCATCGGGCTGTACCTCGGCAAGGCGGGTATCGGTTCGGCCTACGGTGCAGCCGGCTCACTGGTTGTGGTTGTGGCCTGGGTCTACTACTCCTCGCAGATATTTTTCTTCGGCGCCGAGTTCACCCATGTGATTACAGGTCAACGCACTCGCGGCGTAAAGACTCGGCAGGCGAGTCACGCAACTGCCCCGCACGGCGGCAGGAAGGCTGTCGCCGCTTCGCGCTAGCGCACTGCCATCCGGCGCGAGACACGAGACTTCCTGTCTCGTGTCTCGCCGAATGCGTCGCGCGAAGCGCGCGTTCGGTCAGGACTTCTTCCATTCCTCTTTGACATGTTCCTTCACATCGCCAAAGCTCTTCTGTGTCTTGCCAGCGATTTTCTCCAGATTGCCGCGATCCTCGAGATCCACATTTCCGGTTGCCCGGCCGGTCTTCTCTTTGATCGCGCCTTTCACTTCTTCAACGCGGCCTTTGACTTGATCCTTGTTCATGCTATTTCCTTGGGTTACAGGTACGGTATGAGTATGGGCTCGTCACAGAGTCGAACCATGTGCGAAAGCGCGCTTAACACGTAGGATTTCCCTGACGATTCTCAACCTCGCCAGCCCGGACCTACGCACGCAGCAATCTTGGCCAGCCTCAATCCAATTGCGCAGTTCCTGACGCAACAGCCGCTGATGCTACTCGACGGTGCGCTGGCTACTGAGCTCGAGCGCCGTGGCGCAGACCTGCACGACGCGTTGTGGTCCGCCAAGGTGCTGATGGAGCAGCCGAATCTGATCCGTTTAGTGCACCGCGATTATTTTGAAGCCGGTGCGGACGTTGCGATCACGGCGAGCTATCAGGCAAATTTCGATGCGTTCGCGCATCGCGGTATCGACGCAATACGCGCTGCACAATACCTGCGTGATTCGGTCAAGCTGGCCGCGCAGGCGCGGGAAGAATTTTGGGCCGTACCGGCAAATCGCAGCGGCCGCTTGCTGCCTCTCATCGCGGCCTCGATCGGACCCTATGGTGCGATGCTTGCTGATGGGTCCGAATATCGCGGTCACTATGATCGCAGCGATGTCGAGCTGATGAACTTTCATCGGCCGCGCCTCGAGGTGCTGACACAATGCGGCGCGGATGTGCTGGCCTGCGAGACTATGCCGAGCCTGCGTGAAGCCCTGGTGCTGGCGCGATTACTTGCTGAGTTTCCGAACGCATTGGCCTGGATCAGTTTTGCCTGCATGGACGAAGCACACACCTGCGAAGGCCAGCGCATCGCCGAGTGCGTATCCAGGCTCAATGACTTTCCGCAGATTGTCAGCGTGGGCGTGAACTGCACGCGACCCGAATACATCCCATCGCTGCTGCGATTGATGCGCGATCAGACCGATAAGCCACTGCTCGTCTATCCCAATTCAGGCGAGCACTACGATGCGCGCGCCAGGCAATGGACGGGCGTTGCCGACGACGGTGCGCTGGCTGAGCAGGCGCGTGGCTGGTACGAGCTGGGGGCGCGTCTGATCGGAGGCTGCTGCCGCACGACTCCGGCTGATATCCGCGCGATCAGGGCGTGGGCGAGTGCCCTATAAGGAGACCAGGCACAATTTTGCGCACGCCGGGCATTTGATCAGCGTTGGCACATCAAGCTCGAACCATGAGCGGCCACACTCGCAGCGCATTTTGTAGACGCGCTGCGCGGTGACCGTGCCGAGCTCCTCTTCACGCACATCAATGCCAGAGGCGCTCTCGCCGGCTGGCTGCGGCGCGGGCGTAAGTTGTGCAACCACACTGGGTCGAGCTTGTGGGGCCATACCCCACAAACATCGCATATTGGGTCGCTGCAATCAATCACCTTTTGGTGCGCTACGATAAGCGCAATGGGAACAACGAGAATGATCGTGTCGGGGATACGCGCCGCCGGCCTGATGTCGATGATTCTGGTAAGCGCGCTGGCACGCTCTGCCGATGCCCCTGCCTCGCAGGGCTGGCTCGATGCGAGCCTGGATCCGGATACGCGCGCCGAGCTCGCACTGCGAGCGATGACGCTGTATGAAAAACTCACGCTCGTCTATGGCTATTACGCCGCACCGCGCGGCGCGCGCCAATACGTGCCGCCGCCGCCAGCGCGCCCGGCTTCCGCCGGCTACATCCCGGGTATCGCGCGCTTGGGTATTCCGCCGCAATGGGAGAGCGATGCGGGCATCGGTGTGGCCACGCAGCGCGGCACCAACACCTTGCGCGAGCGTACCGCGCTGCCGTCGGGCCTGGCGACGGCGGCGACCTGGAATCCCGAGCTCGCCTTTCGTGGCGGCGCGATGATCGGCGCGGAGGCACGCGCCTCGGGCTTCAACGTCATGCTGGCCGGTGGTGTCAACCTGTTGCGCGATCCGCGCAATGGACGCAATTTTGAGTACGGCGGCGAGGATCCGTTGCTCGCCGGTACGATCGTGGGCGCGCAAGTGCGCGGTATCCAGTCGAACCATATCGTCTCGACGGTCAAGCACTACGCTCTGAACGATCAGGAAACCGGTCGCACCGTGTTGAGCGCGGAGATTGACGACGCAGCGGCGCGCGAATCCGACCTGCTGGCTTTCCAATTCGCCATCGAGCAGGGACAGCCCGGTGCGGTCATGTGCTCCTACAACCGCCTGCACGGCGTCTATGCCTGCGAGAACCGCTGGTTGCTGTCGCAGGTGCTCAAGGGCGACTGGCATTACCCGGGCTACGTCATGTCCGATTGGGGAGCGGTGCATTCGACTATCGAGGCGGCGAACGCGGGGCTCGATCAGGAGTCGGCGGCGAGCATCTTCGACAAAATGGCCTATTTTGATACCCCACTGCTCGAGGCGACGAGCAGCGGTGAGGTCGCGCCCGCAAGGCTCGATGACATGGCGCGACGAATTCTGCGCTCACTGTTTGCTGTCGGCGCGGTGGATCATCCCGTGCAGGAGGGTCCCATCGATTTCGCTGCCGATGCGCTCGTCTCGCAGGCCGATGCCGAGGAGGCGATCGTGCTGCTGCAGAACCGCGGCGCGCTGCTGCCCTTATCGGGTCGGTTCAAGCGCGTGGCGGTGATTGGCGCGCACGCCGATGTGGGCGTGCTGTCCGGCGGGGGCTCCGCCCAGGTCACTCCGGTCGGCGGCAACCCCGTCAAGGGCGTGGGGCCGTTGGGTTTTCCGGGGCCCGTTGTTTATGACCCCGCAGCGCCGCTGGCCGCGATTGCCAAGCGCCTGCCGGCCAGCGCGGTGCGATACGCCGCGGGCGATGATCCGCAGGCGGCCGCGCGGCTGGCAGCCGATAGCGACGTGGCCATCGTGTTTGCACAGCAATGGACCGCCGAGGGACAGGATGCGTCCCTCACACTGCCCGAGGGCCAGGACGCGCTGATCCAGGCCATCGTTCGCGCCAATCGGCATGTGATCGTGGTGCTCGAGACCGGCGGGCCGGTGCTCATGCCCTGGCTCGATCACGTTGCCGGTTTGCTCGAAGCCTGGTACCCGGGCAGTGCTGGTGGCGAGGCCATCGCGCGGGTGCTGTTCGGCGAGGTGGATGCTTCCGGGCGCCTGCCCGTCACGTTCCCGCGCTCGGAGGCGCAGCTGCCGCGTCCACAACTCGATGGTGTCGGGCTGCCGCGCGATCAGCCTTTTTCGGTTCACTACCAGGAAGGCGCCGCGGTCGGTTACAAGTGGTTTGATCAGAATGGACTCGATCCGCTGTTTGCGTTCGGCTTCGGCTTGTCCTATGGCCGCGTGACCTACAGTGGCCTGAGGGCCACATTGCGCGGCGAGGCGTTGGAAGTTCAGTTCAATGTGCGCAATGTTTCGGCACGCCCTGTCAGGGACACGCCGCAGGTGTACGTCGCAGCTGCAGCCGCACACACCGGAGCGGTGAAGCGGCTGGCTGGATGGCAGAAGCTTGCACTGGCGCCAGGCGCCTCGGCACATGTACGCATCGACGTGGATCCACGGCTGCTGGCGAATTGGCAGGCGCCGTGCGGCTGGGTCATCGCGCCGGGGCGTTATAGGGTTGTGCTTGCCCAGTCAGCGCGGCTGGTGCGCGCCAGCGCGCAAGTCACGGTGCCCGCGGGGCTGCCGGGGCATTGCACTAACCCGTCTTCCGCCGCCGTCGATACCCGTGCAGAATGAATTCGGTATAGCCATTGGGCTGATCGCGGCCCTTGAAGATCAGATCCGAGGCCGCCCGGAAGGCAAGGTCGTGCTCGAAGTCAGCCGCCATGGGCCGATACCCCGGGTCGCCGGCGTTCTGCTGATCCACGACACGCGCCATGGCTTGCAGTGCGCCGGTGACCTGCTCAGGCTTACAAACCCCGTGATGCAGCCAGTTCGCCACATGCTGGCTCGAGATTCGCAGCGTGGCGCGATCCTCCATGAGCCCGACGTCATGGTAGTCGGGCACCTTGGAGCAGCCCACGCCTGAGTCAATCCAGCGCACGACATAGCCCAGGATGCTTTGTGCGTTGTTGTTGAGCTCCTCCTGGATCTGCGCGCTACCCCAGTTGGGCGCTGCGACCAGCGCGGGGGTCAGTATGTCGTCCAGCGGTGCGCAGGCGCGATGCGATAACTCGGCCTGCACCGCCGCGACGTCGACCTCGTGGTAATGCAGTGCATGCAATGTGGCCGCAGTCGGGGAGGGCACCCAGGCGGTACTCGCACCGGCACGCAACTGCGCGCCCTTGGTTCGCAGCATCTCGGCCATGCGATCCGGCATCGCCCACATGCCCTTGCCGATCTGCGCGCGTCCGCGCAGTCCGCAGGCCAGACCGATATCAACGTTGCGCCGCTCATAGGCGTCAAACCAGAGCGCTTGCTTGATCTCGGCCTTGCGCGGCACCGCACCGGCTTCCATCGAGGTATGGATCTCATCGCCCGTGCGATCCAGGAAGCCGGTATTGATGAACACGACACGCTTGCGCACCGCGCCGATGCAGGCCTTGAGATTGACGGTCGTGCGGCGCTCCTCGTCCATGATGCCGATCTTCAGGGTGTAGCGGGGCAGTTCGAGCAGATCCTCCACACGCGAGAACAGTTGCTCGGCCAGCGCCACCTCATCCGGTCCATGCATTTTCGGTTTGACGACGTAGATCGAGCCCTGGCGCGAGTTGCGCAAGGGGCCGCGGCCGCGCAGATCATGCAGCGCGATCAGAGTCGTCACGGCGGCATCGATGAAGGTCTCCGGTACGGGCTGGCCGTTGAAGGTGATCGCGTCGGACATCATGTGATGACCGACGTGGCGAATCAGCATCAGGCTGCGGCCTGGCAGTACGAGCTCGCCGCCCTTGGCGCTGTGGTAGCGCCGGTCGGCGTTGAGTTGCCTGAGCACCTGAGCGCTGCCTTTGCTGAAGCGAGCCTGCAGGCTGCCCTGCATCAACCCGAGCCAGTTGCGATAGATGCGGATCTTGTCCGCCGCGTCCACGGCTGCGACCGAGTCCTCGCAGTCCTCGATCGTGGTCACGGCTGATTCCAGCACCACGTCACTCAGACCCGCGGGGTCCTCGCGGCCGACCGCGTGTGCGCGGTCAACGTGCAGCTCCACATGCAGGCCGTGGTGTACGAGCAGTACCAGACTCGGCGAGGCACGATCGCCCTGGTAGCCCGCCAAAGCAGCCGGCTCGCGCAGCTTCGCGGCGCTGCCGTCGTTGAGCTCGACCGTAAGGCCCTCGTCTGCGATCCGATAGCGCAGCGCAGCCCGATGCGAGCCGGACGTGAGCGCAAAGTGCCGATCCAGAAATTCGCGTGCAAAGGCAATGACACGCGCGCCGCGCTCGGGGTCATAGCCGCCCGAGCCCGCAGTGCCCGCGGCAGCGGGGCTCGCAGCTATAACATCCGTGCCATAGAGCGCGTCATAGAGGCTGCCCCAGCGCGCATTGGCCGCATTCAATGCATAGCGCGCATTGTCGACCGGAACCACCAGCTGCGGCCCGGCGATGCGCGCCAATTCGGCATCGACGTGCTCCGTGCTTATCGCAAAATCCGCGATCTCTGGCGCGAGATATCCAATCTCCTGCAGGAAGGCGCGGTACTGCTGCAACTGGAACTTTGCGCCGGCGTGCTCGCGATGCCAGGCATCGATGGCCGCCTGCAGTTGATCGCGCTGGCGCAGCAACGCGGCATTCAATGGTCCCAGAGTGCGGATCAGAGCGGCCACGCCGGACCAGAATTTGCCCTCGTTAAT
>JBEKUL010000003.1:0-54668 GCA_049515055.1 Steroidobacteraceae bacterium | reverse complement strand
CCTCGAGACCTCTTCGGACCGGATGAAAATTAAGAACAAAGGCAAGCCCGAATTGCCCCTCGAGCAGGCGCCTCAGACACTGAAATCGAATACGGGGTGAACTGATGGTCACCATTGAGAATTGATGTCATGACCGCGACTCTCATCCGTTGTGTCCTGTACGCGGTGCTCGCGGGCGGCATTGCCTTCGATTTGGCGATTGCCGCTGACGCCGGGTCCATTGGCAGCTCTGGGGCACCGACTGTATCCGAAGCCGCTGCCGAATCCGGAACGACTGCGGATGCCAGCAGCAATGGCAATGTGAAAAGATTGGGTGCTCCAAGCAAGGGCGGCGCGGCAAATCGGAGCGGGCAACCGGCGACGGCGCCTGCGAGATCCGCAGCCCACCTGCCGCGTCACGGCGCCGGCGCCCTCGTCGGCACTCAGGCCAGCGCAGCGAAGCCAACCGTCGGCGCTATATTCGGCCGGCGCAGCGGGAAGCCAGATCAGAGTCACTCCGTGGCTCATTCTGGTGCCGCTGGCCCTGCGCCCGTGCTCAACGCCGGCCCGGCGTCGGTCGCCGCCAGCCATGCGATCGCGGGATCCTCATTTGCGCCGAGTCACCCGACGCCGGTTCTTAAGGCTGCGGCGGCGGCTGCGTTCATCGGCGGTCCGCGCGCTCCAGGTGGCGCAACGGTTGGCGGTCCTGCCAACACTAGGAGTGTGACCATACTCAAGGCGAGTATTGATGCGACCGCGCTGCGCCGCAGATTCTGAGCCCATCGATTCAAGAGGCTGCCGGGGGCGGCGCGCGTTCGCCCGCCCCCTGCTGCAACTAGGGCTCGATCAGCTGGCCGATGGCAGCCTTGACGAGGGCTTGCGTGCGCGTCGGCACACCGAGCTTGCGGCGCGCGTTGTCGAGATGGAATTCGACCGTACGTCGGCTCAAGCCCAGGATCTCTCCGATTTCGGCGAATGTCTTGCCACGCGCCGCCCAGGTGAGCGTCTCGCGCTCGCGCTCGCCGAGATCGATGAGCTTAGGCCAGACGCCATCGCGTGCAACGCGCTTGAGTCGCGATGCAATCAGCTCCGCGAGCACGTCGAATTCAACCGGCTTCGTCACATAATCGTCCGCGCCGAGCCGCCAGCCTTTGAGCTCGTTGTCATGATCCGCAAGGGCGGTCAGAAACACAAACGGCATGCGCGCGAATCTCGGCTCCAGCGCCGTCAGCCGCTCGAGCAGATCGAATCCGGACAACACGGGCATATTGACGTCCGCGAGAACCAGGTCGGGCGAGCTTCTGAGAATAGCAGACAAGCCATCCCGCCCGTTGTACGCCACACCGACCTCATAGCCCCGATAGCTGAGCTCCTCGGCGATCAGTCCCGCGTACTCACGATCATCCTCGATGCACAGAATTCTTTTTGCAGGTGCTTCCATCGTATCGCTGTATCTACTGTACCCCGCGGCGCAATACCGCTACCTCGACTGTACGGACGCTAGCACTTCCCGTGTTAAGAGAAAGCAAAGATTTCGGATATCCGGGCGGATCGCCCGGGACCCGCCGGCGCTCAAAAACCAGCGCTGACAGCAACCATGACAGTACGCTAGGCTTGAGACCTCGCGAGCTCGCCAGTGGCAGTGAACTCCCCATGAAACGAACGCGTTCAATCACGGTTCGTCTGTCCTTGGTATTCCTATTGCTATTTGTCGTGGCGATTTTGCTCGGCGCATTCGGTATCGGAAGCTTGAGTTATTTCAACGAGGTCTCGTCCCAGGTTCGCGATCGTTGGTTGCCGAGCACCGGTGCTCTGGGAGATCTCAATAATCACACCTCCGATTTTCGCGGGATCGAGGCGGCCAGCCTGCTGGCGGCGAACCCGAGCGAGCTTGCGGCGAGCGAACAGGAGATGCAGCAGCTGGATCGCAGCATCGCGGCATCGCAGGACACCTACCGACAGATTGCACACGATGACGACGCCGATGCGTTGTACCGCAAGTTCGTGGCAGATTGGAATCACTATCGGCAGGCTGTGGGCTTGAACCTGGCGCTGGCACGACATGGCGAGCGGGCTGCCGCGATCGCGCGCTACACAGGCGCATCCAAGGCGGATTACGATGCCGCCAGCGACGCACTCGATGCTCTGACGGCGCATAATTTGACGAGTGCTCGGCGAGCGAGCCTGCGCGAGAATTTGGCCTATCGGCGCGCTCGCTGGCTGATCCTGATCACGATCGTCCTCGCGGGCGTGGCCGCAGCCAGCGCCATGGTATATGTGCGGCGCTCGATCTCGGCGCCGATACTCGGCCTGGCCGATCGCATGCACCGGTTGGCCGCGAACGACACGGGAATCGATATGCAGAGTACAGAGCGTCACGATGAGATTGGGGAAATGGCGCGCGCGGTGGTCGTATTTCGCAACAACGCGATTGAGCTGATGAACAGCCGAATTGGAGTCGAGCAGCAAGCTACGATGCTGCGCGACAGGCTTGCCGAGGAACAGCGTCTGATGCTGCTGCAGCGGAACTTCGTCTCGATGGCCTCGCACGAGTTTCGTACGCCTATCGCCATTATCGACGGTCATGCGCAACGTTTGATCACGATGAGGAACTGTCTGACCCCGGACGATTTCGCTGAACGAGCGCGCAAGATTCGAAACGCCGCGCGACGCATGACGCACTTGATCGAAAATTTGATCGACTCGATACGAATCATCGACGGCGACGTCACGCTCTACTTCCATCCCCGCACCTTCGATATAGCGGCGCTGCTGCGCGAGGTATGCCAATTGCAGCGCGAAATCGCGCCGCAGGCGCAGCTTTTGGAAAACTTTCCGGCACGCAAACTGACCCTGGTCGGCGACGCGAATCTCCTGTTTCAAGTGTTCAGCAACCTGTTGTCGAATGCGATCAAGTATTCTCCCGACGGCGGCTTGATCAGCGTCGCGCTCGAGGTTGACGCATCAGAGGTGGTCGTTTCGGTGCAGGATCGGGGCATGGGTATTCCGGAATCCGATGCTGCTCGGCTGTTTGAGCGCTACTACCGCGGCAGCAATGCCGCGGGCATTGTCGGCACCGGCCTCGGGCTATATTTTGTGAAGACGGTAATCGAGCTACACGGAGGTCAGGTCACGGCAAGGAGCCGATCAGGCGCGGGATCATGCTTCCAAGTCAGACTGCCGACCAAGCTCGCGGCGCCGTCGGCTGCGAGAGCGGTCAGCCCATCCACGGCTATCTAAGATGCCTTAGCACGGCCAGTCAGTTTCTACAGGCAGTTCGACCGCAGCGTCGTGCCCGCCGTGGTGAGTTCGCGATTTGACAGTCGCAGCTTGAGGTCGAAAGATAGGCCATGTTGGATCAATCCCAAGGCAACACCGCTGCACTCTGGCACGAGCGGGCACGCGCAGTGCGCCCGGCCGCCCTCGCGCTTGTCAACGGCGCGCTCGTGCCTTCGCAAAGCGGCGAGACCTTCGAGTGCATGTCTCCGATCGACGGCCGCAAGCTCGCGAGCGGAGCGGCCTGCGATCGCGCCGATGTCGACCTGGCTGTAGCCGCGGCCCGCGAATGCTTCGAGCGGCGCGATTGGGCAGGGCAGTCGCCCGCGGCGCGCAAGCGCGTGCTATTGAATTTTGCGCAGCGAGTGGAGGCGGCGGGCGAGGAGCTGGCGCTGCTGGAGACGCTCGACGTCGGCAAACCGATCCGCGACAGTCTCGGCGTTGATGTAACCGCGACCGTGACCTGCCTGCGTTGGTACGCGGAAGCCATTGACAAGATCTACGACCAGATCGGGCCGACCGACGCGGCCTCATTGGCACTGGTCACGCGTGAGCCGGTCGGTGTCGTCGGAGCCATCGTGCCATGGAATTTTCCGATGCTGATGGCGGCCTGGAAAATCGCACCAGTGCTCGCCGCCGGCAACTCGCTCGTGCTCAAGCCCTCGGAGAAATCGCCCCTGAGCGCGATTCGCCTGGGCGAGCTCGCGCTTGAGGCCGGATTGCCGCCGGGCGCCTTGCAGATACTGCCGGGTTATGGCCAGACCGCAGGCGCCGCTCTGGCCGCGCACATGGATGTCGATTGCGTCACCTTCACGGGCTCGACCGCGACCGGCAAGAGCGTCATGCAAGCCGCGGCGCTGTCCAACCTCAAGCGCGTCTCACTCGAATGCGGCGGCAAGTCCCCCAACATCGTCATGGCCGACTTCGAGGATCTGGATCGCGTCGCGCGCACCGCCGCCTACGCGATTTTCTTTAACCAGGGCGAGATGTGTTCGGCTGGCTCGCGGCTGCTGGTCCAGGAGTCCATCCGCGCCCCGTTGCTCGAGCGCATCGCGCAGATCGCGCGTACGATGAGTCCGGGCGATCCGCTCGATCCCGACACCGTTCTGGGGGCGATGGTCGATGAGATCCAGACTCAACGCGTGCTCGATTACATCGCCTCGGGCCGCAGCGAGGGCGCACGCCTGACGCTCGGTGGTCAGCGCGTGCGCACCCAGAGCGGCGGCTGTTATATCGAGCCGACCGTGTTCGACGATGTGCGATCGAACATGCGTATCGCGCGTGAGGAGATCTTCGGCCCCGTGCTCGCTACGCTGAGCTTTCGCGACCTGGATGAGGCCCTGCGCCTCGCGAACGACGTCAGCTATGGACTGGCCGCGGCGATCTGGACCCGCGATCTGCGTCATGCACACCGCGCAGCGCGCGCGCTGCGCGCCGGGGTGGTCTATGTCAATTGCTACGATGCCGATGACATCACGGTGCCGTTCGGCGGCTTCAAGCAGTCCGGCTTCGGGCGCGACCGATCGCTGCACGCCTTTGAAAAATACACTGAGCTCAAGACGACCTGGATCGACCTGAGTTGACCTCGCTGCCCATGGAGCAGCAATTCTTCGCCACCGCGCCGCGCGGCTTTTCCGATCTGCTCGCGCGCGAGCTCGCCCGGCTCGGCGCCAGCGCTATTCAGGAGCGCAGCACCGGCGTGCGCTTTCGCGGCTCGCTCGAAGTCGGCTATCGAGCCTGCTTATGGTCGCGCATCGCCAGCCGCGTTTTACTCGAGCTGCTCGAATTCGAAGCGGACGACGCTGAGGCCTTCTACCGCGGCGTGATGGGCTGCGACTGGGCTGCGCATATCGATCCGGCGCGCACGATCGCCTGCGAATTCACCGGTGCGAGCCCCTACATTACGAACACGCACTACGGCGCGTTGCGGCTCAAGGACGGCATCTGCGACAGGCTGCGCGCGCACTGCGGCGCGCGGCCCGATGTGGCGCTGGTGCGCCCGGCGGTAAGAATAATGGCTCATGCGCAGGGCACACACATCACGCTCTCGATCGACCTGGCCGGTGAGGGTCTGCATCGGCGCGGTTATCGCACCGAGGCCGGTGAGGCGCCGCTGCGCGAGAACCTCGCCGCGGGGCTGCTGCTGCGCGCGCGCTGGGACGAGTTTGCGGCGCGCGGCGCCGAATTTCTCGATCCGTTGTGCGGCTCGGGCACATTGGTGATCGAGGCGGCATCGATTGCAGCCGAACGCGCCCCCGCGCTGCTTCGGGAGTATTTCGGGTTTCTGGGTTGGCGCGGCCACGACGCAGCACTCTGGCAGCGCCTGCTCGATCAGGCGCGCTCGCTCGCTCGCAGTACGGTTGCAAGCCTGATCCGCGGCAGTGACATCGATGCGCGCGCCCTGGCTATCGGTGCGGCCAATGCCGATCGCGCCGGAGTCGGCGCGCTGGTGCGCTTCGATCAGCTCAGTCTCGCTACGGTGCAGCCCCTGAGTGGCGGCAGGGGGTTTATCTGCACCAATCCCCCGTATGGCGAGCGCCTCGGCGATAGCGTGCAGGCGCGCGAAGTGCATGCCGAGCTCGGTCGTGTGCTGCGCGAGCGCTTTGCGGGTTGGGAGGCTGCAATTCTTACGCGTGCCGGCGATTTGGCCCGCGAGCTGCATCTGCGCAGCTACCGGGTACACGAGGTCTACAACGGCGCCATCGCCTGTCGGTTCCTGCGCATCGATCTGGCCGCACCCGGCAGTGCCGATAGCGCAGCGGTGCGGCATGAGCGTGCGGCCGCCGCGCCGCTGAGCGCGGGCGCACAGATGTTCGCCAATCGGATCGAGAAGAATCTGAAGCTCCTGGGCAAGGCAGCACAGCGCGCGGCGGTCAGTTGCTACCGACTCTACGATGCCGATATGCCGGAATATTCGTTCGCCATTGACCACTATCTGGCGAGCGAAAGCGAGGCGTTGCATCTGCATATACAGGAGTATGCCGCGCCCAAGGAGATTGCGATCGAGGCGGCGCGCCGGCGACGAGGCGAGGTGCTGGTCGCTTTAGCGCGAGTCTTCAAGCTTCCTCCCGAGCGCATTCACCTGCGCCTGCGCGAGCGCCAGAGCGGTGCGGCGCAATATCAGCGCCTGCACACGACTCGCCGCGCTTCGGGTGCAGCGACCACGGCCGACTCCCCGGGCGCCGCGGATGCGTCGGGCGCATCGGGTGCGGGCCAAAGTGCCATCACGGTTAACGAGGCTGGATTGAAGTTCCTGGTCAACCTCGAAGAGTATCTTGATACCGGCCTGTTTCTGGATCAGCGCCTGACGCGCGCACGCCTGCGCGAGCAGGCACCGGGGACACGATTTCTGAACCTGTTTTGCTATACCGCCAGCGCGAGCGTTTACGCTGCCGCTGGCCGGGCGCGCGAGAGTCTGAGTATCGATCTGTCAAACCGCTATCTGGACTGGGCAGCGCAAAACTTCGAGCTCAATGGGCTCGAGCCGGCGCGCCATCGTCTGGAGCGCGCCGATTGCCGCGAATGGCTGCGTGCGGCGGCGGCCGAGGCGGACGGCACGAAGCGGCGCGAATTCGAGCTGATTTTCCTCGATCCACCGACATTCTCCAATTCCAAGCGCATGCGAGGCGTGCTCGACATCCAGCGCGATCACCCCGACCTGATCGACTGCTGCATGCGCTTGCTGGCGCCGGCGGGCCTGCTCGTTTTCTCGACCAATGCACAGCATTTCCGCATGCAAGATGACCTGCAACGGCGCTGGGATGTGCGCGATATCTCGCCGCAGACGCTGCCATTCGATTTCGCGCGTCATCCGCGCATTCATCGCTGCTATGAAATCAGGGCGCGCCTCGCCCGGGACGGGCTGGCGCTATAGCGAGTCTTTGTCGGCGGCCGCGCGCTTGGCGGCTTCCGCGTCCTGGGCTGCCTGAAGCTTATCCTTCACCTGCTGCTCGATCTGCTGGGCCTGACGGGCCTGCTCGGCCTCACTGGCCGCGCCAGCCGCGGTGGTGGCTGACGTGCCGGCCAGTCCACAGCCGGTCAGCCCCGTCACGAGCGCGACGAGCAGGAAAGACGTGAATGCCGTCGTGCCGCGGCGCAGGCGGCTGGGCAGGTTGTAATGCGGTTGCAGGCTGATCATGAGCGTAGATCCTAAGCCCAATCACGCCACCGATCTGTGGATAATGCAGCAGTTTTAACTGCGGCAGGCGGGGGCCTGGGTAGTTGGGTGCTATCTTGCGCGTATGGACGCATTGCCGCCAGATGCTGTACGTTCCGGGGCGGGCTATTGTGTCGCGTTGGTGCTGCCCGGCGGTGGCGCACGCGCGGCATACCAGATTGGCGTGCTGCGTGCGATTGCTGAATTGCTGCCCGATGCGCCCAATCCCTTTCCGGTCATCGTCGGGACCTCGGCCGGTGCCGTCACCGCTGCAGTGCTGGCCACAGAGGCCTATCACTGGCAGCGCGCAGTCGCGGGACTGGAATCGGTGTGGGCCGGCTTTCACGTGGATCAGGTGTTTCGTGCCGACACGCTCAGCATGCTGCGCTCCGGATCGCGCTGGCTGCTCTCGCTGGTGTCGGGCGGGCATCTGCGGCCGCCGCGCGCCCTGTTCAACAATACGCCACTGCGCGAACTACTGGAGCGCACTATCAACTGGGCACATCTGCGACGCAGCGTACGGGTCGGAGCATTGCGCGCCCTGGCGATATGCGCAACCAACTACAGCAGCGCCGTATCGGTTGCTTTCTTTGACGGCGACAGCACCATTGCCGACTGGAAGCGCCAGCAACGTGTGGGCCGGCGCGAATCGCTGACGCTCGAGCATGTGATGGCCAGCATGAGCATTCCTTTCCTGTTTCCGCCCGTGATGCTCGACGGCGAGTTTTATGGCGACGGGGCGCTGCGCCAGCTCTGGCCTTTGAGTCCGGCCATACACCTGGGTGCCAATCGACTGCTGATCATCGGCGTGCGCGCCCAGAGCGACTCAGGGGTAACCCCCAGGCGGACCACGGCGGCCCCAACGCCCGGACAGATATTCGGTTACATGCTCGATACGCTGTTCATGGATCAGTTCTACGCTAACATCGAGCACGTGACGCGATTTAACAGAGTGAGCGAGGTGGCGCCCCAGGCCATGCCGGATGTTCATAAGATTTCCACGCTGATGATCGTACCCAGCGAAGATCTGCGCGTGATCGCGACACGTCACCTCAAGACCATGTCGCGCAGTCTGCGTGCCCTGTTGCGCGTGATTGATGCAGGCGGTACCGCTGGCGCAGAGCTCGCCAGCTACCTGTTGTTCGAAGACAGCTATACGCAGGAACTCATCGCGCTCGGGCGCCGCGACGCACTGGCTCAGCGCAACGATTTACTGAACTTCCTGTGCGGCGAGCGGCTCGAAAACACGATCAAGCTGCCGGCGCTGCGCGCCGAAATATCGAATTAGCCGCACGGGCCCTTCCGGCCGGAGGATCGACGCCATGAGAAATGCAGCCCTCGCAAGCGGCGCGAGCATCTTTCTGCCGGCGTTACTCGCAGCTTCAACGGTACTGGGCGGCACGCCCTCGAGCGTTGCGGTGACGCCGATGACGCCCGACGGCGTATCAAGTTACGACGAGGTTCGGCCGCAAGCCGATTACATCAAACGCGTGGAGATGATTCCGATGCGCGACGGCGTGAAGCTCTACGCCGTCATCGTGATGAAGAAAGGCACGAAGGACGGGCCGATTCTGCTGTCGCGCACGCCGTACGATGCCAAGCATTCGACGGCGCGCATGAAAGGCCAGTCGATCACCGACATCCTGCCCGCCATGGACGCCGAATTCGTCGAAGACAACTACATTCGCGTCTACCAGGACATCCGCGGCGAACACAATTCCGAGGGCCTGTTCGTGATGAACCGCCCGCTCGTCGGGCCACTGAATGATACCGGGATCGATGAGTCGACCGACGCTTACGACACGATTGACTGGCTGGTCAAGCACCTCCCGGAAAGCAACGGCAAGGTCGGGATCGTTGGCAGCAGCTATCTCGGTTTCACCACACTGATGGGGCTGATCAATCCCCATCCGGCCCTGAAGGCCGCGGTGGCGCAAAGTCCGATGGTCGATGGCTGGATCGGCGATGACTGGTTCCACAACGGGGCGTTTCGCAACCCGACGATGGCTTATGTGCTGGCTCAGAGTACCGCCAAGGCGGAGAGCGACAGCGCTGCAGCAGTGGGTGCCGGCGACGACTACGCGCTTTTTCTTGCGGCCGGATCCAGCGGCGACTACGCGCGCCAATGGGGCATCGATCAGTACCCGTTCATGCAGAAGCTCATGCAGAATCCGGCTTATACCGATTTCTGGTCACTGCAGGCCGTGGACAAATGGCTGGCCGCTCGGACGCTGACCGTGCCCACGATGCTCGTGGTGGGTCAATGGGATCAGGAAGACTCGTACGGCGCCCCCGCGGTATACAGGGCGCTCAAGGATAAGAATAACGATATGGTGTCGCTGGTCATCGGGCCGTGGCGTCATTCCGGCGTCAATCATTATGGTTACGAGCTCGGCGCTCTGACCTTCACCGGCGACACGGCCGATGAATTTCGTGCCAGTCACATGAAGCCCTTCCTGGATCATTACCTCAAGGGTGCACCCGATCCGCATACACCGCGCGTGCTCACCTACGCGACCGGGCTGGATCGCTGGGAACAGTCCCCGACATGGCCGATGGGAACGCTGACGCCGCTCTATCTTGGCGAGGGTTTCACAGCCAGTCTTGCTCGCCCCGCGGCCAGCGGACATGATGACTATGTTTCCGATCCTTCAAAGCCCGTGCCCTTTATCCCGCGGCCGATCAGCATGGAGGATCGGATGCAGTGGACGCAGTGGCTGGTGCACGATCAGCGCTTTGTTTCGGACCGCGCGGATGTGCTCGTCTATCAGACGATGACACTCGCCAAAGCCGTGCACATCATGGGAGCGCCTCAGGTTGATCTGTACGCCGCCACTTCAGGCACCGACAGCGACTGGGTAGTCAAGCTCATCGACGTCTATCCGAACGATGCGCCGGAGGCCCTGGATCAGGGCGCAAAGCCCGGCATGGCGGGTTTCGAATTGCCGATCGGTGTTGAGATTTTCCGGGGCCGCTACGTGCACGGCTTCAATCAGCCGCAGCCCCTGATTGCGCACAAAGTCGAGGAATACAAGTTTGGGCTACCCAATGTAGATCACGTGTTCCTGCCGGGTCACAAAATCATGATCCAGGTGCAGTCGAGCCTGTTCCCGCTTTATGACCGCAATCCACAGACTTTCGTCGACAACATCTTCAACGCCCGCCCGGGAGACTACAAGGCGGTGAGGGAAAGCATTTATCGCGGTGGGGCCAGCCCCAGCAGCGTGCTGTTACCGCTGGTGCGATAACCCGTGCAACAATGCGCTGCGGTCGTGGGAGGGGGTGCGTCATGTCCGATTTTCCGATCCATCGTCGTGAGCTACTGATCGGCACGGGCGTTGCTCTGGCCGCTCTGGCCACCGTGAAGGCTTCTGGAATGAGCGCATCGCCGCCAGGGCGCGATCCGGAAGGCGGCCCACCCACCGCCGATCAACAGCGCCGCATGAAGTGGTGGCATGAGGCCAAATTCGGCATGTTCATTCATTTCGGCCTCTATGCCGGCCACCAGCGCCATGAATGGGCCATGGAGAATGAAGCGATTCCGATCCTGGAATATCAGAGCTTTACCTCGCTCTATAACCCTCAGCCCGGATCGGCCCGCGCCTGGGCCAGGCTGGCGAAGGCCGCCGGCATGAAATACATGGTGCTCACGAGCAAGCATCACGAGGGCTTCTGCAATTGGGACACGAAGCTGACGAACTACAATGCCGTCAAATTCGGACCAAAGCGCGACGTATTACGGGAATTTGTCGATGCGGGGCGTGCCGAAGGCCTGCGGGTCGGATTCTATTATTCGCTGATGGACTGGCATCACCCCGACGGTGCGCGCTGCCAGGCCGATGCGGCGGCGCGCCGGCGCTTTGTGGACTATACGCATGGCCTGATCCGCGAGCTCATGACCCATTACGGCAAGATCGACGTGCTCTGGTACGACGTTTCCTGGCCGTTGGATGCAGAGGGCTGGGAATCCGAGAAGATGAACCAGATGGTGTTCGCACTGCAGCCCGACATCATCGTCAATAACCGCAACAAGCTCGCAGGCGACTTTTCCACCCCCGAGCAGGACATCATCGCGGCGGCCGGCGGTCGTTCCTGGGAGAGCTGCATGACGCTCAACGATTCCTGGGGCTACCAGCGAGCAGACGATAACTGGAAGTCAGCTCGCACGGTGATCCGCAATCTGATCAGCTGCGCGCGCGATGGCGGCAATTATTTGCTCAACATCGGCCCAATGCCCGATGGCTCGGTGCCGCCGAAGAGCGTGCGCATACTGACCGAAGTGGGCGAGTGGATGAAAGCCAACGGCGATACCATCTATAGCTCCGAACCGTGCAAGACGCGCAGGAGCGCCTATGCTAATTTTACCCGCAGTGGCAATACACTCTACATGCACGTGCATTTCTGGCCGGGCACCGATGTCTCCATTTCCGGTCTCAGGGTCAAGGCGCTCTCGGCCAAACTGCTCAGGACCGGCGCTCCGGTAACGATCAAGCAGGATGACTATCGCACGCACCTGATCGATCTGCCGACGCAGGCACCGGACTCGCCGGTCACGACAATCGCCATTGAGTGCGATGGCGTGCCGGTGCAGGACACGGACTATGTGCGTATCAATAAACCGCGCGGCGAGGTTGGAATTTAGCGAATCGGACCCAGCGCCGGGCGTCGAGCCATTGACGCGTTACAAAAGCGGGATCGCATCGGGCGACTATTTGGCAGGGGGCTTCATGCGCAGAATCGCCTTGTCGCTGGCGGCAACGATCATGCTGTCTGCGTCGTTTGTCGCCGCGAGCGCAGCTGCGGTCAAACCCATGAACGCTGTGAGGGCGGGCGAGCTCGTCATCGATCCGCCGACGCTGATCAATCTCGGCTTCGAGTGGCTGATCAGCGGTGATGACAATCGCAACGCCCGGGTGGATGTCTGGTACCGCAAGAAGGGCGATCACGAATGGAAGGCCGCGATGCCATTGATGCGACTCTGGCATGAGCGCGTCTACCAGAGCGAGGGCGTCTTCAACGTTGAGATGCCCAACATGTTCGCAGGCAGCATCTTTGACCTGGATGAGAACACCGCTTACGAAGTGCGACTGGTGCTCAGCGATCCGGACGGCGGTGGGGCCACCCGGATCGTGACAGTCAAGACGCGCGCCGAGCCCATGCCCGCGGCTGGCGGGCACGTCTATCACGTCTATCCGCCGGACTGGAAGGGCGCCAGAGAGCCCGGCTCATTCGACGCCCTGATGTGCGCCTATAACTATTATTGCGGCGGCGGCGACACGCAGACGGCAGGACGGCCACGGGTCAGACCCGGCGACGTCATCCTGGTGCATGCAGGCACCTATCGTTATCACCCGGAATATTACACCGGCGACCGCAGCATCAACGCGACCACGCCGGTGGAAGGCACTTACTATCTGACCGCGAGCGGCACGCCCGACAAGCCCATCGTCATCAAATCCGCCGGCGACGGTGAGGTGATCTTTGACGGTGGCGGCAACTTCAACCTCTTCAACGTTAAGGCCGGCAATTTCAATTATTTTGAAGGACTGACTTTTCGCAATACCGAGATCGCGATCTGGGCGGGCACTCAGTTCATCGCCGGGTCCAGCGGCCTGACAGTGAAGCATTGCCGCTTCGAGAACATCAATCTGGGCGTCTTCACCAACTGGTCGGGCTCCAGCAATTTCTATATCGCCGACAATTATTTCATCGGTCGCGACGATCCCGATCATCTGATGGGCTGGACCGGTAGCTTCTGGAAGCAGTTTGATGGCGTCGAAGGCCAGGTATTTCCGCCGAAGCTACTATCCTATACGGCGGTGCGCGTTTATGGGGGCGGCCACGTGATCGCCTACAACTATGTCGCCAATTTCCACGATGGTATCGATGTGGAGACCTACGGCAATCCGGATGGATCGGACGCGATCCAGGGACCACATTATCCGCCGCGCCAATTCTGGAATCGCCGCCCGGTCTCGATCGACTACTACAACAACTACATGACGAACTTTCACGACAATGCCTTCGAGATCGACGGCTCGATGCACAATATCCGCGTGATGCGCAACATGATGCTGAACTCGGCTTCGCATCCGTTCTGCAATCAGCCCGCCATCGGCGGTCCGATCTACTGGATTCGCAACATCGCCTATAACGCGCCCTTCGGATCGGTGCGCATGAACAATGGCGCACCAGGCGTGTATTTCATCAACAATACGATCCTGACCGAGACGGATGCGCGCGCCACGGCCAATACCCATTGGCTCAACAATCTGATGCTCGGTCAGAATTCCGCACCCGAGATCTTTGCGGTCAACACCTATACCAACTACACCTCGTCGGATTACAACGGCTTTCGCCTCAATCCAGGCGCGGCGACGAGCTTTGAATGGAATTCACCGGCGTGGGGTGTGGCACAGGATTATCGCGACCTGCTGGCGGCGGCGGATGGGGTACAGACTCCGCCCGACAAGTATCTGGTGCAGCGTCGCTATGCGACCCTGGCCGAGTACAGCGCCGATACGCATCAGGACACGCACTCGGTGCTGCTCGACTACGATATCTTCATGCATGCGCCGATGCTCGATGCCAGGGACCTGCATACGGTGCAGAAGCTGTACAAGGCCGAGGATCTGGATTTTCGCCTCAAACCCGGTTCAGCGGCGGTGGATCGCGGTCTCGTGATCCCGAATGTGACTGATGGCTACAGCGGCAACGCACCCGATCTTGGGGCGCTGGAACTCGGCGCGCCGGTGCCGCATTACGGGCCGCGCCCTTAGGGATCGCCGACGCTCTCCGATCCGAGGCCAGCGCAGGTCGCGGCGCCATAGCGGGTGAACTTCTGGACGCGCTTGCCGGTGTCGGCCTCAGAGGTGTAGACGCTGCCGTGGCTGTCGACGCCGAGCTGGTGCAGCCAATGGAAACGGCCCGTCATGCGCCCCGGGTGACCGAAGCGGCCGAGCTCCTCGAGATTGCTGCGATTGAGAACGTAGATGGTCTCGTTCGTGCTGTCCGAGGCATACAGACAACTCTGCGCCTGGTCCGGGGAGAACACGATTGAGGATACCGTACCGGACATGATCGGATAGGAGTAGGTCTTGCTGCGGATCCAGCGTTCGCTCACGAATCCGCATTTGCCCGCCTGCCCGTTCGGATTACTGCAGGGCTTGCCGAGCGAGGGATCCCTGATGTCGAACACCTGAATTCGATTATTGCCGCGATCGCACACGTAGATCTTGCCGTCCTGAGCGATGCGCGCGCAATGCACGGGATTGCGGAAGAATGCAGGCCTTGTGTCGCCCTTGGGCTGCGCATCGGACCACAGACCCTGCGCCGCCGCGGCCGCATCGTCCACGGGACTGTTGCCATAGGCGCCAAAATGGCCGACGTATTGACCGCTGTCGGCATCGACGATCAGTACCCGGCGATTGCCATAGCCATCCGCGACGTAAAGACGATTGGTGCGCGGATCGACATCCATGTCGGCCGCCCGATACAGCAGCGGCGTGCCGTTGTAGCCGCCATCTTTATTGTTACTGTCGGGACCCGTCGGCGCGCCGCCGATGCGCAATTTGAAGTTGCCGTTCACGTCGAACTTCAGGATCAGCCCGTCCCCGCCGTCCCTCTTGGCAGCCCAGGGTGAGCTGTCCACTGCGCTACCCGGCGGGGGAGCGGCCGCATTGCCTGCAAGCCAGACATTGTCGTGACTGTCGACGTAGATGCCGTGCTCGTTGGCGGGCCAGATACAGCCGTCCTCGGCTTTGCATCGACCGCCGATGAAGCCGGGATCGGAGGGGCCGCCCCAGGCGCGTAGCAGCTTGCCGGTGGTGTCGAATTCGAGTACCGACGGGGCAGACCGGCAGCAATTGGCTCCAAAGCCGTTGGCGCGCACGAAGCCCAGTCCGCTGATCGGCTGACCTTTGGCGTCAAACGCGCCCGGGATCGCGGGCTCGAGCCCGCTCTCATCGTTGGTCAGGGTGCGCGGGCGGTTATAGACCCAGATATGATCGTGTCTGTCGACGTAAAGGCCACCGATCTGGCCGAGCAGCCAGTCATGCGGCAATGGCGCCGGCCAGGTGGGGTCGGACACGAAGTCGGGCATCGTGCCGCTCTTCGATCTGTGATAGACGCCGGTCTGCTCCTGCAGCACGCCTGCGCCATGCGCGGGCGTGCCAGCGAGGAACGTGGCCGCAAACGCCATGATCGCCGACACGGCAGCGTGTCGAATTCGCACACCCATGCGCTTCCCCCTTATTTTCGCCGTCCTCGGCCTCAGCGATAGCGGGCGAGCAATTTCTCCAGGACCGCATTGCCGGGGACAAGCTTTTCATAGGGAACGCGATTCAGCGGCATCGCGCTTGACTTGTTCACAGTGTGAAATTCGTTGTTGGCGCTCTCGTTGATGTGGATCAACCCGGTCACGTATTCATTTTCTTTGAGCTTGCTCTCGATGAAGCTATAAGCCGCGCTGCGATCGGTCGGATCATAGCTCGCCCCCAGTTTGCGCAATATCACGTGGCTGCCGTCGTGCAGTCGCACCGGGACCGACTCACCTTCGGAGTATTCGACGGAAATCTCCTGGGCAGGCGGCACGAAATCCGCTTCCACCGCGGCGTGGTAGTGCTCACGCGTGAAGGTATAGCTCTTGGTCGAGCCCTCGTGGTCGTTAAAGGTCACGCAGGGCGAGAGCACGTCGATGAGCGCGAAACCCTGGTGACGAATGCCCGCCTGAATCAGCGGTACGAGCTGCGCCTTGTCGCCCGAAAAGCTGCGCGCAACGAAAGTAGCGCCGAGCGACAGGGCGAGCAGGACCGGATCGATGGGCGGCATCTGATTGATTTCACCTTTCTTTGCGCGGGTGCCGATGTCTGCAGAAGCAGAGAACTGTCCTTTCGTGAGCCCATACACGCCATTGTTCTCGATCAGGTAGAGCATGTTCACGTTGCGCCGGATCGCGTGCACCAGCTGGCCCAATCCAATTGACAGAGAGTCGCCGTCGCCCGACACACCCACATAGATCAGGTCCCGATTCGCGGCGTTCGCGCCGCTGGCGATCGAGGGCATGCGCCCATGCACGGAATTGAAGCCGTGCGCGCCGTTGACGAAATAATTGGTGGTCTTGGAGGAGCATCCGATTCCGGACAGTTTGACCAGTTGCTCGGGCCGCATATCGAGCTCCCAGCAGGCCTCGACGATCGCGGCGGTGATCGAATCATGTCCGCAGCCTGCGCACAGCGTGGACATGCTGCCCTCGTACTGGCGCCGCGTGAGGCCCAGGGCGTTGGTGCGCGCGGAAGGGTGATTGACCTTGGGCTTGTTGATGAATGACATGGTGTACTCGCGAGGCGCCTCAGCGCGGGCTCATGGCAGGCACGGCCGTCAAACGCGGCGCCTCGGCGAGCGGGGCGCGTATCGCATTGACGATCGGTTCGCAGGACATCGGGTACCCGCCGTAGCTCAGAATAGACTGGAGTCTGGATTTGTCGACCGCAGTTTCGAGCGTCAGCAGCGAGCGCAACTGCGCGTCGCGGTTCTGCTCGACCACGAATATCGTGGCATGAGAGCTCATGAAGGCGTCTACTTCCGGCGTGAACGGGAAAGCCTTGACGCGCAGGTAGTCGATGTAGATTTTCTGGCGCGCGAGCACATCGATCGCCTCGCGCACGGCGCCGTCGCAACTGCCGACGCTCACGATGCCGATCTTGTTGTCGCCCTTGCCGAGCAGTTCGGGCTTGGGCACATACTTGGCGGCGGTGGTGAATTTGCGCTTCAACCGATCCACCACCAGCTGGTATTCGGCTGAATCCTCGGTGTATCCGCCGTACTGGTTGTGGCCCGAGCCGCGCGTGAAATACGCGCCCTTTGGATGCACGCCCGGCAGTGTGCGGTAGGGAATCGCGTCATCATCGCGATCCACGTATCGATAGAACTTATCCAGTCCCGCGAGTTCCTCGGCTGACAGCACCTTGCCGCGGTCCGGCCGGAAGGCATCGTTCCACTGCAGATCGCGGCACATCCAATCGTTCATGCCGATGTCGAGATCCGAAAGCACGAACACCGGGGTTTGCAGGCGTTCGGCCAGATCGAAGGCCTGCACCGCCATATAAAAGCATTCCTCGGGGTTCGACGGGAACAGCAGCACATGCCGGGTATCCCCGTGCGAGGCATACGCGCAAAGCATGATGTCGCCTTGCTGCGTGCGCGTGGGCATGCCGGTGGATGGCCCGACCCGTTGCACGTCAAAAACCACGCAGGGAATCTCGGAGTAGTACGCCAGCCCGATGAATTCATTCATCAGCGAAATGCCCGGCCCGCTGGTGGAGGTAAAGGCCCTGGCGCCATTCCAGCTTGCGCCCAACACCATGCCGATCGCGGCCAACTCATCTTCCGCCTGGATCACCGCGAAATTGCGCTCGCCCGTTTCCGGATCGACGCGGTAGCGATCGCAGAAGCCCTTGAATGCGTCCATCAACGAGGTGGACGGTGTAATCGGATACCAGGCCCCGATCGTCGCGCCTGCATACACGCAGCCCAGGCCCGCGGCGGTGTTGCCATCGATCATGATGTGGCCGTGCGTGCGCTGCATGTGCTCGAGGCGCAGGGGTAGCGGGCACTGCAGGTGCTGCTTAGCGTAGTCGTACCCCAACCGCAGCGCCTTGCTGTTGGAGTCGAGCAACTTCTGCTTCTTGCCATAGCTCTCGCGCAGCAGAGCATTGATGATCTCCAGGTCGGCATCGATCAATGCGGCCACGACGCCGGCGTAGGCGATGTTCTTGAGCAAGATGCGGGTTCGAACACCCTCGAAGTTTTCGTTCACGAGCTTGGCCAATGGCACGCCGATTACCGTGATATCGTGCCTCTGCAACACCGTGCTGCGCGGCCAGGTGGAGTCATAGATCAGGTAGCCGCCGGACGCGACTTCACGCACATCTTTGGCGAAGGTCTCCGCATTCATTGCCACCATGATGTCCACATGTCCGGCGCGGGCGGCATAGGCGTCGCGCGTGACGCGGATCTCGTACCAGGTGGGCAGCCCCTGGATGTTCGACGGAAAGTAATTCTTCCCGGTGACCGGTATGCCCATGCGAAATACCGCCTTCATGATCAGCGAATTGGCGCTTGCCGAACCGGTGCCATTGACGTTGGCGAACTTGAGAACGAAATCGTTCACTCGATCCGGCGCATTGATCAGGTTGGGCATGGGGCCACTTCATCCGCTGCGTAAGGAATGGTGATGGTCGATTTTTGCATATCCCAGGCGGCCGTTGGGCAACGCTCGGCGCACAGGCCGCAGTGCACGCACACATCCTCGTCCTTGAGCATGACGCGTCCGGTCTGTGGCAATGCCTCCGACACGAACAGCGCCTGCTTCGGATTGAGGGCCGGTGCCTTGAGTCTGGAACGCAACTGCGCTTCGTCGCCATTGGGTGCAATGGTCAGGCAGTCGACCGGGCAGATATCGATGCAGGCATCGCACTCGATACAAAGCTTTGCGGCAAACACCGTCTGCATATCGCAGTTCAGACAGCGCTGTACTTCGAGCGCGGCCTGCTCAGCGGTGAAGCCTAATTCAACCTCAATGTTGATCTTCTTGAACCGCTCGACTAGGCCGACATGGGGTACCAGTCGTCGCTCGATGCCGTTGTACTCATTCTTGTACGACCACTCGTGTATTCCCATCTTGCGGCTGCTGAGCGTGACGCCGCGCGGCATACGCACCGCGACCGGTTCCCCGTAGCAGTACTTGTGGATCGAGATAGCCGCCTGGTGTCCGTGTTCCACGGCCCAGATGATGTTCTTCGGGCCGAAGACTGCGTCGCCGCCAAAAAATACGCTGGGCAGCGTGGACTGAAAAGTTGCCTTCTGCACCTTCGGCAGGTCCCACTGGTTGAACTCTATGCCGATGTCGCGCTCGATCCAGGGAAAGGCGTTTTCCTGTCCGATGGCGAGTATCACATCGTCGCACGGGAAGAACTCCTCGCCGAGCACGCGTGTGGCGGTGATTTCCCCATCGCGCAGATCGTATTCGAGATGCTCGAAAATCATCCCCTTGAGCTGACCGTGCTCGACCACGAAGCTCTTGGGCGCGCGATTGACCACGATCTGAACGGCTTCCTGCTCGGCATCCTCGAGCTCCCAGTCCGAGGCCTTGAAGAACTGGCGCGGTTTGCGCGCCATCACCTTGACGTCTTTCGCGCCCAGACGCAGCGAGCTGCGGCAGCAGTCCATGGCCGTGTTGCCGACCCCGATGATCAGCACGCGCTCGCCGATCTTGTCGATATGTTGAAATGCCACGGATTCGAGCCAAGCGATACCGATGTGCACGCGCTCGCTGTCGTGCCGCCCGGGCAGTTCGAGCTCCTTGCCTTTCGGTGCCCCGGTGCCGACGAACACCGCGTCGAATTCGCCCGAGGCGAGCAATTGCTGCAGACTGTTGACCGGCGAGCTCAGGCGCAGATCCACGCCCATGTCCACGATATAGCCGATCTCCTCGTCCAGCACGCTGGCCGGCAGGCGAAAGGCGGGAATGTTCGTGCGCATGAGGCCGCCAGCGACCCCATATTGCTCAAGGATCGTGACCGCATAGCCCAACGGCACCAGATCGTTGGCGACGGTAAGGGATGCGGGACCGGCACCGATGCACGCCACGCGTTTGCCGTTCTTCTGCAGCGGTGCTCGCGGCAACAGTGCTTCGATCTCGCCGCGATGGTCGGCGGCGACGCGTTTGAGGCGACAGATTGCTACAGGCTTGTTCTCGATCCGTACGCGCCGACACGCGGGCTCACAGGGACGGTCGCACACGCGCCCGAGAATGCCCGGGAACACATTAGAAGCCCGATTCACCATGTACGCATCGGTGTAGCGACCCTGGGCGATGAGCCGGATGTATTCCGGTACATCAGTGTGTGCGGGACAAGCCCACTGGCAGTCCACGACCTTATGGAAGTAGTCCGGATCCCCGGTATCGGTCGGTCCCATTTCTGTGCTCTATCCTCGCTGCCCGATCAGTGTCGCCAAGGCCTTAAATTATAGACACAGGCCGGTTCGGAATGGGTGCTCTTGGCATTTATAAATCCGCGATTGTTCACAGTATTCGACTACATTAAATCGCGCAGGCGATACCAGAGCATGGCGAGCGCCAGGGTCGGCCGGCGCAGCAGCATACCGCCCGGAAACTCCCGGTGTGGTATGCGCGCGAACACATCGAAACGCTCATTCGTGCCCGCGATCGCCTCAGCGACCAGTTCCCCGGCCAAACCGGCCAGTGCGATGCCGTGGCCGGAGAATCCCTGCAGGTAATAAACATTGGGCTCCAGGCAACCGAAATCAGGCGCGCGATTGAGCGTTATGTCGAGCAGGCATCCCCAGGCGTACTCGATGCGCGTACCGGTAAGCTGGGGAAAGACGCGCAGCATGCGCGCCGCTACAGTCGGTGCGACCGCGCGCACCTGCACGCCCGAATAGTTGACGCGGCCGCCGAACAGGAGTCGATGGTCACTCGAGCGGCGAAAGTAATCGAGAATCCAGTTCGTATCACTGACGGCCGCGTTGTTCGCAATGAGCGCACGAGCGCGCTGCTCGCCGAGCGGCTCGGTCGCAATGACAAAGGTGCCCACGCTCATGAGCCTGCGCTGCAGGGCAGGCACGGTCGCGCCGAGCCAGGCATTGCCCGCGAATACGAGCTGCGTGCACTCTACCTGCGCCGACGCGGTCCGGACACGCAATTTGCCTGCCACATGGCTATAGCCGAGCACCGGGCTGGCCTCATGTAGCGTCGCGCCGGCTCGCTGCGCCGCCGCGGCGAGGCCGAGCGTGTAGCGCAGTGGGTTCAAATGACCGCCATTCGAGTCGTAGAGTGCGCCGATGTAACGCTCGGTGCTCAAGAGATTGCGCAATTGCGCGCGCTCGATCAGACGCGAGCTCGTATAGCCATAGCGTTGCGCGATCCGAGATTGAAATTGCTGCAAGTGCCGCCACTGGCGCGGCTTGATGGCGGTGAGCATCTGGCCATCGACCCACTCGCAATCGATCTGGTGGCGAGCAATGCGCGCTTTGAGCGCTGCGATGCCGGCCAGCGCGAGCTGCCAGATCGCGCGCGCGTCGGAGCCGCCGACCAGCGACTCGAGCTGATCCTGCTCGGCCGCAACCCCACAGATCACGTGGCCCCCCGCGCGTCCGGAGGCGCCCCATCCCAGGCGCTGCGCCTCGAGCAGCACAACGCGGTAGCCGCGCTCGGCCAGTGCCAGTCCCGCCGAGCATCCGGCAATCCCACCACCGACGATGCAGACATCGGCGCTGCGCGGCTGCTCCAATGCAGCGTGGCCGGGCCCCAGCGGCGTCGTGGCAGCGTAGTAGGAGCTCGGGTAAGGCGGCAACGAGGTGGCTGACATTCGATCCTCTTGCCAGAAATTGCATGGTTATTCAATAGCTTGACAATTGCCCCGTCGAGGCGTGAGCCAGTCCAGGCGGCGGCCGTGTTTCCGGACGAGCTGGCGCCGCCTGTGCTCTAATGCACCTCATTCAGTGAGGTCAGGCGTCGGCGCGGACTGTATAAGAATACAGCTCTGGTGCCCAGGCGCGATAGCAACCATGGGTTCCAGGCGACCTGTCATCGGTATTTCGGCGGACCGACGCGTCATCGGTTCCCATGCCTATCACATGGCAGGGGAGAAGTACGTGACCGCCGTGCTGGACGCGGCGGGGGGTCTGCCGTTGATTGTGCCGGCGATTGGCCGCGAGCTCGCACTCGAACAATTGCTCGACACGCTCGATGGGCTGTTGTTCACGGGCAGTCCCTCGAACGTCGAGCCGCGCCACTATCACGGCGAGGCGAGCGAGAGCGGCACGCTGCACGATCCGTTCCGTGACGAGACGACTTTGCCGCTGATTCCGCGCGCGGTCGCCGCCGGCCTGCCGGTGCTCGGCATCTGCCGCGGCTTTCAGGAAATCAACGTCGCCTTCGGCGGCTCGCTGTGGCAGAAATTGCAGGATGTGCCTGGCCATCTGGATCATCGCGAGAATGCGTCGCTGCCTGTCGATGAGCAGTATGGTGCTGCGCACGAGGTGATTCTCGAGCCCGGCGGCCTGTTGCGACGCCTGGCCGGTGCCGAGCGCATTCGCGTCAATTCGCTGCACGGTCAGGGTGTGAAGGAGCTCGGACCAGACCTTGCAGTCGAGGCACGGGCGACCGACGGCGTCATCGAGGCGTTTCGTGTCGAGTCCGCGCGCAATTTCGCGCTCGCGCTGCAATGGCACCCGGAATGGCGAGTCAGTGCCAACGAGTTTTCGCGTGCGCTGTTCGCCGAATTCGGCGCCGCGTGCCGTGACAGGCTCTAGGATGATCCATGGCTAACGAAATTCAACAATTCTTTCGCGAACGCGGCATCTCCGAGGTCGAGGCCATCATTCCAGATATGGCCGGCATCGCCCGCGGCAAAATCATGCCCGCGGAGAAATTTGCCGAAGACGCCGGCATGCGCCTTCCAGAGAGCATCTTTCTGCAGACCGTGACGGGCGATTATCCTCCCGATACTTCGGAGGCCATGAGCCCGGCAGAAATAGATATCATATTGCGCGCCGATCCCAAGACCGTACGCGTCGTGCCCTGGGCGGCTGAGCCCACCGCACAGGTCATCCATGACTGCTTCTACTCCGATGGCCGACGCGTGATGATGGCGCCGCGGCATGTGCTGCGCCATGTACTGGAGCTGTACGCGCAGCGCGGCTGGGAGCCGGTGATCGCCCCCGAGCTCGAGTTCTACCTGATCGAGCCGAATATCGATGCCGATTATCCACTCAAGCCGCCCGTCGGGCGTTCTGGTCGCGCCGAGCCCGGGCGCCAGTCCTATAGCATCGCAGCCGTCAATGAGTTTGACCCATTGTTCGATGACATCTATGCGTTCTGTGAGGCGCAGGATATCGAGATCGACACGCTGATTCACGAAGATGGTCCGGCGCAGATGGAGATCAACCTGCTGCATGGGGCAGCGATGGACCTCGCCGACCAGGCGTTCCTGTTCAAACGCACGGCGCGCGAGGCCGCGCTGCGGCACAAGATGTACGCGACGTTCATGGCCAAGCCGCATGCCAAGGAGCCCGGCAGCGCCATGCATATTCACCAGAGCGTCGTCGACACCAAGACGCGCAAGAATGTGTTCAGTAATGACGACGGCACGCCTTCGGCACTGTTTTTCTCGCATATCGCCGGTTTGCAGCGCTACGTGCCGGCGGCAATGTCGCTGTTCGCGTCCAATGTCAATTCCTACCGGCGCATGACGCGCTACATGTCCGCGCCGGTCAACGTGCAGTGGGGTTACGACAATCGCACGGCCGGTCTGCGGGTGCCGATGTCAACGGTCGAAGCGCGCCGGGTCGAGAACCGCGTGGGCGGCGCGGACGCCAATCCATATATCGCGATCGCGGCCTCGCTTGCCTGCGGTTATCTGGGCATGATCGAAGGCCTGCAGCCAACCGAGCCGATCTCGGGCAGCGCGCACGATCTGCCGATTTCATTACCACGCTCGCTTGATGAGGCGCTCACGCGGCTGCGCGACTGCGAGCCGTTGCTGGAGATTCTCGGCGAGCCGTTCGTGGCGGCCTATACGATCGTCAAGCAGTC
Source organism: Steroidobacteraceae bacterium (assembly GCA_049515055.1). Classification (GTDB taxonomy): domain Bacteria; phylum Pseudomonadota; class Gammaproteobacteria; order Steroidobacterales; family Steroidobacteraceae; genus FEN-1191. The sequence goes on along the minus strand of JBEKUL010000003.1, from coordinate 30,639 downwards.
CGAATACGAGGTGTTCCTGCAGGTGATCAGCTCCTGGGAGCGCGAGCACCTGCTGCTGAACGTTTGAGGGCAGCACCGGGAGTAGATAGAAAGGCTGATGATCAATCGCTGCGCACGGCATTCTGCCGCTACGCTCTGCCTGCTGCTGCTCAGCGCCTGCGCGCGCCAGGGCCCCGCATCCGCGCCCGCACCGACATCGGGCGGCCAGGCGCCGATGCCAGCCGGCATCGCCGCGAGCGAGCAGGAGCACGGCGATGCGCAGAAGGTGCTGAACGTCTACAACTGGTCCGATTACATCGATCCGAGCGTCGTGCCGGCCTTCGAGAAGGAATACGGCATCCAGGTCAACTACGATGTCTTTGACTCCAACGAGGTGCTCGAGACCAAACTTCTGGCGGGCCACACCGGCTACGACCTGGTAGTGCCCTCAGCCTCGTTCATGCAGCGGCAGATCCAGGCCGGTGTATTCCAGAAGCTCGACAAGTCGCTGTTGCCGAATCTCAAGAATCTCGATCCTCAGATCACACAGATCATTCAGACGCACGATCCTGGCAACCAGTACGGCGTGAACTATCTCTGGGGCACCTCGGGCGTGGGTTACAACGAGGCCCAGATCGCGCAGGCGATGCCCGGTGCACCCGTGGATTCGTTCAGAATGTTCTACGATCCAGGCGTCGTGCGCCATTTCCAGAAATGCGGGGTCTCGATCCTGGACGCGCCGGACGAAGTGGTCGGCACTGTGCTGATATACCTGGGCAAGGATCCTAACAGCGAATCGCTCGATGATCTGAAGGCCGCCGCGCAGGTGCTCAGCTCGATCAGGCCATATATCCGCATGATCAACTCCTCGCGCTATATCGATGAGCTCGCCAACGGCGATATTTGCCTGGCGCTCGGCTGGAGCGGGGATGTCGGCCAGGCGCGCGCGCGGGCCCGTGAGAATGGCAAGGACCTGCAGATCCGCTACAACATTCCGCGCGAGGGCGCGATCATGTTCTTTGACATGCTGGCGATTCCCGCCGATGCAGCGCATCCGAAGAACGCGCATCTGTTCATCGATTACCTGCTGCGGCCCGAGGTGGCGGCGAAGAACTCGAGCATGATGCACTTTGCCACCAGCAATGCCGCCGCCTACCGTCTGGTTGATCCGGCAGTCTACAATGATCGCGGTGTCTACCCGGGCGAGGCGCAGAAGGCACATTTGTACCCGAATGCGGCCCGCAGCCTGCCCTTTACGCGCGCGCTCAATCGCACCTGGACACGATTCAAGACCGGCCAATGAGGGCTGCCTATGTCGAGCTCGAGGAGGTCAGCAAGCGCTTCGGAGACTTCGTAGCGGTCAACAACGTATCGCTGCAGATCGAGCGCGGCGAGATCTTCTGCCTGCTCGGCGCCTCGGGCTGCGGCAAAACTACCTTGCTGCGCTTGCTGGCCGGGTTTGAGACACCCAGTACGGGGCGCCTGCTGCTCGAAGGCGAGGATCTGGCCGCGGTGCCGCCCTATCGACGCCCCGTCAACATGATGTTTCAGTCCTATGCGCTGTTCCCGCACATGACGGTGGAGCGCAACGTTGCCTTTGGCCTCGAGCAGGAACGGCTCAGCAGTACGCAAATCCGGCGCCGGGTCGCGGAGATCCTCGATATCGTGAAGATGGGCGCCTACGCGAAGCGCAAGCCGCATCAGCTCTCGGGCGGGCAGCGCCAGCGCGTAGCCCTGGCGCGCGCCTTGGTCAAGCGGCCCAAGCTCCTGCTTCTGGACGAGCCGCTTGCCGCCCTTGACCGCAAGTTGCGCGAGCACACGCAGTTCGAGCTCATCAACATTCAACAGCAGCTCGGAGTCACCTTTGTGGTCGTCACGCACGATCAGGAGGAGGCCATGACATTGGCCTCACGCATCGGCGTCATGAATCATGGCCAGATCGTGCAGATCGGCACGCCGCGGCAGATCTACGAGTTCCCGGCCACGCGCTTCGTGGCGGACTTCATCGGCTCGGTCAATCTGTTCGAGGGCAGACTCATCGAGGAGAATCCCGATTACCTGCGCGTGCAGTGTGCCGAGCTGACAGCGAGCCTGCGCGTGGATCGCGGCACCGGCGATCCGCCGCGGGCGAATATGTGGGTGGCCGTACGACCCGAGAAGATCAATCTCTCGCGCGCGGCGCCAGCCGGTCCCGATAACTGGGCACGCGGGGTGATTCGCGAGATAGCCTATCTTGGGGAATTGTCGGTGTTCCTCGTGCGGCTCGAATCCGGTCGCGAAATACGCGCGACGCTTGCCAACAGCGCACGCAAGCCCGAGGAGCAATTTGTCCGGGAGATGCCCGTGTACCTGTCCTGGGAGGCTTCCAGTCCTGTCATCGGCAATGATTGAACGGCTACTCAAGATCCGCCTCACTTTCCTGCCACAATATTTCGGCCGCGTCGCCGTGCGCACGTTGCCGATGCTCTGGCTGATTCTCTTCTTCCTCGTACCCTTCCTGATCGTGCTGAAGATCTCATTCTCCGAGGCGCTATTGGCCATGCCGCCGTATGCGCCCTTGTACGAGTGGACCCGCGATCACGGACTCGCGCTGCACGTGCACCTGACGAACTATCAGTTCCTGTTCACCGACCCGCTCTACCTGAATTCGTTTCTCTATTCGATCAAGGTGGCGGCTTTATCGACGCTCATTTGTCTGCTGCTGGGTTATCCGATGGCTCTGGCGATCGCGCGTGCGAGCCCAGGGCGTCGCCATCTGCTGCTCATGCTGGTGATTCTGCCGTTCTGGACCTCGTTCCTGCTGCGCGTGTACGCCTGGATCGGACTACTCAAGCAGGATGGGCTGATCAACCACATATTGCTGAGCCTGCACCTGATCGGGCAATCGATTCCGATGGTCAACATGAGCTTCGCGGTCTACGTTGGCATCGTCTATTCCTATCTGCCGTTCATGGTGCTGCCGCTCTACGCCAATCTCGAGAAGCACGATGCCTCGCTGCTGGAAGCGGCCGCCGATCTGGGCGCTGCCCCCTGGCGAGCGTTCCTGCGCGTGACCTGGCCGCTGTCGATTCCTGGCGTCGTGGCCGGAGCTCTGCTGGTGTTCATCCCGGCGGTGGGCGAGTACGTGATTCCCTCGCTGCTCGGTCCGGCCAATCAGCTCATGATCGGACGCGTACTGTCGGACGAGTTCTTTGAAAATCGTGACTGGCCGGTCGCCAGCGCCGTGGCGATCGTGATGCTGATTGGGCTGCTCGGGCCGATCGTGCTGTTCCAGCGCTATCGGCAGCGTGAAATCGAGAGCATCGCATGAGTAGCCGCAGGGCATGGGTCTTGCCGTCGATTCTGGCCTTCGGGTTTGCATTTTTGTACGCACCGATCCTCTCGATGATCGTCTATTCGTTCAATGCATCGCGACTGGTAACGGTCTGGGATGCCGCACATTCCCCGACCCTCAGGTGGTACGTCGAATTGTTCGCTAATGCGCAGATCATGCAGGCCGCCTGGTTGTCGTTGCGAATCGCCGCCATGAACGCGACGGGTGCGGTGATCCTGGGCACGATGGTCGGCTTTGCGCTCGAGCGCTATGGGCGCTTTCGCGGTCGCGCTCTGCTCGGCGCGTTGAGCGCAGCACCGCTGGTGCTGCCGGAGATCATCACGGGCCTGTCGTTATTGCTGTTGTTCGTGGCTATGGAACAGCTGATCGGCTGGCCGGCACGGCGCGGGGCCACCACCATTACTATTGCGCATATCAGCTTCTCTTTATCCTATGTGGCCGTAATCGTTCAGGCGCGCCTGGCGGGTTTCGATGTGTCGCTTGAGGAGGCGGCACTGGATCTTGGCGCCCGGCCCGCAGTCGTATTCGCGCGTATCACGCTGCCCCTGATCACCCCGGCTCTGCTTGCGGGCTGGCTGTTGTCCTTTACGCTCTCGTGGGATGATGTGGTGATCTCCCAGTTCGTTGCCGGTCCGGGTTCGAGCACATTACCGATGGTCATTTTCTCCAAGGTGCGATTGGGCGTAAGCCCCGACGTGAACGCACTGGCAACGCTCATGGTATTGCTCGTTGCGCTCGGCGTGGTCAGCTCGACCTGGTATCTGCAGCGTCGCGATCGGCGGCGCACGCGTGAGAGTCAGATGACCGTTGCTGCCGAGGGCTGAGCCATGCCGGGCCATATCCTGCTGGGTCTGGACGTCGGTGGCTCCTCGATCAAGGCAGCGTTGGTCGACCTCGAGCGCGGTGTGATCACCACGCCATTGCGCTCGGTGCCGACGCCCTCACCCTCAACGCCCGAGCAGGTGCTGCGAGCCTGTGCGCATATCGATCGGGAGCTGCGCGGCGTCGGTCCGGTGGGCCTGGCTTTTCCGGCGGTGGTGAAACGCGGTGTAGCGCGCACCGCCGCCAATGTCGACAAATCCTGGATCGGCTGCCGGGGCGGCGAGCAGCTCGCACAGCTCATCGGCCGCTCGGTCTTTTTCATCAATGATGCCGATGCGGCCGGCATCGCTGAGATCAGCACCGGAGCGGCTCGGGGAGTGGGCGGTGTCGTCATGCTGCTGACCTTCGGCACGGGCATCGGCTCCGCGCTGTTCCTCGATGGCCGCTTGCTGCCCAATACGGAGCTCGGACACCTGGAATTTCATGGGCGCGATGCCGAGTTCACTGCCTCGGCCCGTGTACGCACCGAGCAAGGCCTGGATTGGCCGAACTGGTGCGCACGCGTCAACGACTATCTCGGACGACTGCATGCGCTGTTCTGGCCCGATCTGTTCATAATCAGCGGCGCCGTCACGGAGAATTGGCAGCAATTCGGACACCTGCTCGAAAGTCCGGCGGAGGTCCGCTGCGCGGTCCACGGCGGTCAGGCCGGGGTGATCGGCGCGGCATTCGCGGCCGCAGGCCTGCAGCAGCATTAGGCTCAGCATGAAAGACTCCACGCTCGTGAATCACCCGCCGCTCGTCGAGGTGCCGGCCGACAATCATCCGGTGATCGCGCCGATCTACCAGACGGTGAAGTTTGAATTCGACAGCGTCGAGCAGGCGCTGCGCGCGCAGCGCGGCGAGCGGCCCGGTTTTTCCTATCTGCGCAACTCCAATCCGACGCTGCGGCAGCTCGAGCTCACGCTGGCACAAATGCAGGGTCGCGATGATTGCCTGGTCTGTGCCTCAGGCCTGGGGGCCATAGCGCAGACGTTGCTCTCGCTGACCCGTCAGGGCGATCACGTGCTGGGTTTCATCGACACTTATGGGCCGACGCGCTACCTGGTGCGCCGTGTGCTGGCCAAATTCGGAGTCGAGCACACGCTGCTTTCAATTACTGATCTCGCGGGCGTCGAGCGCGTGCTGGCCTCACGGCCCACGCGGCTCATGATCTTCGAGAGTCCTACCAATCCGACCAATAAGATCGCCGACATTGCTGCGCTTACGCGCCTGGCGCGTACTCACGGTGCCCTGACGCTGCTGGATAACACGTTCGCCGGCGTACACCAGCACGGGCAATTCGAAATTGACATCTATCTGCACAGCCTGACGAAATTCGTCTCCGGTCACGGTGACGTCATGGGCGGAGCTGCGATCGCGGAGGCGAGCCTGATCAAATCACTGCGCACCGACTTCACTTTGTTGGGCGGTGTGCTGGATCCACACGCTGCCTTTCTATTGCAGCGCGGGTTGAAAACCTACTTCATTCGCTACCGCGCTCAATGCGCCGCGGCGCGGCGCGTGGCCGAATTTCTCTCGAGCCACGCGGCGGTCCAGCGCGTGGGCTATCCGGGCCTGCCAGATGACGCGGGGCATGCGCTTGCGAGCAGGCAAATGAGCGAATTCGGTGCGGTCGTGAGCTTCGATCTGCGCGGCGGCCTGGAGGCCGGAAGGCGATTCGCGGAGGCGCTGCGCCTGTTCGCCGTAACCGCGAGCCTCGGGTCCACCGACTCGCTGGTGCTGCCGCCGCAGATGCTTCGCAGTCGCGATCTCAATGAGGACGAGCAGCGCCAGAGCGGCGTTGGTCCTGGCACGGTGCGCCTGTCGATCGGCCTGGAGGAGGGCGACGATCTGCTTGCGGACATTGCTCAGGCGCTGGCTGCGGCGCAGGCCTAGCGGCGCGCCGCCCCGGTTTGCAGCAACTATAAGTTACGAATCAACGCATCCCCGAACTCACTGCACTTGACCTTGGTGGCCCCGTCCATGAGTCGGGCGAAATCGTAGGTTACGATTTTCTGGCCGATGGTCCGATCCATCGCCGCGATGATCGCATCGGCCGCTTCGGTCCAGCCCATATAGCGCAGCATCATCTCGCCCGAAAGAATCACTGAGCCGGGGTTGACCTGGTCGAGGTCCGCATACTTTGGCGCCGTGCCGTGCGTGGCCTCGAACACCGCATGGCCGGTCAGGTAGTTGATATTGGCACCCGGTGCGATGCCGATGCCGCCTACCTGCGCCGCAAGCGCATCGGACAGATAATCACCGTTCAGATTCATCGTTGCCACGACATCGAATTCATCGGCCCGGGTCAGCACCTGCTGCAGCGTGATGTCCGCGATGGCGTCTTTGATCAGCAATTTGCCACTGGCCAGCGCCGCCGACTGCTCCTGATTCGCGGCCGACTCACCGGCGCTGTCACGCGTGCGCTCCCATTGCGTCCAGGTGTACACCTGCGCCTTGAACTCTCTCTCGGCGAGCGCATAGGCCCAGTTGCGAAACGAACCCTCGGTGTACTTGAGGATGTTGCCCTTGTGCACGATCGTGACGCTGCGGCGGTGGTGTGCAAGGGCGTACTGGACGGCTGCGCGAAACAGGCGTTCGGTGCCCTCGATCGAAATGTTCTTCAGCCCGATGCCGCTGGTGCTTGGAAAGCGGATGCGGGCGTAGTGGCGTGGAAACGTAGTCTTGAGGATCTCGAGAAATTTCCGGTTTTCTTCGGTGCCCTCCTCGAATTCGATCCCGGAGTACAGGTCCTCGGTGTTCTCGCGGAAGATCACCATGTTGACCTTCTCGGGCGCCTTGACCGGCGAGGGCACGCCCTTGAACCAGCGCACGGGGCGCAGACACACGTACAGGTCGAGCATCTGGCGCAACGCCACGTTCAGCGAGCGAATGCCGCCGCCGATCGGCGTCGTGAGCGGGCCTTTGATCGAGACCAGGTATTCACGGCAAGCCTCGACCGTCTCATCCGGCAGCCAGCTCTTAAAGGCATTGAACGCCTTCTCGCCGGCGTAGACCTCGAGCCAATAAATGCGGCGTCGAGCGCCGTAGGCCTTGAGTACAGCAGCATCCAGTACGCGCTTGCTCGCGCGCCAGATGTCGCGACCGGTCCCGTCGCCTTCTATGAATGGAATGATGGGCTGATCCGGCACCAGCAGTTTACCGTCCCGCAAAGTCATCTTCTGGCCGCCTGCGGGCGGGATCGGCTTGGGTGAAGTCGGATGCGGGTCAGTCATCGCGCGCATGCTAGCACAGCGCGCCGCGTTGCTAGAATCTACAACCTATGCAGACCTCGAACTCAACACCGCATGCGGATGGATTCTGGATGCCCGCCGAATTCGAGCCGCACGATGCTTGCTGGATGCTCTGGCCGGAACGGCCGGATAACTGGCGCGCGGGTGCGCTGCCGGCACAGCGAGCCTTTGGCGCGGTCGCCGCGGCCATAGCGCGCTTCGAGCCGGTCACCGTAGGCGTATCGGCCGCGCTATATGCTCGCGCGCGCGCAAGCCTGCCCCCAAGGGTGCGCCTCGTTGAACTGTCGAGTGACGATGCCTGGATGCGCGACGTCGGCCCGAGTTTCCTGATCAATGCGGCCGGTGAATTGCGCGGAGTGCATTGGGGCTTCAATGCCTGGGGAGGGTTGTATCGTTCCTATGCGTGCGATCAGGCGGTAGGGCAGAAAGTGCTGGAGATCGAGCGTGCGCAGCGCTATCGGGTGCCGATGATCAATGAGGGCGGCGCGATTCACGTTGATGGGCAGGGCACCGTGCTCGTGACCGAGCAGTGTCTGCTCAACCGCAATCGCAACCCGTCACTGAGCCGCCGGCAGATAGAGGCGTACCTGTGTCGTTATCTGGGCGCGAGCTGCGTGATCTGGCTCGGCGAAGGCGTCGTCGCGGATGAGACCTCGGGGCACATCGATAACCTCGCTTGCTTTGCGCGTCCCGGTGAGATCTGCCTGAGCTGGTGTGCCGATCGGCGCGACCCGCAATACCGGGTTTCCCAGGACGCGCTCGAGCGACTCATGGCTGCACGCGACGCGCGGGGACGGCGCTTCAAGGTGCACAAACTGCCTTCTCCCGGGCCGCTCTACATGACGCGGCAGGAGGCGGCTGGCGTGCGACGACGTCGCGGCAGCCGAGCGCGCGCGGCCGGTCAGCGCCTGGCGGCGAGCTACGTGAATTTCTATCTGGCCAACGGCGCGTTGATTCTGCCGTTGCTCGATGAGCGCACCGATGGGGTCGCGCGGCGGGCGTTGCGGCGCATATTCCCGCGCCGCCGGATCATCGGTATTCCCGCGCGTGAGATTTTGCTGGGCGGCGGCAATATCCACTGCATTACGCAGCAGCAGCCCCGACGCACGCGCAGGCGCCCGAGCGCGCACTCAGAGCGCTGAGAGCTCGCGCTCGGCGAGCAACAGCCATTCCTGCTGCATCTTGCGGTAATGACGCGGGGCCAGACGCGCGTGGTCCATCAATTCCTTGAGTACGCGCCGTGCCTCATCAGTCCTGCCGCAGGCGCGCAGCATCTGTGCGTAGCGCAGCGGTGCTTCCGCGCCGGCATAGTATGCAGTCAATGCCGCATATTCTTCGAGCGCGCGCTCGCGCTGACCTTCGCCCTCGAGTGCGCGCGCATACAGCAAGTGGCCTTCGGGGGAACGGAAATCCGGATTGCGGACCCGCAAGTTGTCGAGCGTGGCCCGGGCGTCAGCGAACGCACCGGCCCCGTATTGGGCCTGCGCGAGGCCGAGCAGCAGATTCGGATCGGATTCGTACAAGCCGCTCAAAGCTTGCTGGTAGATGGCGACGGCCTCCAGCGGTTTGCCCTGCCGGACCAGTTCGCCGGCATAGCGCTGGCGGCTCGCGACGTCGCCGCTGCGGCGCATCTCGGCCTCAAATCGGCGCAGGTCCTGCTCCGGATCCAGTGCCTTGCGCACGCCCCGGACCGCGCGGCGCGTGCCGTGGCTGCCAAACAGGCCCGGCAGCACTTCGACCAGCACATAGGCAACCGGTCCGGCCAATGGCAGCAGCGCTATGGCCCAGATCCAAAGTGTGTTGCGTCCGGTGCGTATGCAATGAATGATCAGCAGCACCTGGATGACGAGTGAAATGATGAAGGCTAAGCTCATGCGGTCAAGCTTAATGGCTGCCCGCAGCTTGTGCATGCGAACAGCGAGAATAATGCTCATAACAGCGCTGCTGCTCGGCTGCGCCGCGGCCGGCGCGCAGAGCGTGCGCGAGACCCCTGCCTCGCCGCGGCCGCGCATCGGGCTGGTACTTTCGGGCGGTGGCGCGCGCGGCGCGGCCCACATCGGCGTGCTCAAGATGCTCGATCGCCTGCACGTGCCCATCGATGCGATCGCCGGCACGAGCATGGGCGCGGTTGTCGGCGGGCTCTACGCGAGCGGTCTCTCGGGTGTCCAAATCGAAGAGGCGATGGCCTCCCTGGACTGGCAATCGGCATTTCACGATCGGCCGCCACGCACGGAGCTGGGATTTCGGCGCAAGGAGGAGGATCGGCAATTCCTGGTGAATCTGCCTCTCGGATTGCAGGGTAAGAGGCTGGTTATCCCCCAGGGTCTCGTGCAAGGCGAGCAGTTGAATCAGACGCTACGGCAGCTGACGCTGCCGGTGGCGCTGGTCGGGAACTTCGACGATTTGCCGACGCGATTTCGGGCGGTGGCGACCAATCTGGAGACCGGGGAGGCCGTAGTGATGGGCGATGGCGATCTGACTACGGCGATGCGTGCCAGCATGTCCGTGCCGGGGGTGTTCGCGCCGGTTGAATATCGGAATCTGCTGCTGGTCGACGGCGGACTCGCCGAGACGCTGCCCATCGACGTCGCACGGGCCATGGGCGTGGATGTGCTGATCGTGGTGGACACCGGCTTTCCATTGCAGAACCGCAGGAATCTGGACTCGCTGCCAAGCATTACCAATCAGATGCTCACGATTCTGCTGGGACGCGATGCCGCACGGCAGCGAAAGACCTTGGGGCCAGACGATATCGTCATCACTCCGCAGCTTGGCGATTTCTCTTCTTACGATTTTGCGGAGACGCTGAAGATCGTCGATGCCGGGGAAACGGCAACTCAGGCACTCGTCGATCGGCTCAAGCCGCTGGCGTTGCCGGACGCTGACTACACGCGCTATCTGCAGGCGCGCAGCGAAGCTCGCGCGGGGCTGCCCAAGATACAGTTCGTGCGCACTGATCCGGACTCGGAGCGCTACAAGCGTGAGATCCAGGATATGTTCGGACAGTTCGTGGGCAAACCGCTTGATGCAGACGCGCTCAAGCAGCGCGTCGAGACGTTCTATGGGCGCGGGGATCTCGAGCGGCTCGACTATCGCGTAGTGCAGGATCAGGACGGACGCGAGGGCCTGGATTTTACGGCGGAGCGCAACACCTGGGGTCCCAACTATCTGCGCTTCGGCCTGTCGTGGGAGGATGATTTCAAGGGCTACACGATCTTCAACGCCGCCGCCCGCGCGGACTTCACCGACCTCAACTCGCTCGGCGCGGAGTCACGCTGGAATATGCAGGTGGGCAGCTGGCCCCTGTTCGGCACCGAACTGTATCTGCCGCTCGACAATGTCCAGCGCTATTTCGTCGCGCCGAACGCACAGGTCGAGGCGCACGACTTGCCGCAAGTTGAGGACGGCCGTCAGGTCGGCTTGTTTCGGATCAGTACTATTGAGGAGGGGGTCGATTTTGGCCGCGAGCTAGGGGACTGGGGTGAAGTGCGAGTCGGCGCCCTTGACTATCGCGGCAACTCGCACGTGAGCGTCGGGGATTTCAGCGTGCCGGCCTCGAGTTTCGATCTCGGCAAGTTTTTCCTGCGCTTCGGATACGACACGCTCGATGCTGCGAATTTTCCGCACAGCGGTCAGGCACTGACCTCACAATTGAGCATCGAGGGCAATGGCGGTGGCGAGCAGGGTAGTAACCAGTTTACGTTGGACTACCGCGCGGCTCATTCCTGGGCAAAAAATACGCTCGGCCTGTGGCTCTCGAGCGGCAATACGATCGGTGGCAGTGAAACCAACGTGCGCAGCTACTTCCCGCTCGGTGGCTTCATGAATCTCTCGGGATTGCCGACGCTCTCGCAGGCCGGACCGCAATACGCGATCGGGCGATTGATCTATCTGCGTAGTGTCGGCAACGGAGGCGAAGGCATTCTGGATGTGCCGGCCTACGTGGGCATGTCACTCGAAGCGGGCAACACCTGGGCGAGCCGCAGCGATATCAGCTTCGCCAGTACGCGCAAGGATGCATCCATATTCTTCGGCGCGGATACCTATATCGGGCCGGCCTACTTCGCGGTCGGCTACGACGCCAGTGGCGCGATCGCGCTGTATGTATTCCTGGGACGAGCGTTCTGACTCGGGTCCGGCTCGATGCCTAAAGGCCGCGACTTGCCGCCAGGTTCTCGACCTTTTCGAACACCAGCGACGGCTTATCGCCTATTCGGGAATACTCATGCCTGCGGCTCATGTCGAGCAGGTCGGCATCGCGCTCCGCCGCGGTCCGATACCAATGGACGCGGTACCAATCCGCACCCATGATCCGACTAAAGGGATCGCCCGGGCGAAGGCTCACGCGGATTCCAAACGGCTTGGGGCCGCCGGGGATAGGGCGGCGCATATTTTGCGGTTGGCTGATGGCGTTCATCAGCGTCATTATAGCGGTCAGCGGGAGAACGTTCATGAAGCTACCTGAGACGCATTTTGTAAGCGGTCATCGTATACAGCAGCCGTTTCCCGAGGGGCTCGAACGCGCTGCGTTCGCTTTGGGCTGCTTCTGGGGCGCAGAGAAAACGTTCTGGCAGCTCCCAGGCGTCTACGCCACTGCAGTCGGGTACGCTGGTGGGCATGCGGCTGATCCGAGTTATGAGCAGGTGTGCAGCGGCCGAACCGGACATGCCGAGACGGTGCTGGTCATATACGATCCGCGGCGCATCAGTTACGAGGAGCTGCTGCGAGTGTTCTGGGAATCACACGATCCGACCCAGGGCATGCGCCAGGGCAACGACGTCGGTACGCAGTACCGTTCCGCCATCTATACCTTTGACGACGCGCAACTGCGCTCTGCCGAGGAGTCCAAGCGCATCTACCAGCGAGCGCTGACGGCGGCACACCGCGGGACCATCACGACCCAGATTCTGCCAGCGCCACCGTTTTACTACGCCGAGGACTATCACCAGCAGTACCTCGCAAAGAACCCGCGCGGGTATTGCCCGGATCATTCGTGCGGGGTCGCCTTCAAATCCGCGGAGTTACCGGTGGGGGAGAAGGCGTAGTGGCTGGATAGATTTGGTTTCCATCAGGAAGCCAAGGGGTTACCAATTCCATATGCGGTTTTCTGCGGGAAAATGCCAGGTGTTTTCGTCGCTGAAGTCTACCGGAATTCTACCGGTTATCTGGTCTTAGGAAAGTCCGCGGCGAAGGAATTGACCTGACGGGTTTCAGCTCTTCGGGAAAGCGCGTTTGACCGCGGCTATCCACTGTCGCAGCAGATTGCCGTGAATCCCGTGTTTCTCGGCGATATCCGCCACGACAGCGTTGGGCCGCAATGCTTGCGCCACGACTTTCAGTTTGAATGACAGACTATGTGCTCGTCTAGCCACAGTGCACTCCAATAACCGACGGCTGCCAATGCTTTCGACAGATTGCACATACCCGTGATCGCAAGCGCTGACGCACGTCGCGCGCAGAAGAAGTTCGGGCCCCGAGAGCGAAGAACGAGAGCCAGCTTATTCTCTGAGATCGACGGGAGTGTAACCCGATCCACAGTCCGGCGCCTTGCCGCAGCCTCTGCCCACCGGCCGAAAAGAAGATGGCGGCCCCTGTCGGGACCGCGACTACCCGAAGTACTAACGTCGTTGCCATTCTGGGCGACGCTGCATCCCGCAAACCGTTGATTTGCTGGCGAAGAAAAATTCGCCGACCGGGCGTTTTATCAGGAGGTTAACGAGCGGTTACTGCGCTTCGCGCCGGAATCGGGAATCCCCAATTGCTTGTTCATTAATGCGCAGAATAAGCAAACGGTACATACAATCTTGCGGCCGCTTCGACAGTTGGGAATCCCAGCGGCTGGAATTGTCGACGTAGACGTGTTGAAGGATGGAGGCACAAACTGGACTAACCTGCTTTCGAGTAGCAATGTTCCGACAATCGCGCATGGGTCGCTGGCAACGATGCGTGGTGCGATCGTGCAGGCGATGGCTAATAGCGGCAAGGACATGAAAAGAGACGGTGGAGTTTCGATTCTAGGGCAATCAGATCAAGAAGCAGCAAACAATCTGCTGTCCCAGTTGGCGGAGTACGGGATCTTCATCGTGCCGGGTGGTGAGCTTGAGTCGTGGGTGAAGAACCTCAACGTGTCAGGGCATGGACCATCGTGGCTGATCGACGTGTTCGAGAAGATGGGTGATGATCCCGACAATGCCTCCTACGTACGTCCCACCGCCGGGGACGTTTGGGTATTCATGTCGAGGGTGCGGTCATGGCTACTCGATTCGAATCGCAAGGGCATTCCCGAATGACAAGGCGATAGCACTCTCTCCGTTACCCCGATACTTTGCTCGATAATCTCAGGGTAAGCCGGAAAGGCTCGTAGAAACAGTCGCTTGCGGCCGCTCGAATTGCGAGCAGTAGAGATTCGGTAGAGGAGCGCGCCGAAGTCGTTACGTTTCGGAGGACGCCGGAAGCATTCCACTTGAACGTGTCAGCTACGGGAGACATTCGAGTCAGCTGCAGCAATTCCTCTGAGGCAGTCGGTCGCCGAGATCGCTTGAGCAGGTATTGTCGGCTTATGCATTATAGGTAATATCTGTCTGAAGAAGACCTGGGTGATCGTGTGGACTCTAATCCAATGAACCGAGCAACGACTGGCCACCGAGAGCCGGGCGCGCAAATGCTCGGATCAACGTTAGCGGCCATTTTCAATGCGCCGAAATATCACTGCGCGATGACGGGCCCCCTCGGTAAACCCGAGTTTGCTGTTACACGACTTCAGTCAGGCCCCCGCCCCATCGAGAAGGCTCCGGTTTACCCTAGCGATGACGCGTTGCTAGTGTGCGTCTCCCTCACTCCGACGGCCGTTGATCAGTGGCGCGCCCGTTATAGCGGGCGGGAAGTGGGAGTCTCACAATCGATCGCCTTCGCGACGACCATTCTTGATCTGCGTTGCCCAATGGAAATGTGGGTTCGCGGCCCGTTCGACTATCTCCACTATTACCTTTCCGACTCCCTTTTGAAAAGCGTCGCCTATGAAAATGAGATCGCAACGCCATCTGGGCTACAAGCATCCTTCTTTATCGAAGATCTTGTGGTCGCGCAACTGACTCGATCGATACTGTTCCAGGTGAGGTATGGGGAGCCACTGGACAACTTGGCTCTTGATCAAGTCGCAATGCTCCTGAGTGCGCATGTTTTGCAGCGATACTGTGGCGCGGCAAGTGCGGCGCTGTCCCCTCGCAGAGGCCTGCAGACCTGGCAAAGACTCCGAGCCGCGGAGATGTTGCGGGCGCAGCTGGACGGCAACATTACAATTAAAGCATTGGCAACCACATGCTCACTCTCGCCAAGCCACTTTGCGCGGGGGTTCCGCAGGAGCTTTGGCACCTCGGTCCATCAATATCTCATTCGACTCCGTGTTGAGAAGGCCAAGAGCCTACTGATAGGAACAAAGAAGAAACTCTCTGAAATTGCAGAGCTTTCCGGCTTCTGTGATCAAGCGGCATTGAGCCGCGCCTTCAGTAGAGTCGAACGGACCACTCCGTCGCGCTGCAGGAAGAGCAACGCCGCGACTTGAGAGTTGCGCCCTTGGGCGTACGTAGGCCTGTCATTGCCTTCTACACCGATCGCGGCTGCTCTCCACGCCCGCGTGCATAGCAAAGTAATATGGACCGATTTTCTACCCCATTCGCCGCACGTATCCGATCAGCTGCTCCACCGAGCGTTGAGCCCTCTGATCCGCATCGGAAGCGCGAAGAAAATGGCAAGACACATGGTGGCTCAGATAGACGCCGACCAAGTCCCAGGCCATTTGCGACGAGTCGACGTTCTGCGGAAGCTCTGACTTGGCGATTGCATCATCGATGAGATCGACCAGCGTTTGACGCCAACGTCCTTCCGCTGCCGCAACAGCCACGCGTACGGTACCAGAGCCTCCGTTATAGGTATATTCAAAGAGCGCTAATGCGATAGGGCATGCGCCTGGAAGACCAACTCGTTTCGTCCAACTGACCCAGCATTTGAGGTACCGAGTCAATTCTGCTAACCCCGAATAACTCTCCCGCGCGGATGCCAAACAGGCGCCACTCCAAAGTTCCATCGCCCGATTGATAATCGCCCGCTTCAAGTCATCCATGCTTGGGAAGTGTGCAACGATCCCGCTCTTCGAGACGTTAGCGCGCCGCGCCACAGCGCCGAATGTCACCCTGCAAAGCCCTTTAGTGCACGCGACTTTCAACCCTTCTTGGAGAATCCGCTCTCTTGCCGAGGCATGGGGCACCGGCGTCTCCTGAGCACTCAGCCGAACGGCCGGGCATATTATTCCCCAGTGCGGTTTGTGCTTGCTGCCAACGGCCTAGCGGATTGTATCGTCTCGTCAAGCCGCCGGACTTGCGGCAATTTGCTGTTATTGTCTTTTCTAGCCTGCGGCCTCGCTTACTTTGCCAGAACCCAGTGTCCTTCGGACCTTTTGCCGGCACAGGTTTGTAGTCAGAACCATCAAACGCGGTCGGAAGATACAAGAACGACCGTTCGTACGTGGGTGTGCCCGAGTTACCATCCCGGCAACAGGTATGGTCGTGGGATTTCCGAGCCTCCGCGCGCGCGTCAGTCGGAAGAAGTCGAAAGCAGGATTCGAGCAATGCTGAATTGTGCGGCCACGCAGATATTGAATGTCGGCAACGATTTCGGTCGATGCTTCCAACTACGGAAGGCACCGTCACTCCTCTTGGAGTCGAAGATTCGACCGCAAATGGCAGCCACGCGGCTAACCGTGCCGTTTGGTCTCCCGGAATCGAGCGCGCCCGTTCGACCAGAGCGGGGATTCACAATCTCGGTGCATTTGCGCCAGCCGTCATGCCGAGGCTGGGGGATGTGGCTAGATGACAAATTTACGCCGATTGATCATTGGGATGAGGGAGGAATTGGAATCTATGATCTTGAAGCGAATCCGAAGGCAGTACGTCCGAGCGCATTCGACAGCGTGCATTTCAATCTCCCACGCACAACTCTCGACGCTTTTACAGCTGACTGCAACTTACCGCGCGTTGGGTCCTTGTTGTGTACTGAGGGGAGAAGGGATGACGCCCTGTTGGGGTTTGCCAGGTTCATAATTCCATGGCTGGGAAACGGCGTCCACATATGCAATCTAACGTTCGATTTCTTCGTCCTGATGTTCTGCAGCCAAGTTGCAACAACCTATGGTAGCGTTGCGGTATTGCCGCGAAGCGCTGGCGGCTTAGCCGCATGGCAGAAGCGGCGCATCATCGAGATCGTCGATGTTGAATTGCATGGAGACCTTCGGCTACCAACTCTCGCGAAGGAATGCGGGCTTTCTGTTAGCCACTTTTGCCGATCATTCAAGCGGTCGTTCGGGATATCCGTGCATCGCTATGTGATTCACCGTCGAATCGACTTCGCAAAGTCGCTCCTTAAGAACTCTTTGAGTCCTCTCGCCGAGATTGCGCTTCAATCCGGCTTTTCGGATCAGGCAGCCTTTAGCAGAACGTTTGCTCGCCTAGTCGGGACGTCGCCCAGACGATGGCTTAACGAACACAAGCTTGGTCGCTCTTCGCACTTTCTCAACCTGGTCTGATCGGGGATTAGAACGGATCTCGGTGCGTAATCGCAATTTAGCGGGCTGCCTTCGGGCTACGTCCATAGACTTAGATCTGCCCAGGCAAATCTCGCTCCTGCGAGCCGCAGGAGCGAGCTCCCTACTCCCCTAGTTCAGAACGTGGGCGATTCGCCGAAGCTTCTAACGGGTGCTAACGCAACTCATACGAAGATTAATAATAATTGGTAGAGAGGTTCGCCTAGTATTTCCGGTAACCGGCTCATCGGGTACCTCTATGAGAGTCGGAATCAATAAAAGCAAATCGAGCCAATTTCCGCAAGAGAGGCAACAAACTGGAGCGTACGGTAAATGACAGTCCAATGCGGTTCCGCCGTGCGGGTCGTACTGGCAAGTCGGTCGGAGTCTGAGTTGATTGGAGAGAGAGGTTGTGGCCGATTCACCGCGAACAGTTGTTACTCGGTGCGTGGCCCGTACGGGCTCCGGCGTTGTACTCCGACCAATCATAGAAACACTCACTGCATAAGGGAGGAGATTCGTCATGAAAAAGCTTTACGGTGCTACCACGCTCACAGCCGTGCTGATCGCCACAACTCTGATGATGGCGAGTAGTCAGAAGGTTGTCGCCGCGCAGCCAGCAGGCATCAAGAATGTGGTCCTGGTGCATGGGGCTTTCGCCGACGGCTCCGGTTGGGGCGCCGTAGCGAAGATCCTTGAGCAGGACGGCTACACGGTGTCGGTGGCGCAGCCCCCTGAGACCTCCTACGCTGACGACCAAAAGTATACGAAGGCGGCAATCGACGCCATGGGCGGGCCAGTGGTTCTGGTGGGCCACAGCTACGGCGGGTCCATCATCACCGAGGCCGGCAATAATCCAAACGTTGCTGCGCTTGTGTATATCGCCGCATTTGCACTCGATGAAGGCGAGAGCTGTGCGTCGATCGAACAGGCCGTGCCGCAAGCGTCCAAGGCGTTCAAGGCGGATACCAATGGCAACTGGTGGATAGAACAGGCGCATTTCGCGGCCGACTTCGCAGCGGACATTCCGCCGGCCGAGTCCGCCTTTATGGCCGTGGCGCAGGTGCCGATCTCCACCGACTCGTTTACCCACAAGGTTACGAATCCCGCCTGGAAGACCAAGCCCACCTGGTACATGGTGGCCAGCGCAGACCGATCTATCAATCCGAACCAGGAGCGCATGATGGCGAAGCGCGCCCATGCCAAGACCGTCGAAATAAACGGCGCCAGCCATGTGGCCTACATGTCTCATCCGAAGGAATCAGCCAAGCTCATCGAAGAAGCTGCCACCTCCGCACACGTCAACTAGCAGCCATCAGGTTCTTACGTTGCAAGAGAGATGTACGTCCCGCGCGAGCCGTTTTGGTGCGAAGGCGTTCGACATCGAGAATCAATTGATCCGAGTTGATCCTTACTGCAAAGGAGAATGGTCGTGAAACAGCAAATTAAGAACGTGGTTCTGGTGCATGGAGCTTTCGCCGACGGCTCCGGCTGGGAAGCTGTCGCTAAGATCCTCAAGAATGATGGGTACAAGGTGTCGGTGGCGCAGCCCCCAGAGACCTCCTACGCCGATGACAAAAAGTACACGAAGGCCGCAATCGACGCCATGGGCGGCCCAGTGGTTCTCGTAGGCCACAGCTACGGCGGGTCCATCATTACCGAGGCCGGCAATCATCCAAACGTTGCTGCGCTTGTCTATATCGCCGCATTTGCACTCGATGAAGGCGAGAGCTGCGCGTCGATCGAACAGGCCGTGCCGCAAGCGTCCAAGGCGTTCACGCCGGACGGCAACGGGAACTGGTGGATAGACCAGGCGCAGTTCGCAGCTGACTTCGCTGCGGACATTCCGCCGGAGAAGGCGTGGTTCATGGCTATCTCGCAGGTGCCGATCTCCACCGACTCGTTCACCCACAAGGTTACGAATCCCGCCTGGAAGACCAAGCCCACCTGGTACATGGTGGCCAGCGAGGACCGGTCGATCAATCCGAACCAGGAGCGGATGATGGCCAAGCGCGCCAATGCGAAGACCGTCGAAGTGAAGGCCAGCCATGTGGCCTACATGTCTCACCCGAAGGAGACAGTCAAGCTCATCCAGGAGGCTGCTACCACCGCCCCTGTCAATCGGTAGCGACGGACACGGAGAGTAGAGGCCATGATCCCACACTCTCTAGCCCCGATTAGTGATCGACGCGATCCGCCCCGCCGCGAATCCTGGTTCCAGAGCGCTGGGGCATGCCGGCCTACGATCGAATCGGAAAGGGGACGTCCGCCGATCTCGATTAGATCGGCGGAGAGCAGCTTGGCGGACTGAGGAGAGCACCATGAATGATCACATCACCATCAAGGGACAGGCCGGCGCGTTTGGCGCTTATATCGCGCGGCCGAAAACCTCGCCGGCTCCTGCCGTCGTAGTTCTACAAGAGTTGTTCGGAGTGAACGCCGACATCCGAAAGCACTGCGACAACTTGGCCGAACAAGGGTTCATCGCGGCCGCGCCGGATCTATTCTGGCGGCAAGAGCCAGGCGTCGACCTCAGCGTCACTTCAGAGCCAGACTGGCAGCACGGCCTTCGCCTCTATCTAGCCTATAACCGAGAGGACGGCGCCGGGGACGTTAAGGATACTGCCGACGCTGTGGCCAAAATGCCCGAGTGCACCGGCAAGGTTGCCGTCCTTGGCTACTGCCTCGGTGGGCTGATGACCTTCTTGACAGCCGTGCGCTACGGCGTCGACGCGGCGGTCGTCTATCACGGCGGTGACACTGAGAAGTATCTGGGCGAGGCCGACGGCCTCCGTGCGCCCCTGCTAATGCATCTGGCCGAAGAGGACGAGTTCATTTCCAAGTCTGCGCAAGCTGAGATCAAGAGGGTACTTGCCAGCAAACCAAACGCGACCGTCTACAGCTATCCGGGTCAGTGGCACGCTTTCACGCGGCTTAATGGCGCACACTACAACGCTGCGGCGGCAGCGCTCGCCAACGAGCGGACAAGCGAATTTTTAAAGCAACAACTGCGATAATCTGCGGCAGCTTCACGATCATGACGGAATTCGACCTCACGCCACCAAGTTCGGCCCAACGTGATGCGATCATTGCAGGCCTGACCGTGGAGGAACACGACGTCTTGCTCGAGCACGGCACCGAGGCCGCCTTCTGTGGTGGGTTTCTCGACAACCACAGGGATGGCGTTTATACGTGCCGCTTTTGCGGTTTGCCTCTCTTCCAGTCGAGTGCGAAATTCGACTCCGGTACGGGTTGGCCAAGCTTCTTCAGGCCCTATAACGAGGCACACATTAGCCGGGTGCGCGATTCCTGCTATGGGATGGTCCGCGTGGAAGAGGTCTGCGCACGCTGCGGGAGCCATCTCGGGCACGTATTCCCGGACGGCCCGCCCCCAACTGGCGAGCGTCATTGCCTCAACTCCGTATCATTGTCGTTTACAAAGCAGGGACAGGCATTACCGGCGTAGCTCGGGCCCAAAGACGCCAGCGGAACGATCCGAAGGAGGTCAAGATGGCCACCCCACGGCTATTGCGGAATCTAACTATCGAGCATCGGGCTTTGGAATGCGGCAGCTCATTTGAGGAGGTTCATAGAGCGCTAATCGCCTCACTGCCGCCGCTAAACTCGGAGCTAACCG
The DNA here is from genome assembly GCA_049515055.1 of Steroidobacteraceae bacterium. Lineage (GTDB taxonomy): Bacteria > Pseudomonadota > Gammaproteobacteria > Steroidobacterales > Steroidobacteraceae > FEN-1191. The sequence goes on along the minus strand of JBEKUL010000003.1, from coordinate 9,997 downwards.
AGATTCTCACGCGTGGTGAGAAGGAGAAGGTGGCGATTGCACGTCGAGAGTGGCCAAAGCTGTGGCTGTTCCTGGTACGAAATCACGGCGAACTGACCGCCGCAGACGGCTTGATGGCGAAGGCAATGCAATACGAGATCGGGAATCCCCTTACGGCCGAGCGGATGACACGACATGTTCTGGCCGCCGCCCTCTACGCGCCCTTGCGGGTCGTCCTTTACGAGGATGCTTCAGGGCGTGCTATCTTCGAGTACGACCTGCCATCGTCGTTGTTTGGGCAATTCGGCGATGAGCGGGTAACTGAGGTCGGTCGAGAACTCGATGCCGAACTTGAGGCAGTTCTCCAGGGCGCGAGCAGCGCCTAACGTACGTGCCCCATTTTGAACTCGCATCACGCGCTAAAACGTTTTCACATCTCGGTCGAACTCGGGCGTCGCTTTAATTGGACGCTCGCCTGGTCTACCGCTGGATCGACGTCAACGTCTACCGAAAGTCTACCGGTCGACTAACCACGGCCATGTAACTGTGCGATTCCCGTGGAGGAAAATGCTTCAGCGCCGACTATCACCAGCAGTACCTCGCAAAGAATCCGCGCGGGTATTGCCCGGACCATTCGTGCGGGGTCAGCTTTAATTCTGCGCAGTTACAGGTGGGGGAGAAGGCGTAGTCGAACCTTCACGGAGGGTTTCGGCAGGAAGTCATCGGGTTAGCAACGCTGTCTCGCGATTCCAGGTCATTCAGCTTGACCTCGATTCCTCGCCGTGCGCGAGGCGGGCACGCCGGTCCTTGCGCAGGAGTTTGTCGAAGCCAGACAGGCAGAACTGATTTTGGCGCTTGGCCACGCGGCGCATCCGCCGGGCCTGCTCTTCCTTGGGCGCAAATACGATGGACATCCCTATCGTCCAGACGAGTGGAAGATTCTGGCCGAGGTGGCAAGTGATGCAGGTATGGCGCTCCAAACACTCAGATTGCATGAGCTGGAGGAAGAGAATCGCAGAATCAAGGGGGGCGCGAGTTAGCCGGGTGGCGCGCGAGGAGCTCATGGAGCCGGTGGGTCTTTCGGCGTATGCGCTAGCCATGGCTCTCAGCGTCCCGCTTCCGAGGGTCAACGACATCGTGCGCGAAAAGCGCTCGATCTCTCCGGAGATGGCGGTGCTGCTGTCGGCGTATTTTGGTACATCGGACGGCTACTGGATCGACTTGCAGGGGCATTTTTATCCGGAGATGGTGAAAAAAGGTTGGAAAGCAGGCGTCGAGGATCAACCCCCACCCTCACGACAAGAGCGGCGCGCTCCAGTCAATCTCATCCAGGTTGGCCTACCGAGAGCGCAGCTCGCGCGTCTACCGAAAGTCGGCCGGTCGTGCGGCCACGACGACGTAACTGCGCAATTTCCGTGCAATATATGGCTTCAGCGCCGACTATCAGCAGCAGTACCTCGCGAAATATCATGGTGGTACTGCCCGGATCATTCCTGCGGGGTCGCCTTCAAATCTGCGCAGTTACAGGTGGGGGAGAAGGCGTGGGGGGGGCGGGAATTTCCACCAGCTCGGCGCCGGCCCAAAGCCTCTGAGCCGCCTCGAAATCAATGCCCACTTGACTTATTAATAGTTGGCGCTGAACCTATCGTTGAGTTCGACTTTGTAAGTCAAACTCAGTGCTGACCGCATACGGTCGTTGAATGAATCTCAGTCAGCAATCGTATATGCGAATAAATTAAATCGGCGAGGGGTGCCATGAAATCAGGAAAATTCACGTTTGTTGCGTTATGTGCGTCGCTCGTGGCTGGGTCGTTGGCCGCGATGGGCCGCGCAGCGGCTGCTGATGCAACCGGCGCGGTGCAGCCTGCGCCCGCGTGGGGTGTTCGGAACCCCGTGACGCCTCAGAACAACTTTGAGAACGATTATGTGATTCTCAACGAAGCTCATCCCAATGTGGACGTGCCCGGATACACCCACAAGGCCCACATCCACCATTTCAATCGCGTGATGGTCTACATGCACGACGGTGGTGAGTACCTGCATTATCTTGCCGACGGCAGGACTGAGGATCATCAGTGGAAGGCCGGCGATGTGGTCTGGAGCCCGTCCAACGGCTGGCACTATTCGTCACCGAAGTCGGACGTTCCCCCGTACGATCAGACCATACCGATGATCGTGGACATCGGAATCAAGAAACCGGGCGATCCGAGCAAGGTGGTAATCACCGCCCTCGATCCGCTGAAGGTCGATCCCAAACACTACAAGGTGGAGCTCGACAACAGCCAGGTCCGCGTGCTGCGCGTCAAGCTGGGCCCGAAGGAAAGCACAGCCCTGCATGAAATCCCCGTTAACCACCTGATTGTTTACATGACGGATACCGACGCGCGGGCATCCTTTACCGACGGCAAGACCGAGACGATAAAGTACAGGCCGGCGGAAACCCGCTGGAGCGGACCTGCCAAAGTCAAGGTGCAGAACCTGAGCGACAAGCCGTTCGAAGCGGTGATTGTCGAGATCAAGGACTAGCGTCTTTAGGGCTGGCGCCGCGCAGCGACAGGAGCAAGTGAAGGGCAAGAGCGTTCGGGGCGTGGCTCTGCCGAATGGGTGAGCCGTCAGTCCTGCAGGACGGCTTGCTGGGCATCGAGGAAGTTTTGTCCGCGGCGAGACAGGTGTGCCCGGGATATGAAGTTCGTTTCCGCTGTGCTGGCCTTCGCGCCGGCCGCTGTTGCGACCGCGCTGGCGTTCGCCCCGGCTCAGGCCCAGGTCGAGCAAGTCCGGTCAGAGGCTCGTCCGCTGCCGCGTTTGATCGAGAAGGACGGGCGCTTTGCTCTGCTCGTGGACGACGCTCCATTTCTGATCATGGGCATAGAGGATTTGACCATGGGCGACTGGCCCACGCGTGCAAACGTCTGGAGCGCCCTGGAATACATGCATGTCAACACCGTGGAGATTGCCGTCTACTGGGAAGATTTTGAACCCCAACCCGGACAGTACGACTACGCGGTGATCGACCGGTTGCTGGAGGAGGCTCGAGCGCATGATGTTCGCCTCGTGCCGCTGTGGTTCGGCACCTATAAGAATGGCCGTCCGCGCTATACGCCGGACTGGATGAAACTGGACCCCGCTCGTTATCCGCACGCGCTCGACAAGAACGGCCAGGCCGTGGACTCGCCATCCCCCTTCGCGACCGCTTCACTCGAGGCCGACAAGCGCGCGTTCGCAGCGCTGCTCACGCACCTGAAGCAAGTTGACCCGCAGCGTACGGTCATCATGGTGCAGGTGGAGAATGAGACTGGTAACTGGTTCTCGGTGCGCGACTACTCGCCGGCTGCGCAACAGCAATTCAAAGCCCCGGTGCCGCCCGAGATTCTGAAGACCATGCATGTGGCGGCCGCTTCACGCTCTCCAAACTGGGAGCAGGCCTTTGGTGCCGATGCGGAGGAATACTTCAATGCATGGTCCGTGGCGCGCTATGTCGGCCAGGTAGCCGCCGCCGGGAAGGCCGTTTATCCGCTGCCGATGGTCGCCAACGTGGCATTGCGCGACCCATTCCATCCTGGGCCTCCCGGCGTGCGCGGGGCCCCCGGCGCCTACGAGAGCGGCGGTCCCACCGACAACGTGCTCGACATCTGGAAGGCCGCCGCGCCGGCGATCGATATTTTGGGACCCGACGTGTACCAGCCCAATCCGGCTGCATACATGAAAGTTCTGCAGCTGTATCACCGCAACGACAATCCCCTGTATCTGCCCGAGACTGGCTGCGCGGATTGTGCGCGCTTTTTCTTCGCGGGGCTTGGTCTGCAGACCATTGGATTCTCGCCCGCCACCGATGTCACGAGGCCATCGCTGCTCGGCTCGCGGGCGGGAATTGAGGCTGCGCAGGCAGGCAACCCGGACGCGTGGATCGATTACAAGCCGCTCGATGAATTTCTGACCTCATGGGGTATGGACTTCCGCCTTATCGGGCCGATGCAGCGCGAGATTGCCCGGCTCAACTTCCTGGGCAAGCTCCAGGCTGGCGCGGAAGTACAGGGCATGGGCACCGAGATCATGCCGTTCGGTTCCTGGAATGCCGAGGTCACGTGGGGATTCTCGCGCCATGGCTCCAACCCCCCGGGGGAAAATCCGAAACCGGTGGGGCGCGCGCTGGTGGCCCAGCTTGGTGACAACCAGTTTCTGGTGACCGGATACTATTGCCGCGTGGATTTCCGTCCCGCCGGTACTGAGCAGCAAAGGAAAGCCCAGCGGATCGTTCAGGGAACCGATGAGGCCCCATCCGCACAGATCGACGGTAAGTGGCAGCACCGGGAATTCCTGCGTATCGAACAGGTCAACTGGAAAAACGGCGCGTTCCAGCGTGTTCGAACCTGGGCCGGACGGGCGGGCGAAACCAGCGGCCTCTACTTTGCCGAGGAGCCGGTGGTGTTGCGCGTCTCGCTCACCGCTTATTGAAGGCCGCTCGCTGAAGGTATATCCGCTAATCTGGACTCAACGCCCTGACTCCCATGACTTGAATCGAGGAGTGGTACGACATGAGGCGGTTGAATAGAGCAGTATCGGCCCTCGTTGCCCTGATGGTGTTTGCAGTGGGCGTTGCCATCAGCGCGGACTCGTCAGCCGCGTCGGCCGGTCTGAAGGTCAAAGCCAATGAGATTGGCGGGGTCGTCAGCAGCGCCAGGGGACCGGAGGCCGGGGTGTGGGTGATCGCGGAGACGACTGAGCTGCCGACGCGATTTGCAAAAATAGTCGTGACCGACAATCAGGGACGCTACCTGATCCCGGAACTTCCTCGCGCGAAATATAGTGTGTGGGTGAGGGGCTACGGATTAGCCGACTCAGCGAAAGTGCACGCCACCCCGGGAAGCACCGTCAAGCTCACGGCCGTCATTGCGCCGAATGCCGCCAGCGCCGCCGAGGTGTACCCGGCCGCCTATTGGTACGCGATGATGAAGCTGCCTGCTGAGGCGGAGGTCGCGCAGTTTCCGGGCGGTCGAAACGAGTACCTCATGTGGATGAAGAACATGGCCTGCGTCGGCTGCCATCAGATGGGGGATCACGCCACTCGAACGATTCCGTCCGCTCTCGGGCAGTTCGATTCGTCGCAGGCAGCCTGGATGCGGCGTATTCAATCCGGTCAGGCGGGCAGGGACATGGTTCAGACGGCGATGGGTACGCTCAAAGGCGTGCCGATCAAATATCTGGCCGATTGGACCGATCGCATCGCCGCCGGCGAGCTGCCAGTAAATACTCCACAGCGCCCGAGCGGGGTGGAGCGCAATATCGTGGCGACAGTGCGCGATTGGTCGGGACCGAAGTCCTACTTGCATGATCTGTCGGGTACCGATCGCAACGATCCAACGATCAACGCTTATGGTCCGCTCTACGGCTCGCCCGAATTGAGCACCGACGAGTTTCCGATTCTCGATCCGCAACGCAACGTCGCGCGTAGCTTCAAGGTGCCGGTGCGCGACGCCGATACGCCCTCGACGCACGATGATCCGGTCATCGCACCCTCGCCCTATTGGGGAGATGAGCGCATTTGGGACAGTCGAGCCATTGCGCACAATCCCATGCTCGATCATCAAGGTCGCGTGTGGTACACCGCTCGTGTGCGCGGGGCGAACAATCCCGCCTTCTGCAAAGCAGGTTCGCAGCATCCTTCGGCCAAACTGTTCCCGATCGAGCGTTCGGGGCGTCAACTTGCGGTGTATGAGCCGAAGACCGGCAAGTACACCTATGTGGATACGTGCTACTCGACGCATCACCTGCAATTTGCCGCCGACCAGGATCACACGCTGTGGACCAGCGGCGGCGCCGAGGTCATCGGCTGGCTCGATACACAGAAATTCGATGCCACCGGCGACGCGGCCGGCGCGCAGCACTGGGCCCCTTTCGTGCTGGACACCGAGGGCAAAGGTAAGTTGGACAAGTGGATCGAGCCCGGGCAGCCTGCGCAGCCCGATCGCGATCAGCGCCTGGCGGTGAGTATCTACGCCATCATGCCGAACCCGGCAGATGGATCGGTTTGGGGCTCGGTCGCGTATCAATACCCCGGCGCGATCGTTCGATTCGATCCGCGCACGCTGCTGACCGAGATTTATAGGGTGCCCGCGCCCGGATTTGGCGTGCGCGGCGCGGACATCGACCACAACGGGGTCGTGTGGGTCTCTCTGGCGAGCGGACACCTGGGGCGCTTTGACCGTCGCCAGTGCAAGGGTCCGCTCAACGGCCCGATGGCGACCGGCGATCATTGTCCGGAGGGCTGGAGTTTCTTTCGGCTGCCAGGCCCAGGCTTCGCGGAACTGCCGCAATTCAGCGTCGAGTCGAGCTACTACACCTGGGTGGATCAGTACGACACCTTGGGGTTGGGGACTAACGTGCCGATCGCGACTGGCAATCTGTCTGACGGCGTACACGCGTTGGTCGACGGCAAGTTTGTCACGCTGCGTCTTCCGTATCCGCTAGGCTTCTATATGAAAGGTATGGAGGGCCGTATCGATGACAGCAGCGCCGGTTGGAAAGGCCGGGGTCTGTGGGTCACGAGCGGCGATCGCACGCCCTGGCACAAGGAGGGCGGCAAGGGCACCAAGCCGATGATCGTGCATTTCCAGGTGCGGCCGGACCCGCTGGCGGACTGAGCCCGGGTCTTAACCTGATTCCCGGTACTGGCGATGGCGGCCATAATGAAGAATCACACGTGGCGTTTCGCTGCATTGCTGATTCTGACGGTTCTATCGATTGCGGTTTCTCATGGTCAATCGGTCTCGGGGCAGAGCCTGGCGGCGGCGATGCGCGCGGGTGGATACGTGATCTTGATGCGTCATGCCAGCTCTCCGCGCGACCCGCCGGGGACCGGCGCGGCAAACACGGATAACCCAAACCTCGAGCGTCAGCTGGATCAGACGGGTCGATCTTCGGCAATCGCCTTGGGCGAATCTTTGCGCCAGTTGCGCATACCGATTGGTCAGGTCTTGTCCAGTCCGACCTATCGAGCACTCGAAACGATCAGATTCGCGCAGCTCGGCCCGGCAACTCCGATTGTGCAACTCGGCGACGCCGGCCAAAGCATGATCCCGGACAAAAGCGGGGCGCGCGGGGCCTGGCTGCGAGCGAAGAGCGCAGAGCCGCCGGCAGCGGGAAAGAACACGCTCATCGTGACGCAATTTCCCAACATCATGGAGGCGTACCCGCAGGAGTCGGCAGGTCTTGCGGACGGGGAGGCGTTGATCCTTAATCCGGACGGCCACGGTGCGGCAGCATTCGTCGCACGGGTTAAGATTGACGAGTGGGCGCACCTGGACGCCGCCCACTAGTTATGCTCCCGGACTCACTTGTCAACCATCCGTTTCAAGTGCTCGGGGTAGCGATCGCCCTGCACACTGATTCTCGACGCCGCGCCGTCGATTTCGCGAAGATCCTCCGGACCGAGCTTGAGCGTCGCTGCGCCGATGTTCTCCTCGAGGCGCTGAAGCTTCGTCGTGCCTGGAATCGGGACGATCCATGGCTTCTGGGCAAGCAGCCAAGCCAGTGCAAGCTGGGCGGGCGTCGTCTTCTTGCGGGCTGCGATCGCCACAAGAAGATCGGCCAGCGCCTTATTGGCTTTCCGGGCCTCGGGCACGAAGCGCGGAAGGCCGTTGCGCAAGTCGGTGCTGTCGAACGTCGTGCTCTCGTTGATCGTTCCCGTCAGGAAGCCCCTGCCGAGTGGACTGAACGGCACGAAACCAATGCCGAGTTGCTCAAGCGTCGGCAGCACTTTCGCCTCCGGCTCTCTCCACCATAGGGAGTATTCGCTTTGAACTGCAGTTAACGGCTGCACCGCGTGGGCGCGGCGAATCGTCTGCGCTCCAGCCTCGGACAGGCCGAAATGCTTGACCTTACCTGCGCAGATAAGGTCTTTCACCGCACCTGCGACATCCTCAATCGGCACTTCGGGATCGACACGGTGCTGATAGAAGAGATCGATGACATCGGTTTTGAGTCGCTTCAGCGAGGCTTCCGCGACCTGCTTGATGTGCTCGGGTCGGCTATCGAGTCCGGTCTGTTTGCCGTCGGTGATTTTGAAACCGAACTTGGTGGCGATGGCGACCTGGGCACGGACAGGTGCGAGAGCCTCGCCCACGAGTTCTTCGTTGGTAAATGGCCCGTAAATCTCCGCCGTGTCGAAGAATGTAACGCCGCGTGCGACAGCTGCGCGGATTAGCTCGATCATTTTTTGTTTGTCGCCTGGCGGACCGTAGCCATGGCTCATGCCCATGCAGCCGAGGCCGAGCGCCGATACTTCCAAAGTGCTGTTTCCCAGTTTGCGTTTCTGCATATCTGCTCCCAATCGGTATCTATTTAACAGTTGCGCACCCAATAGTGCATCTTGCCCGAACCGCTGTGCCGCCGGTCAACCGTTAAGGCGTCCACGCGTTACCTTGCCAGGGAAGCACACGTAGGGAGACGAACCGTGGCCAGCCCGCGCTTTGACAGGATCGGGCTGCCCGTACCTCGGTGGGGGTTCGCGGCCACATGCGTCACGATGCTCGCCCTCACGGCCTGCGGAGGCGGCGGCAGCACCGGCGCGGGCACTGCGACCAGCACCGCCGCGACGACCACACCCACTACGACAACTACGACCACTACGCCGACTACGACCGCGTCGAGCGTTGATCCCAGTGATGCGGCCCGGCTGCTAGAGCAGGCGACTTTCGGCGTCACGGCCAGTGACGTCGCCCATGTTCAGAGCATCGGTATCGATGCCTATATCACCGAACAATTTGCGTATCCCCCGACCCAGTACACCGGCTACACCTATACGCCGCATACCGCCCCGACAAGCTGCTCCGGCGACGGCTCGAATCCGCCCGATGCAGCGAGCCTGTGCGCTCGCGAGCAGTACACACCGTTTCAGGTGCAGCTGGATTTCTTCACGCATGCGCTCAATGACCCCGATCAATTGCGCCAGCGTGTAGCCTTCGCGCTATCGCAGATCATGGTGGTCTCGAGTGTGCAAATCTACGAAGCCTATGGGCTCGCGAATTTTGAAAACATACTGCTGAATGACGCGTTCGGCAATTACCGCGCACTGCTGCAGGATGTGACCCTGAGCCCGACGATGGGCGCCTATCTCGACATGGCAGACAGCGATCAGACCAATCCCCAAAATGGCACCGTTCCCAACCAGAATTACGCACGCGAATTGATGCAGCTGTTCTCGATCGGACTCGTCGAGCTCAATCCGGATGGCACGCAGCAGCTGGACGATACTGGAGCACCGATTCCGACCTTCAATGGTACGACTATCGACGGTCTTGCGGCCGTGTTCACCGGCTGGACCTATCCGCCGCTTGCAGGTGCCAGCTCGCAGTGGACCAATCCGATCAACTACAGCGGCACCATGGTGTCATTCCCCAACCATCACCAATCCGGTACCAAGACGCTGCTGAATGGATATACCGTGCCGGCCGGCCAGACCCCGGAACAGGATCTCGGCAATGCGCTCGACGATATATTCAATCATCCGAACGTCGGCCCATTTATCAGCCAGCAGCTCATACAGCATCTGGTCACCAGCAATCCGACCCCCGACTATGTAGCGCGCGTGGCGGCGGTATTCGCCAACAATGGCGTGGGCGTGCGCGGAGATCTGAGCGCAGTTGTGCGCGCAATCCTTGAGGACCCGGAGGCGCGTGGGCCAACACCGGCCTCGAATGAGTTCGGTCATTTGCGTGAACCCGCGCTGTTTATTACCAGCACGCTGCGCAGTCTGGGCGGTCAATCAGACGGCGAGTTGCCGCGCAGTGCCAGTTCCGCGATGGGCCAGCCGATCTACTCGCCGGAGACCGTATTTAGCTTCTATCCGCCGAGCTATCAGATTCCTGGCACCCAGACTCTGGGCCCGGAATTCGGCATCCAAAATTCTGCGACTGCCCTTGCCCGCGCCAATTTCATCAATACGGTGATCATGCAGGGTGGGGCGGCAGCCGACCCAACCGTCACGGGCAGCACTGGTACGAGCATCAATCTTACTGCGCTC
>JBEKUL010000002.1:0-68878 GCA_049515055.1 Steroidobacteraceae bacterium | reverse complement strand
TACGACAACAGGCGGCATGATCATCAGCGGTCCGCTGCATGGCACCGCCTTCGGACCCGGCGGTACGCCCTATGCCTTCAATTTCGCCGGAGGCGGCGCGCCCTCGCTAGCCGGCTTCTCGGCATCGGGATCTGGGATCTCTGGATGCCCCAACACCGGTTCGTGCATATCGAACTCGGTTTTCCCGGGCGATCTGTCGAATCAAGGGCAGCCCACGACCCTGGTCCAGCCCATTCAGCGCGACACGTTCTTTACGCGCGTGTCCTTTGACATCACGCCGACTGCGGAGATCTTTGCGACATTTAACTACGCCAACTCGAATTCCAACTCCGAGCCGACCCCGGCCTTTGGCAGAAGCAACCTCACTATTGCGTGCAACAATGCGTACCTTCCGGCCTCTGTCGCCGCGGCTTGTACGGCGGACTATCCGTCCGGGACCATGGCGTTCGGTATCGCCGAGCCGTTTTCAAATTATCAGAACGTCAACATCGATCGCCTTCAGCGCCGCTTCGTCCTCGGTGGCGATGGCGCCTTCACTGTGATGGGGAAGACCTTCAAGTGGGACACCTACGCCGAGTATGCCGAGGCGCCGCAGTACCTTCGTATCACCAACATGCCGCTGCTGCCGAATTTCTACGCTGCGATCAATGCGGTCGCGGGCACGGGCACGGGTGCCGGTGGAAATGGCATTCCCGTTGGCCAGATCGGGTGCGCCTACGCGCCAGCACGCGCAGCGGGCTGCCAGCCGTATGACGTCATCGGCACCGGCGTGACCAACAGCGCCGCGGCGGGCAATTACGTCATGCCGCCCAACGGTCCGTACGCCGATACCTCGCAGCGCCAGGAAGCCTTTGGTGCCAGCCTGAACGTCAATCCGTTCTCGGACTGGGCGGGCGATGTGTCGGTGGCGATCGGTGTGGATTATCGATTGGAGAACTTCCATCTTGTTTCCGATCCGTACGGCAACGGCACCACAGTGCCCGTTGCGGATCCATACACCAGCACCTATCCGCCTGATCCCGCGATCTGTAACTGCAATTACGGGACCTTCGCTGCCGATACCACTGCGGGTGGCGCCTGGTACGCGGGTAACTACCACGAAGGCGGCGGTCAATATACGGTTGATGAAGTCTTCGCCGAGACCGGTATTCCACTGTACAAGACCCCCGGCTGGGGCGGCTTGGACGCCGACTTAGGCGCGCGCTTCGAGCATTACAGCCAGTCCGGCAACTGGACAACCTGGAAGATAGGTCTGGTTTGGGATACTCCCGCACCTGGCGTGCGAATTCGGGCCATAGAGTCCGAAGACTTGCGCGCCCCGAACTTGAGCGAGATATACACGCCGCCCGTTTCCATCAACAATTCCGCGAATGATCCGTTCCTGCCGGGTAACCCGTCGCTCGAGGCCAACCAGATCACCGGGGGCAACCTGCTGCTGACGCCCGAGACCTCAAAGACGGAGGAAGTCGGCATTGTGTTCCAACCCGAGTACGCACCCGGGCTCAGAGCATCGGTTGACTACTATCACATTGCGGTGAATCACATCATTCAATCAATCGGCAGCCCTCAGACGATCGTCAGTAATTGCGCCGCCGGCAATGCCTTGTTCTGCGGTCAGGGTTATATACCGACCCTGGGCGGCGTGCCGTACACCGCAGGCGGCATTCCGACTGCCTATGAGACGCCGCTGAGCAATGATGCCAGCGTCGTCACCACCGGCCTGGATCTGGAGACTTCTTACCAGTTCAAGCTGGAGAACTGGGGCATACCGGGCAACTTTGCGGTTCGCGCCTTGGGCACGAAGACGTACAAGTGGACTCTGTGCCCAAATCTGGTGGGAGCGGTATGCGTCAATAACGCTGGCGCGCTGGGCAATTACACCACCAGCGGAACCTACAATTCTCAGGGCGGCACGATTCCGACCTGGAAGATTGTATACGCCGAAGATTACACCACCAGCTTCGGCAGCTTCACGCTGATGCAGCGCTGGTTCAATGCCGGAACGTTCAGCAACAACGATATCCAGTGCAATCCGGGAAGCTGCCCGAAGCAGACCTCCTTTCAGGCACAGAACTATCCGACGATCAACGTCAACCACATGCCCGGTGCGATCTATTGGGACGCCGGTGCAGCCTTTAATGTGCTGGGGAGCAGTCAGCTCTACGTCAAGGTCAACAATATTGCCAACCTGCTGCCGCCTCCTTCTGCGAGCGGGTTCAACGGTACGCTCTATGATGTGATCGGGCGCATGTACTACGTGGGCATCCGCTACCGTCTCTGACGGGGCGCAACTACTGAGCTAAGGTGGGCCGTCCCTAACGGGGCGGCCCATTTTTTTAGGGAGGAACACGATGAAGGGCAAGTTTTATATCGCTGCAGCAGCAGCGCTCTTGACGGCCGGCACGGCGTGCGCCCAGTTTCTGGGTAAAGAGGAAAATTCAGTCACCGCACCGCGCATGCCGATGCAGATTTGGTCGGCGAAACCGACCGTAATGACGCCGTATGAGGCGCCGAACAAGCCGCACTGGCAATTGTCTGAAATTCTGGCGATGCACAAAGGTCAGACGGACTGGGTGCAGCCCATCGTGCGCAACCGCGAACAGGATGCCGACTATATCTCCCTAGGTGCCGGGAAGACACAGAAGGCCCGTTTCTATGCCGATGATCGCGTCGTCTTCATCGTATGGGACGGGCAACTCAGGGTGAGCATCGAGGGCAAGGACCCCTTCATCGCCACCAAAGGCTTCATGGTCAACATCCCCTACCGCAACGTCTATACGCTGCAGACGGTGGGCGACAAGCCGTCGCTGCGCTTTGAGGTTCGTCAAGCCGGATCGCCGCCACTCTACCCAGCTTCAGAGACGCCCGATCCCTTCCCCGGCGTCACGTACTTGAAGGTGACCGCCGCGCCGGGTCCGAACAAGGACAAGGACAGCAATCCGACCTATGTGGATTTCTTCAAGCAGGTCGCGATCGGCGACAAGCCCTATAGCGACAAGTTCGTGTGGGACGATCATTTCACCTGCAACATCTTGCGCGGCCCGGCGGCGCCGGTGCCCCCGGAGACTAACAAGGGCCATTTCCATGTCGACTGGACAGAGTTCTGGTTTGTCATGGAAGGCAGCATCGGTATCAAGATTGAGGGCGTTCCCTACTTCAAGACCGAGCCCGGCGACATCATCACCGCGGCCCGGGGCCGTTGGCACCGCGCGGGCGACGATCCGAGCGCGCCGATGTCGACACGAATCCCTTTCAATCCGCGTCCGACGATCATGCATAATTTCGAGATTGCAAACTAACGGATGCTTACGCTGCCGGCCTCGGACTGCGCACTCACACGAGGCGCACTATCAGTCGCCATCCGGAAGCGCGAACACGTAAAGCTGCTGGCCCGTTGCAGGACGATGCACTTCAGGCAGCATGGTCGTGGGTTTTTGCACCGGACTGCCGCCGCCCAGACCCGATGTGACGGCAATATACTGCTTGCCGTCGAGGCTGAAGGTCACGGGATGGCCTTCGGCGCCGTTGCCTAGCCTTGTCTGCCACAGTGTCCTGCCGCTCTTCACGTCCACCGCCTTGAAGTGCCGATCGAAGTCGCCCACGAACGCTACGCCGCCAGCGGTCGATAGCACCGCAGTCAGGAATGGCGCGCGCTGCTGGAATGACCAGACCTCCTGCATGTCGCCGGTGCGGTAAGCCACGAGCTTGCCCATGTTCTGATGTGTGCCAGGCATGAAATAGAACTGCTGTGAGCCAGCCGTTCCGCCTCCTCCCACCTTCATTTCCACAGCGCGGCCCTGCATGAGCACGCAGCTTTGGCTCAGAGGGATGATCAGCAGATCCGTTGGCTGGTTGTAGCTCACGGCCTGCCAGTCATGGCCACCCTCAGGCCCAGGACATGACGCGATCCATTCGCCGATCTTCTGATCCAGAATGTCCTGTCGATAGGTCACCTCGCCTGTCTTCGGATCAAGCTTGGCGAACACGTTTTGCAAGAGGGCCTGTTTCGCGTCGAGAAACTTGCCCGTGACCCGGTCAAGCTTCCAGAGGATGCCGGGTTTGCCGATCGTCATGAGCGTTTTCTGCTCACCATGATCGATGAGCACGCGCTCGAACACCTCATCCAGATCGAGCGACTCTCCGGGCGCATGCGGAAAATACCATTTGAGTTTGCCGGTGTCCGGGTCCAATGCCAGCGTCGTGCTCGAATAAAGAGTCGACGCGCCGTAGGTCTTGCGGCTCGCGCGCATCCACGGTTTGGTCTGCGCCACGCCCCAGTAGGTCGTGTTCAGATCCGGATCATAGGTGCCTGCGATCCAGGTATCCCCGCCGCCGCGCAGCAGATTGGGCAGACCATTCCACGTATCGCCGCCCGGCTCGCCCTCCAGCGCGGTGGTGTGGAATATCCAATCGCGCTGGCCGGTGTTGGCGTCAAAAGCGCTGATATAGCAATTTGTGGCCGAGTAGTTATCGCAGCCCGTCAGGCCCACGAGCACCTTGCCGTGAATTACCATGACGCCGCCCGTTTCGCTCTTGGGCGGCTTGTCGATCACACTTTCCCAGACCACATTTCCGTTGCGTGCATCCAGCGCATGCAATTTGGCGTCGGTGGTCGCGACGTACACCTTGTCCTGGTAGAGCCCCAGGCTTCGTGTGCCGCCGTAGGCGATGGTGGAGGCCGGACCGAGGCGATTTTCCCAGATCAGCTCGCCTGTGCGGGCATCGATGGCCTGCACGGTGTTCGACGTATTTGACAGAAAAATCACTCCCGAATGCACAATCGGCGTCACTTCGGTGGCACCCCCTTCATTCATTGCCCAGGCCCACTTGAGCTGCAAAGTCCTGACGTTATGCGTGTTGATCTGGCTCAGCGGACTGTAGCTCCACCCCTGATAATTGCGGCGGTACATGAGCCACTCAGCGTCTGAAGGATGCGTCAGCATCTCATCGGTGACGGGCACATAGTTCTTTACCGTGCCCGCTACCGTCAGACCCCATCGCACAGGCTCGCGCCGAAAGTCCGATGATTCCGGCTGCGCAGAGGTCGCAATGCCCTGCGAACGCGCAGGGCCCTTTCCGCTCGTCAGCGCCGCAAATTTAAGATCCGCATTGCCATTGAAGGGTTGTGCGCCGGGCGCGGCGCCGTTGAACTGAAGAATGAATGCTGTGATCGCCGTATAGGTTGATTGGCCCAAAGCGCCTGGATTTCCAGCCGGCATCGAGGTCGAAATATATTGGTACAACTCGCGGGCCGATTTCTGTTCCCAGGCGCTCATGAAGCCTGCGCCGGCCAAAGCCGGCCCGGCACCTCCGTTGAGGGCGTTGCCGTGGCAGGGCGCGCAATTGACGCCATATTCTCTTTGTCCCGCCTTCGCCTGCGCCGCCGTGAAGATGCCGGCCGTCGCCGGTTTGTGCGCCGTATAGGCGTAGTAACCGGCCGCAGCCAGCACCAGTGCGACGATTGCGACAACGAACAGTTTTGCCGAGGCAGACATCAGCACACCCCTCGATAGCTATCGGCGGCGCTCAATGAGCTTGTTCCAGCCAACCCCATAAGTTGCCGTTCGGCGCCTTGACGCTCTCAAGTTGCACGTAGAGGGCATTGTGCTGCAAGGCTGCGAGCTGCTTATCATCAAGGGTTAGCTTGCCGGAAATGACCCCGTCTGGGCCCTGCGTGACACTGAGCTCGCCGATCACGGGTCCCGGCACCCCCATAGCCAGTCCCATGCGCAGGTGCGCTGAAGTGGCTGGCGAGGGCAGACCCGAGAATTTGCCGTTGATACTGAGCGTATGGCCATCCAGGCTGCCCTCGACGCTGCCAAGGCCGGCGACGTTGCCTCTGGTCGCCAGCGTAAAGGCCACCGGATCGAGCTCGGCCTTAAATGCAGGCGCGGCGGCCCGGGTCGGGATCGATGAGCTCATGAGCGCAGCCGCGATCAAGGCCCCCACGAAGCTCTTTAAATTGGTGCGCGGCATGCGGATCTATCATAGGTTAGAGCGCTCACGATTGCTCTGATTCGCATGTAAAAAGCGGTGATTCCGTGCGCCAGATTCTGCGCGCTGTATTCGGTCTGAATTGAACCGCAGCCGTTGCTGGCATAACATCGTCGCTCGCGGCGCAACCGGAATCATCTCCAACATACCGCGGCAAATAGGGTGCATCAGACCCGCGCACCGCGTTGCACTCATCTTAATTTCAAGGAGCAATTGCTATGCGACTGTCATCTATGATCGGCCTCGCGGCATCGGGCCTGTTGCTTGCCAGCCCAATCTTTGCGGAAACGGAGGAACAGTTAATGACTGCCGGGCCCAGGGCAACGCAGATTTCAATGCCCGATCCGACCCACATTCCGATCGTGTTCCCCAAAGATATCAAGTGGAAAGGTGATCCCAAAGGAGAAGAGACAGCGGCTCTGTATGGTGCTGAGGACCAGCCGGGCATTTACGGCGTATTGATCCGATGGGCGCCCGGTGCCAACAGCAAGCCGCACTTTCACTCGACCGTGCGCTATATCTATGTCGTCTCGGGCACCTGGTGGGTGAGCTCGAGCACGACCTACGATAAGAGCAAGATGTATCCGGTACCGGCGGGTAGCTTCGTTACCGATGTCCCCAACACCGTGCATTGGGACGGTGCGAAGGAAGGAGACACACCCTGCATTCTGTTGCTGGTCGGAGTGGGCCCGATGGTGACCACGCGTCTAGAGCAGAAAGATCCTAATAGCAACGTATTCACACTGCCCGCAGCCAAATAGCGAGAGGTCTCAGCTGCAAGCGCGTGCCGCCCGATGAGAATCGGGCGGTGCGATTGAGCGCCGCAATCGGGGTTGCTGTTGGCATTGGAGTGGGTGCCGATACTGGACAAAATTTGGTGTGTACCTGAATAATGTGTTAGTCAAAAACGTGGGGGTTGTGCCATGAAAGGATTTTGGCTCGTCGCGGCTACCGGGCTACTCAACACGGGCCTCGTCATCGCGCAGACTCCGATGACTTCGCCGGTCAATTCACCGATGAGCTCCCCTATGACATCGGCGACTCCGGCTCCCACGATCGCCCCGGCGCCCAGCAATGACGAGGTGCGCGCACCCCGTCCAGTCCGCGCGCGCGGCATTCCCACCGCGCTCGCAATCGAAGGTGCGCAGACCGCGATCGCGACCTGTCTCGGCAACGGCTATAAGGTCACCGCATTGATCGTGGACTCGGCCGGCGTGGCGATCGCGCTGATCTCGGGCGATGGCGCCGCCGCCCTCACGCAGCGCATCGCTATGGGCAAGGCGCAGAGCGTATTGAAATACAAGATGACCAGCGGCGAAGTAGCCGCCAAGGCGAGCAGCGATGCAGGCTTCATGTCGCAAGTGACGTCCGACCCGCAAATCGGCCCACCACGCCAGGGCGCCATCCCGATCATGGTCGGTGGCGAGCTGATCGGTGCGTTCGCCGTATCAGGTGCGCCGGGCGGCGACAAGGACGAGCCCTGCGCCAGGGCCGGGCTGGCCAAGATTCAGGATCGTCTGCAGTAAGCCAGCTCTATCTAGGGCTTGACCCCGAACGCATAGACATGGCTGTCGTGCGTGACGATAAACACCTTGCCCAGTGCGACCACCGGCTCGCCGAAGTGCACCCAGTCGGTGATGGTTTTGCCGCTCGAATAAAGCGGCTTGCCGGTCTCGGCATCCAGTGCATAGAGCACCAGGTTGCCCACGGGAGTGGCACGGTAAACTGAGCCGCTCGTCTCCGCATCGCGTCGTGAGCCATCGGGAAACGGCGTGTTCTGCAGTGCCTGACCGCCGGTCTGCGTTGCATACACCACGCCATTCGCGACCACGGGCGGATCGGGCATGATCAGATCCGGTGAAGTCCACGTCGGCACCTCGGTGACCTTGGTACCGTCGGCGACGAGTTCAAGCGCCATAATGCTGCCGTTGGGTATTGGGCCGCTGGTGAATTTGAAGCCCGATACTTTCGTCGACTGCGGTCCCCACATTGGCGCGTACACGAATCGTCTGCCGTCAGGCGTCTGATAGGTGGCAATGCTGCCCCAGATTCCCTGGCTCGGTTGGGTCCCGGCGGCAGCATCGTTGCCGATCTGCGGACCTTGATAGTACGGTGTGGAATGATTCTCCGCGGGTCCGCCGCCAAGATCCGAGATATCGAGCAGATCAATGACGGCCTCTTTGCCGGACACGGCTACCAGGGTCTTACCGCCAAATGGGAATACCGTTGGGCTTGCCGACCAGTCCAGATCCTTGGCGTTCAGATATCGCCAGTTTTTCGGCGTGAACGAATCCATGAGTCGCGTCGCCTTCGGAGCGAGCATCAGAACGCTGATGCCGTATTGGCCGGACGCTGTATCCATAAATCCGTCTGCCGTTTCTATCAGCACTGTGTTGTTCAGCCCTCGCGTTACGCCGCCGCGACCCCACGGGCCCGCGGGCCGGCCGTTGCTTGTGAAAAAAGTCGTCAATTTCGGATGCGCTGGATCGCGTACGTCCATGGCAGTGACCATGCCCGGATCCAGTGGCGGACCAGTCAATGGTGCGCCCGGACGCGCTGGCGGGGGCTGCGCGCCGGGGTTGAGTGTCTCGGCCGACGCCATGGCCGAAGTCGGGTCGCCTATTTCGCCACAACCGCGCCCGTTGGTCGTATAGACCACATTATCAAAGATGTTCAGGGCCCAGGCGCGTGCAAATGGGGCCACCATGTCGGTAGGCGTCAAGCGCTGGGCGCCATCACTCAGGCTGACGCCGCGCAATTTGCCATCGGTGGCAAGGAAGTACACCACGCCCTTCACCTTATCGATTACAGGCGTCGAATTTGCAGTCTTGGGACACAGCCAGGTCGGCGCTCGCGCGGATTTGGCTGGATTCGGATAAGTCTTCTGCCACAGGACTTTGCCTGAATCCGTATCCAACGCAAACAGCGTGTCGTCTGCGCCGAGCAGGAGCAGTAGGTTCTTCACGCCATGCGCGGTTTTGACGCCGGATACGACGACAGGGGGGCTGAACGTCGCGAGCGCCTGCGGCGTCGGCTTGGTCGAGAGCTGCGCGGTCCACAGTACCTTGAGCTTCGAGACATTGTCTTTGCTCAGCGTGGTCTCGCCCCGGTTCCAGCCGGTGCGTTCAGGATCGTAGCCGTATGTGAGCCAATCGTCCGTGGCCGACTCGCTCGCGACCGGCGACGCACTGGCGGCGGCAGGCGAGGGGCCCGCCGCGCCTTGTGCGCAGCTCAGCGCTGCGCCAAACGACGAGACAAAAAAGAAGGAAAGCAGCGAAAGGTTGATCTTTGACATGCAGGCCTCGTAATCAAATTACTCCCGATTGGAGACTCCAATCCGGACGTGCTCATGGTTATCGCTCTTGCTGCCTTTATGTTAGCGACGCGAGCAGCGGCTGGTTAGTGGTCCGGTTTCTTAGCGACGAATTGGATTTTCTGCAGACTCTGCGTATCCGACGGCAGTTCTGTGCTGCCGGTGGGCAGCTGATTCACCGAGAGCAGGTAGGCCGTGATGTCGGCGACCTCGCTTACGCTGAGGCTTCCGGGATTGCTTTGCGGCATCGTCGTGTGAATACGATCGATCAACGCATCCAAGCCCAGACCGTCCCAGTTATACAGAAAAGATGTCCCCGCTAACGCCGGTATGTCGGCCCCATTTCCCGAAAGGCTATCGCCGTGACACTGCGCGCAATGAGTCGCATAGGCCGCAGCACCGCGTTTGGCTTGTGCGTCCGTGTAAATGCCGTCCCAGATCGAATGCGAGCCTTCTTGAGCGCGCAGCGCCGTGGCCGTAACGGCGCAGATCGCCAGCAAGGTTGCCACGAGTACGAGCACGCGTAGGTTGTAGGTCAATTCACTGATCCTCGAACACGGCCGCTTGTGACTAACCACTTTATTCCGGAAAGACAGCGCACGCTACGGGGTGACCTTAAAAACCCATCCAGATTGCAGCGCCCCACAAACTCTAATCGGTGCTTAATGCTCGCACGTCCGACGTCTGTCCATGCCGGCGATAGTCCCGCGGCGCGACGCCATAATGGCGGCTGAAGCAACGCGAGAAATATGCCGAATCGGAGAAGCCGCAATCATAAGCCAAGCCGGTGATCGATTGGCGACCGGGCTCGCGGATCAGTCGCTCCGCTGCGCGCGCGAGCCTCTGCTGCAGAATGTAGCCACTGGTCGTGGTGTTGCCGCCCTCGAACACGTTCTGTACCGAGCGTGGGCTCACGTTTAGAGCACGCGCAATCGATGAGGTTCGTAGACCCGAATCCAGCAAATTCTGCTGGATGTGCACAATCACGGCCCGGCGCAGTTCTGCTGAGGCGCCGACGACTTCATGTCCGCCGGCCTTGCTGATGGCGCGCATCGCCAGATCGAGACTGGTTTGACTCACGCAATCGCGCCAGTCGGGATCGTTATCGAGGCAGTCGCGTTGCAGCCAGGCGGTGCGCAGAAAATTCAATAGCAATTGCGAGCGCCGTTGCTCGACTTTGCGGCCCGCAAAGCGCTCCAGATCGAAGCCGGGCTCGCGCGCGACTATGTCGATCACCGGCAATTCAATAATGAAAACCTCGTGCGCGCTCAGATAATCCGTCGTGTAGCTATGATCGGGATCGCACAGCACGCCGTCGCCAGGATCCAACGTCGCGCTTTGTCCTCGCTGCCGGTTGATACTTTGGCCAGCGGCCTGCAGATGTAGCAGCACGGAGCCGGATTGCTCGCGTGCTCCATCTTCAAGGCAGCGCTCGACGCGCGAGCGTTGAGCTCGGATATGCACGAGGTTCATCGCGCCGATGCGGCAACTCCAGAGCTCCCCACTGAACCGACGCTCCGCCGCCTCCACGACGCAACCGACAAAGGCCTGACCGATGATCTCGTTCCACTCGCGCAGCAGCTTGCTGGCTCGGCGCATCGGGTCGAAGGGGTTCGCAATATCCGCTGC
Source organism: Steroidobacteraceae bacterium (assembly GCA_049515055.1). Taxonomy (GTDB): domain Bacteria; phylum Pseudomonadota; class Gammaproteobacteria; order Steroidobacterales; family Steroidobacteraceae; genus FEN-1191. The sequence continues at coordinate 57,942 of JBEKUL010000002.1, read as the reverse complement.
CGCGGCTCGCGACAGCCGCTCGAATCCTTGCAGGAGCTGGCGGCGGGAGCTCCGCGCAGACGCTGTCTCGCGGCCGACATCGCGGCTGCGCCATGCAACTCGCATGGAATTAATTAATGTCATGGCTCCCCCCTTCCAAATTTACCGATGCCTGTTCTTATTATTCTCTATGAGGTGGCTTCGGCTGCAGCCGTCTGGTGCGTCCACGCCACATGCGCTGGGGCACCGTGCCGCTGAACAGGTGTGAATAAACCGGGGCGTGCGGAAGCAAATTCAGGCAAATTTCCACAGCCGGAGAAGATATCTTATCGGCTCGGCCGCCGCAAACCGCCGTGGACGGGCACGGGCATCATCTGGGCGCGAGGTCGCGCGCCGGAGCAGCCGTAGATAGATGACTATATAAAACAAGTCGTTATAAACAATCCCCGTTGGCTGACCCGCGTGCCACGCTCCGTGAGCCAGCTCATTTTCATACCCTGAATTTAAAATCGCTCGGTTTTACTGGCGTGGCTGAGCCCTGAGTGCAACGCGGCTCATTATCCTCTACTCCAGCGAGGCTCGGTGATCTGTCGCGCCCTACAATTGCCTCGCTCAGCATCAGTGACGCCGTAGCAACATTCGGTGCAGATGATGCGGACTAAACGGTGGGTCCACTGCGCCTTCCGACGATGAAGGACACCACGAACAGCACCAAAAATACGAAGAAGATGATCTTCGCGATGCTGACCGCCGCGCCAGCGATTCCGAAAAATCCAAGCGCGCCGGCGATCAGAGCAATGACCAGAAAAACGATCGTGTAATACAACATGGCGGGCTCCTGGCGGACTGGGCCAATGACAGGTTGGGTGCATGGGGTCAGCGATGGATTCTTTATAGTCCGGCTGGCAGAGCGCAAAAACCGCGCGCGGCGCATCTCAGTGTCGGCGCCGTCCGATTTGGGCTTATGCTGTAACGCAGCACGACTTGCGCTGCGCACGCAGCGGGCCTTTGACGCCTCAGGAAGGCGGTGCTAGCGTGCGACTGATTTTTATAACGCTCTGATATGACGCTGAACATTGGGGGGCGCGATTTGAGATTGTGGCTGTTACCTGTCGCGCTCGCGCTGCATGGCGCCGGTGCTATGGCACAAGGCGCTCCTGTCTTGGGCCTTCCTGATCCGTTTCAAGCGCCCCAGTACCAATGGGCCAAACCCGCCGGCGACGGTCCCTGGGGATCCAGTGCCGGCATCGAGCGCGGCCCGCACGCTGAGATCTGGGCAATTGATCGCTGCGGAGTCAACACTTGCGACGGATCGGACATCGCGCCGATCAATCTGCTCAATACGTCGACTGGCAAGCCGATACGCAGCATCGGCGCGGGATTGTTCGTATTTCCGCACGGCCTGTACGTCGATCGCGTCGGTAATGTCTGGGTCACGGACGCCGCGGTAAGCAAAGACGGTACCAAAGGCGTGCAGGTTGTCGAGCTCAGCCCCGACGGCCGTGTATTGAAGCGACTTGGCACGGCCGGGGTTCGCGGCGATGACGCGCAGCATTTTCAGTCGCCGACCGACGTCATCATCGCACGTAACGGTGATATCTTCGTCGCCGACGGCCATGCGCCGAATCCGCCTCTTATTCCAGCGGGCAGTGTGGCGCGGATCATGAAGTTCTCCAAAGATGGAAAATTCATAAAGCAATGGGGCCAGCCCGGCTCAGGCCCGAGCGAATTCAATAACCCGCACGCCCTTGCTATCGATTCACGCGGACGGCTGTTCGTGGCGGACCGGGGGAATTCGCGTATTCAGATTTTTGATCTGGACGGCAAATTTCTGGCGCAGTGGACCCAGTTCGGCCGCCCGTCGGGCTTCTACATTGATAGCAAGGACACCCTGTACGCCATCGACGCCGACTCGAATGAGACCGTTCATCCGGGCTGGCACAAAGGCGTCTGGATCGGCAGCACGCACACGGCACAACCGAGCGCCTTTGTGCCCGACGACTCAGCCGGCGAGGGAGTCGTAGTCGATGCGGGCGGCAATTTATATGGGGCGGTGAATGCACCGCCTCACGGCATAACTCGATACGCCAAACGTTAGGTTTGAGGAGCCATTCCCATGAGCGCCGAAGAGAATTCCCGACGACAATTTCTGGTCAGCTCGATGACCGGTATCAGCACTGCCTGGCTCGCTTTGAATTGGCCGGCCGTGGTCCGGGCACAAGCGATGGCGCAGCGGAAGGTTGAGTTCGCCTTCTTCAAGCCCGAGCAGGCCACTGAGATCGACGCCATGGCGGCGCAGATCTTTCCAAGCGACGATAAGCCGGGTGCGCGCGAGGCGCAGGTGATCAATTTCATCGATCTGGCCCTGGTGACCTTCGCAATCGATGCGCAGCCGATCTACGCCCAGGGGCTGGTCGATCTGCACGCGAAAACCAAGGATATGTTCCCGGACGCTGCAATGTTCTCTGCGCTGATGCCCCCACAACAAATCCAGTTGCTGACCTCGATCGAGAAGACGCCGTTCTTCAAGACCGTGCGGGATCACACGATTATGGGTGTGTTCGCGAGCCCGCAGCACGGCGGCAACTATGACAAGGTTGGCTGGAAGCTTATCGGCTTCGAAGACAAGCTCGCGTTCTCGCCACCTTTTGGCTATTACGACCGTTAGAGACCCGGAGTACCGCAATGATCAAATACACACCTTCCACCGAAGTCGATTTTCTGGTGATCGGCTCCGGCGCCGGCGGCGCTGTCATGGCCAAGGAATTGGCGGTCGCAGGCTTTTCCGTTGTGGTCCTGGAACAAGGCCCATGGGGCGACTACGGCCACGAGCAGGATTTCAACAAGGATGAGCTCAATAACCGCTACCCCAGTCCGAGCGATGGGCTCATGAGCGATCCGAACAAACAGCGCAACACGTTCCGCCGCAACGCCTCTGAGAAGGCTGTGCCGGGCCACCATACGTATGGCTGCGTGGTCGGTGGGGGTACTGTGACTTATGGCGGAAGCAGCTGGCGTCATCTGCCATGGGAATTCAATGAAGCCAGCCAGTTCGGTACCATCGAAGGCACAGGCGTCGCCGACTGGCCGATCAGCTACGACGAGATCGAACCCTATTACACCAAGGCGGAATGGGAGATCGGCATCAGCGGCGAGCGCGTCAATACACCGCTGATGGCGCCAATGTCGAAACCCTATCCGGTGCCGCCATTGCCGATGAAGAGCTCAGGGGCTCTGTTTAAAGTCGCCGCCTCAAAGCTCGGACTGACCGTAGTGCCGAATGTCGCCGCGATCATCACCGTGCCCTATATGGGACGCGGTGGGTGCATCAATTGCGGCATGTGCTCGGGCTATGGCTGTCAGGTCAAGGCGCGTTCGAGCTCGGCGGTCGCGCTGCTGCCGATTGCCGAAAAAACCAATCGCTGCGAGATCAGAGCCAACAGTTATGTGCGCGAGATCTCGGTAAATGACAAGGGTAAGGTGACTGGTGCGATCTATTTCGATTCGCAGCGGCGCGAGATATTCCAGAAGGCCAAAGTGGTCGTACTCAGCGCCAACGGCACCGAGACTCCACGATTGCTATTGCTGTCGAGCTCGAAACGCTTCCCGAATGGGCTAGCCAACTCGAGCGGCCTGGTCGGCAAATACCTGATGACCGGCAATGGCGGTGGCGCCACGGGACTCTTCGAGCATCCGCTCAACGAGTACAAGGGATGCGTGACCGGCGCGGCGATTGTCGACTATGTCCCCAACGATACGCAGAAGCGCGGCTTCTACGGCGGCGGCCGCATGACCGCGCGCGGCTTCACGACCCCGATCGAATACGGGCTCGGTGGGGTGCACAGTTCGGCGACATGGGGCGCCGCTTACAAGAAGGCGCTCATCGACCAAGCCAATCACAAACTGGCCGTCTCGAATTTTATTTCGCAATTGCCAGTCGAGACTAACACCGTAGATCTGGATCCGGACGTCAAGGACGCGTGGGGCCTGCCAGCGATGCGCATCACGACGACCAGTCATCAGAACGACTTCAAAGCCATGCAGTTCTTCATCGACCGATCGGTCGAGATCCTGCAGGCGGCCGGCGCCAACCAGGTCTGGGCCGATCAGGTCTCCGACAGCCGTGGCGGCGCGCACGCCCGGGGCACCTGCCGCATGGGCAACGATGCGAGCAAATCCGTCGTGAACAAGTACCACCGCGCCCACGATGTGCCGAATCTGTTCATCGTGGATGGCAGCAATTTCGTCACCGGTGGCCGCAATCACCCAACGATGACGATCTCGGCGCTCGCCTTCCGCGCGGGCGATAATTTAGTGCGTGCGGCAAAAGCGGGCAATGTGAACATCTGACGGCCGCTTCAGACGGCGCTCCACAACTGCGTGGAGCGCCGTCCGGCACTATTTTCCTCGCAGCTGACTCTGACGGGCGCAAAATCTCATGGCGGATAGACTCGATGATCTCGTCCTCGATCAATTGTTTCGCACCGCCCGCACGCGCAACGGCTGGACCGATCGGCCCGTAACGCAGCAGCAGCTTCGCGAACTCTACGATACCCTGAAATTCGGGCCGACCTCGGCTAACTGCTGTCCGGCGCGCTTCGTCTGGGTCCGCAGCGCCGAGGGTAAATCCAGACTCTCCGCGCTCGCCAGCGCAAACAATCAATCCAAAATCCTCGCTGCGCCGGTCACCGTGATCGTCGGTTATGACCTTGAGTTCGCGGAACAGCTGCCGAAGCTGTTTCCCGCTCGCGGGGAGGCGATGAAGGCCGCGTTCAAGGATCCCGTCGTGGCCCAGACCACGGCCTTCCGTAACGGCACTCTTCAGGGCGCTTATTTGATCGTGGCCGCGCGCGCACTTGGGCTGGACTGTGGCCCTATGTCGGGCTTCAACAACGAGGCCGTCGATCAGGAATTCTTCGCCGGCACGCGCATCAAATCCAACTTCATCTGCAGCATCGGCTATGGCACGAGCGAGAATCTGCATCCTCGCAACCCGAGACTGACGTTTGAAGAAGCCGGGCGCCTGGCGTGAAGCCGAAAGAGTAGCCTAGCGCATTAACAGTATTGCGCTGGCGCGGCGGGCCAAACGATAGGGCTTCGAGCCATCGACAACCGGCTCACTGCCCGGCGCGTAGAGGTCCTGTGGTGAGACCTCAGCGGTATCGACCGCTCGTAGCCAGCGAGAGCCGTCAGGTAGCGTCGGCAAAATAAAATCCACTTCTGCATCCCCGCCGTTGAACATCAATAAAAGTGCAGCCTGGGAGCTCTCCCGAATCAGGCAGCCCAGCCTTTTTTCTTGGGGATCACTCCAGTTCGGCAACGCGCCCGTGGGATCGAGCCACTGGATATCGCCGTCTGAATAGAACCGCTCCTCGCTGAGTACCGGATGAGCGCTGCGAAAGGCTATCATGCCGCGGGCGAAACTCCAGATCTCTCGATGGCGTTGCAGATTCGTCCAGTTTAGCCAGCTGATATCATTGTCCTGGCAGTAGCCATTGTTGTTGCCCTGTTGCGTGCGGCGAAATTCGTCGCCCCCGAGCAGCATCGGCACGCCGCGCGAGATGAGCAAGGTCAGCAGAAAGTTCTTGATTTGACACGCGCGCAAGGCCTCGATGCCGGGATCAGCGCTCTCGCCTTCAGCGCCATAATTTTCGCTGTAGTTGGCGTCCGTTCCATCGCGATTGTCTTCCCCGTTGGCGTCATTGTGCTTGCGGGAATAGCTGACGAGATCATTCAGCGTGAAACCATCGTGGCAGGTGACGAAGTTGATGCTTGCTTCGGGGCCTTTGCCGGATTTGGCGTAAAGATCGGAACTCCCGCAGATGCGGCTAGCAAAATTTCCGAGCATGCCCTCATCGCCGCGCCAGAAGCGGCGGACATCGTCGCGGTAGCGACCGTTCCACTCCGCCCAGCGGCATTTTGAGAAACCGCCGACCTCGTACGCTCCGGCGGCATCCCACGCCTCGGCGATGAGCTTGGTGTCGCGCAGGATGGGATCCTCGGCAATGCGTACCAGCAGTGGCGCGTTCGCCAGTAGGCTGCCATCGCAGTCCCGGCCGAGAACCGATGCCAGGTCAAATCGAAATCCGTCCACATGCATGTCGCTCATCCAATAGCGCAGCGCCGCAAAGATGTGTTCGCGAACCACCGGATGATTGGCGTTAATGGTGTTACCGGTCCCGGTATAGTTCCGGTAGTGACTCTTGTCAGCAGTGAGCATATAGAAGATTGGATTATCAATACCGCGAAACCAGAGCGTGGGCCCGAGTTCGTCTCCTTCCGCCGTGTGATTGAATACGACGTCGAGGATCACTTCTATGTCGGCCTCGTGGAAGGCTCGCACCATCTGCTTGAATTCGACCTCCTGTTGACCCATGCCTCCCGCGCTGCTGTAGGAGGCTTTGGGCGCGCACAGCGTCACGGGGTCGTAGCCCCAGAAATTCTTGAGTTGCCTACCGGTTTTTGGATCGACGCGCGTAATCGAATTCTCATTGAATTCGTGCACGGGCATGAGCTCTACAGCCGTGACGCCCAAGCCTTTCAAATATGGAATCTTTTCGACTAAGCCGCGATATGTTCCCGGATGATCGACCCGGGAGGTGGGATCTACGGTAAAGCCACGTACGTGCAATTCATATATAACGGTCTTTGACCATGCGTGCCGAGGCGGCTGATCCGCATCCCAATCAAAGGGCTCATGCAGCACTACGCATTTGGGCATTGAGCCGGCGTTGTCCAGCGTCGAGATCGCGAGATCGCGCACTGGAGATGCCGGGTCATAACCGCGTGCCGCGGCAAAATCCCACGCCGGTAATTGCGAGATAGCACTGGCGAAGGGATCGAGCAGTAGCCGCTTCACATTAAAGCGGTAGCCATTACCAGGGTCGTATGGCCCATCGACGCGGTAGGCGTAGAGTTGACCGGATTTGACTCCCGCAATCCAGACGTGCCAGATGTCACCGGTGCGGTGCCGCGCTGGATCTAGATCGATGGCGCGAGCCGGCTTCGAGTCTTCGGCATGATCAAACAACTCAAGACGTACGCTGTTCGCGTGCCGGCTGAAGAGCGCGAAGTTGACTCCATCTCCCATTTCCCGAGCGCCCAGGGGCGATGGGCCGCCAGCTCGAATTTCCGCGTGTTCGCCAATAGCTGCGATGTACTCATTTAGATTGCGTCCGGACGTAGTCATCAGCTCTGCCTTATCATCCGAGTGCACTCCGCTTATGGCCTATCAAGGCTGTGTAAGGATCTGATAGCTTACCTCCGTCGCCCGCTGACTATTGTGGATTTCGACATGCGTGTCTTGCTGGTCGAGGACGATGCAATGATTGCGCAAGGCCTGCAAGTCGCATTGCGCCAGGCGGGCTTCACCGTTGACTGGACCGGTGATGGGATAAGCGCGGCGAACGCGCTGCGTTCCACGACGTTCGATCTCGTTCTGCTTGATCTCGGGCTGCCGGGGCGCAACGGCCTGGAAGTATTGCGAGAACTGCGCCAGCGCGGCGATGCGACCCCGGCAATCATTCTGACCGCACGCGATGAAATCCAGGATCGCGTCAGCGGCCTGGATGCGGGAGCCGACGACTACATCGTCAAGCCGTTCGATATCGATGAGGTCACTGCACGCATGCGCTCGGTCCTGCGCCGCGTGGCCGGTAGAGGCGATTCCTACATCCAGCATCGCGATATCCGCCTTGATCCGGTGACCCGAACGGTCGAGCGAAATGGCGTGCCGGTCAATCTATCGGCCCACGAGTTCGCCGTGCTGGAAGCTCTGTTGCAACGACCCGGCGCCGTGCTGTCGCGCACACAGCTCGAAGATCGGCTCTACGGCTGGAATAGCCAGATCGGCAGTAACGCGGTGGAAGTGTACGTGCACGGACTGCGCCGCAAGCTCGGCAACGATGCGATTCGGACCCTGCGTGGCGTCGGCTATTTCGTTCCCAAAAAATGACATCCATACGCGCCCGTCTGTTGATTGCACTGATCGGCCTGATGGCGCTGGTCTGCATTTCTGCCGGGGCGGTCACCTATCGCCGGGTGCTGAGCGAGACCTCGAACCTGTTCGACTATCAATTGCGCCAGATGGCTCTGTCACTGCGCGGACAGGTGACACTCGCGCCGCGCGTCGAGGTGCCGGCAGAGCAGGGCGATACGGACTTCGTCGTGCAAATCTGGGACCTGTTCGGTGCACGCGTTTACCTGTCGCGTCCCGGACTTCCGCTGATCAATCGGCCGACTTTAGGCTACGCCGATCTTTCCCTGGGTGGCGAGACCTGGCGCGCCTATGGCTTGCGAACCGGCGACGGCGTGATTCAGGTGGCACAGCCCGCGCGCGTGCGCGAGACGCTAGCGCGCGCGGCAGCGCTGCGAGTCATGATCCCGCTGATCGTGCTATTGCCGATCATCATCGCTGCGGTAATCTGGGTCGTCGGGCGCGGCCTGCAGCCGCTGCGCCTGGTGACTGCCGAAGTGCAGCAGCGCGATGCGGGCACCCTTACGCCGCTGGGCGGCGCGAACTTGCCGCTCGAAATCAAACCGCTCGTCGATGAGCTCAATCGGCTCCTGGCGCGCTTGCAGATCGCGTTCACGGCGCAGCGCGCATTTATCTCGGATGCAGCCCATGAGCTGCGCTCGCCGTTGACGGCGCTGCGATTGCAGGCGCAGCTGCTTGATCGAGCGCCCGACGAGGCGGCCCGGCTCGAAGCACGCGCGCAACTGGGCGCGGCCATCGAACGCGCGACGCATCTGGTCGAGCAACTTCTGACATTGGCGCGCAGCGAGCCGCAGGAGACAGCGGTCAAGTTCGAGCCCGTGGCGCTGGCGGATATCGCCGCCGAGGCGATAACTGACTGTCACGCGATGGCACTGGACCGCAGCGTCGAGCTCGGCCTGGACGCAGAACCAGGCCTGAGAGTTCGTGGCGATCCTGAGGCACTACGCGCGCTGCTGCGAAATATCATCGACAACGCTGTGCGCTATACACCGCAGGGTGGTTCGGTGGCCGTGCGCACGCTCGCCAGGTCCGAGCGCGCGCTCGTTGAGATAGCCGATACGGGCCCTGGCATTGCGCCCGAAGAGCGCGAGCGGGTGTTTGACCGCTTCTACCGACGCCCCGGAACGGCAGCACCCGGCACTGGCCTGGGTCTGGCGATTGTAAAGGCGATCGCCGAGCGGCATGGGGCGCGAGTCCTGCTCGGGGATGCGGCTGGCGGCGCACTGCGTGTGACCGTGGAATTTCCAAGGCTCTCTTAAGCTTGTCTTAAGGCGCTCGTGGGAAGGTTGCGCTCAGAGCTATTGCTCGATCGCTTCCAGGAGCACCCCATGCAGATTCGCAACAAGACTATCGTATTGTCCGCGGCCGGTTTGCTGGCCGTGGGTACAGCAACCGGGTGGTCTGCCCAGGCGCTGATTCAGCACCCCGGGACCACTACAATCGCAGCCGCCTCGCCGTCCGTACCGGACGCGCCCATAGGGCCGGTGACAGCCCCAAACTATCGCGCCATTGTGGCCCGTAATCAGGCCGCGGTCGTCGGTATTACCACCGCCGGTGCGATGCACACGGCCATGCATCCGGATTCCGACAATCCTGGTGGCGGCGATCAGGACAGTCCTTACTCCCGGGATCCCTTCTCGCAGTTCTTTCGCGGCATGCCAGCTCCGCGCGCACAGATCGTGCATGCACAGGGCTCAGGCTTCATCATCAGCTCCGACGGTCTCGTGCTGACCAACGCACACGTCGTCGATGGCGCCAAGGAAGTGACCGTCAAGCTCTCGGATCATAGCGAGTACAAAGCCAGGGTGCTCGGTGCCGACCGCGCGAGCGATATCGCAGTGCTGAAAATTGACGCCCGAGACCTGCCGGCCGTGCAGCTCGGCAATTCCGATCAGCTTGCGGTGGGCGATTACGTTCTGGCGATCGGCGAGCCCTTTGGGCTCGAAGAGACGGCGACTGCCGGCATCGTGAGCGCTAAAGGCCGTACTCTTCCTGGCGATGGTTACGTGCCTTTCATTCAGACCGATGCGGCGGTCAATCCCGGCAATTCGGGCGGCCCGCTGTTCGACAGCTCCGGTAAAGTCATTGGCATCAACGCGCAAATCTACAGCAATTCGGGCGGCTACCAGGGTGTGGCCTTCGCGATTCCGATCAACGTCGCCGTTCAGATCAAGGATCAGATCGTCAAGACCGGCAAGGTCCTGCATGGACGGCTCGGGGTAGAAGTGCAGACACTCAATCAGTCACTGGCGCGCTCCTTCCATCTGCAGTCCCCGAACGGAGCGCTTGTTGCGCAGATCGAACCCGACAGTGCGGCGGCAAACGCAGGCTTGAAGGTCGGCGATGTGATCCTGAAGTTCAACGGAGCCCCGATCATCGATGCCGGTGATCTTTCGGCTCGTGTCGGCACCTCGACGCCCGGCGACGAGGTATCGCTGGAAGTCTGGCGCGATGGCAAGGCGGTTGCGCTCAATGCAAAAATCGGCTCGGCGAACGGCGAGGAGGTTGCCAAGGCTGACGCCGGACACTCTGCGGATCACGCCCGCCTCGGGCTGAGCGTGCGACCGCTGACTCAGGACGAGCGCGCCCAGGCAGGCCTGTCGGGCGGTCTCATCGTCGAGGATGTGCAGGGCCCCGCGGCGGAGGCCGGCATTCAGTCGGGCGATGTCGTGATTTCCGTCGACGGCACGCCAGTCCAGAATGTCGAGCAGCTGCGCAAGGCGGTCGATCAGCGCGCAAAAGAAGTTGCACTGCTGATTCAACGCGGTCACAGTCGCATTTTCGTCCCGGTCGAGTTGGGCTAAGCAAGCTTAAATTCGCTGACGCCACCGTTTGTCGCTTCCGGCCCGCGTGCCTCGGCGCGCGGGCCGGAGCGCGTTCGTCATTGCAGCCCGATCAAGAAAAATACATGATCGGCGCGAGGGGTCCCCGCCACGCACCTGTCAGGTAACCAACCATGAATTCACTCACAGCATTTCTGGTTTTCTTGTGCATCGCTGCCGGTTTGGGGGCGACCTATTGGAACCATCTTGACGTCGGCTTTGCGTTCTTCGCCGCGGCGGTCGTGATCGCGATGTCGCTCAACATGGCCAACGTCTGGCAAAAGTTCGTCATCCTGCGCCTCGGCAAGTTGCAAAGCGTCAAGGGAGCTGGCGTCTTTTTTATCATTCCGATCATCGATCGGATTGTCGCCATCATCGACACGCGCATACAAACCACCGCGTTCAACGCTGAGCAGGCCCTGACCCGCGATACGGTGCCCGTCAACGTCGATGCGATTATTTTCTGGCGTGTGCACGATGCCGAGAAAGCCGCGCTGGCCATCACCAATTTTCGCGAAGCCATCGATCGGGTCTCGCAAACCTCCTTGCGCGAGATGATCGGCGCCTCGATGCTGGCCGCGCTGTTGTCCGATCGCAAAGACGCCGACGAGCAACTGAAGACTGAAATCGGCCTCAAGACCGCTCCCTGGGGTGTCACGGTGAGCTCGGTTGAGATTCGCGACGTGGCGATACCGGTGGCCCTGCAGGATGCGATGTCGCGCCAGGCACAGGCCGAGCGCGAGAAGCAGGCCCGCGTCATTCTTGGGTCAGCGGAGGCCGTGGTTGCATCGAAGTTCGTCGAGGCGGCGGCGATGTATGAAGGACATCCGATTGCATTGCAGCTGCGCGCGATGAACATCATCTATGAGACCACCAAGGAGCGTGGCGCGACCATTCTCATGCCCAGCTCGATGGTGGAGAGCATCAATCCTGCGTCCGCAGCCCTCGCACTGGCCCTATCGGGCAGGGCAGCAGGCGGCCCCACCCCTGCTGCCCCTGGCGGACAACCGGCAACCGCGTAAGCACCAGGGCCGGTTGACGCGACCGATGGCTCCCGGCTTAGTGCGCGGGTGCCGGGGCGGGCGAGCGCAGTGGCTTGTCCTTTTCGACTGAATACACCGCAATGAGCACGGCATCCTTGGGCCCGTCGTTGCGGGCATTGTGCACCGCGCCCATCGGCACGATCAGCGCTTGCCCGGCGGAGTACTTATGCGGGGCCTGTCCGGCGACCATTATTGTCAGTTCCCCTTCCTGGACATAGGAGAGTTCCTCACCGGGATGTGTGTGCCAGCCCGACGTAGCTCCTGCCGGAAATACGACCCGCATGATGACCCCTTCGCGGCCCAACGAGATGTCGGACTGCACCAGCGTCGTACGCGCGATCTCCGCAGTCGCAGGGGCATTCTGTGCCAGAATGACGCTGCCGAATCCCAAAAGCACGAAGCCACCAACGGCGTGCAACCATTTGCTAGTCTTCATCACAACCCCCGGTAAGTTGGTATCAGAGCTGCCGAGGCGCATTGTGGGAATTGGGGTCGCTGGAGTCAAACCAAAAGCGCCGTGGCGTTGACGGGGCGCTGTGCAAGCAACGGGGATCATCCATGTCCAATGACGGCCAGGACTCGCCGCTATCCGAACGGCGACGCTTTCTCAAGAGCATCAGTCTGACTGGGGCGGCCGCTCTGGCGCCGGCGGCCGTCGCCGCGGCGTCAACGCCTGCGACGGCGGCTTCGAGCGCAGCCGCATCCAAAGCGCCTGCACCTGATACCGCAGCCCAGCCCAGTCCGCCGCTGGCAGATCCGGTCACGCAGACTTCGAGTGGCGGGGATTTCATGGTTGATGTGTTCAAGACGCTCGACCTCGATTATCTGGCGATGAACCCCGCATCGAATTTCCGCGGGTTGCACGAAGCGGTCATCAACTACGGCATGAACGAGCGGCCCGAGGTCATCACCTGCCCGCACGAGGAGATTGCCTTCTCGATGGCGCAGGGCTACGCCAAGATAGAAGGCAAGCCAATGGCCGCGATCTGTCACGGTACCGTGGGGCTGCAGCACGCCTCGATGGCGCTCTACAACGCGTGGTGCGACCGTGTGCCGATCTACGCGATCATCGGCAATATCGTTGATGCGGAAAAGCGCCTGCAGCAGTTCGAGTGGGTGCATTCCGCGATCGATCCGGCCGCGATCGTGCGCGATTACGTCAAGTGGGATGACCAACCGGCCTCGCTCCAGCATTTCGCCGAATCGGCGGTACGTGCTTACAAAATCGCCCTCACGCCTCCAATGGGTCCGGTCCTGCTCTCGCTCGATGCCGAATTGCAGGAGAACCCGATCCCGGATCGCGCTCGCCTGCGCATTCCCGCGCTGACGCGGGTCATACCTTCGGTTGCCGATTCCGGCGCGCTGGCCGAGGCCGCCCGTATGCTCGTGTCGGCCGGCAGTCCCGTGCTGATTTGTGACCGGATGGCGAGAACAGCCGACGGCATGACGCACATGGTTGAGCTTGCCGAGGCACTGCAATGCGCGGTCGTCGATGCGGGCGGGCGCATGAACTTTCCCTCGCGTCATCCGCTGAATCATTCGGAGCGCAAGTCGGATGTCATTTCCGAGGCCGACGTGATCCTGGCGATCGAGATGAATGATCTCTTTGCGGTCACCCATTCGCTTAGCGATCGCATCGAGCGTTCGACGCGACCGATGTACAAGTCCGATACGCGCATCATCACGCTCGGTAGCCGCGATCTGCTCATCAAGTCCAACTACCAGGACTTCGGACGCTTCACAGCGGTCGACATGGCCATCGCTGGTGATGGTGAATCAAGTCTGCCGGCGCTCACTGAGCAGGTGCGCAAGCTTGTGGATGCGCGCCGTAAGACTGCTTTCGCGGCGCGCGGCAAACGACTCGCGGACGCGCATCGGACCCTGACCGAGCAGATCAGGTCGAACGCGACGATCGGCTGGGACTCGAGCCCAATCACGACCGCGCGGCTGTGCGCGGAACTCTACGGCCAGATCCAGCACGAGGACTGGTCGCTGGTCGGAAACGGCATCAGCGTGTGGTGGCCGCACCGGCTCTGGGACTTTAATAAGTCATACAGCTGGAACGGTGCTTCAGGCGGATCGGGACAGGGCTACAACGCGCCGGCGGCAACCGGTGGCGCACTCGCGAACAAACGTCACGGACGCCTGAGCGTGGCGATTCAGGGCGATGGTGATCTGATGTATGTGCCCGGCACGTTGTGGACCGCGGCTCACCACCGCATTCCAATTCTCTATGTGATGCACAACAACCGCGCCTATAACCAGGAATACATGTACCTGCAGGCAATGGCAAATCGGCACAACCGCGGCGTCACGAAAGCGCACATCGGCACGACGATCACCGATCCGAATGTCGACTTTGCAACGGTGGCCAAGGGCTTCGGTGTCTACTCCGAGGGGCCGATCACCGATCCCGCCGAGCTCGGGCCGGCACTGCAGCGCGCGGTGGCCGTAGTCAAGCGCGGCGAGCCGGCACTCGTGGATGTGATCACCGATCAGCGCTGAGGGAGCACCGCATGTCTGTCCGAAAAATGAAATCGGCGATCGTCCTGGCGTTGCTGACGGCGCCTGTTGGCAGCGCGGGGTGGTGTGCGGACGCACCGGCCGGCGATGCCGCACATGGCCGCAGTCTGTTTGTTACCGTGGGCTGTTATGAATGTCATGGCCGCGTAGGGCAGGGCGGAACGTTCAACTATGCGGCCCCACCGCTGGCGCACATAGCGATTCCGCTGGAAGGATTCAAAGTGCTGGTGCGCATGGGGTTGAACGACATGCCCGCGTACAAGGAACAGATATTGTCGGATCAGGCCGTCGCGGATATCTACGCGTACCTGAGCTCGCTGCCGGGTCCGAGTCCCGCTAAGGACTTTCCGCTGCTCAATCAGTGAAGCGGTGAGGAAAAGACCTGCCAGGTGCCCCGGGTCGGCACCTGTTCGACTCCCGCAATCCGGTAATTGCAAACTCCAGCGGGGAAGATTTCCTTGAGCTCGGCGAACTCGTTATCGGCGAAGCGCACCTTGTAGTCGTGCTGGTCGATCGGTTTGAGCTGACATTTGAGCACGTTGTTGGCCAGCGGCTCCCCGGCCACGAGCCGTGGCATCGCGAATGCGGGATAGAGCCGGTTACAGGCCGTATCGCCGCGATAGACCTGCAGCTCGGCAATCTTGACCGTGCCATTGTTGGTGAAGCAGGCATCCTGCAGATCGTCGGGCTTTGCCTGCGCGATCTGTGCCAGCGTCGGGGGCAACCTGCTCTGAGCTGAGCCGGAGGATAAATTCGTCAGCCATTCGTCCATCTGGGTCAGCGCGTGGGAGAGCACGGGACTGGTGTCGCCGAATTGGCCCGTAGTTCCAGGCATCCCGGATTCAACGAGCATAACGTGATTGGCGAACGAGCCGTTGACCTTGAGCAGACGCTCGCGCAATGAAAAGGAATGAACGCGTGAATGCACCTCGTTTGGGTTCTCCGGCTGATCCACATAACCTCGATAATCGATGACGGGGGTGCTCTTCAGGCCCAGTCCGCCGTAAGTCACTCGGCCCGTCTCATAAATGTGCCGGATCGCCGTGAGGTCACCCACACTGCGGTTGGCCGCATAGTTGCCGTCCTGATCGTAGCCGCCAATCGAGCGATTCAGCTCCAGAAATTGTTGAGTGCTGATCGCACCCTCGTTCAAGGCCCCGAGTCCATACTGCACGCCGACATTGTCAATCGGACGGCGCGCTGATCCGGTTTTGGGATCGCGCCCGAGCACATTGACGTAGTGATCGTAGATATCGCAACGAACGCCGTTTGGATTAGTGGCGCGATCGAAGCGCACAGCGGCTGGAACCTGATCCACGCACGAGCCGCCCTGGGCTTTGATCCGGATGGCGTAATAGCCGACGTTGGCAGGCGTCGTCGCGTTGGGATAGCCGGTGGCTGCCGCCTGCTCCTCGGCACTCCATTTCAGCTTGCTGTCGGAGAAGTAGTGGGCAAACAGATCCGCATCGGACTGGTTTGTGATCTGAGCCATCACGACCTCGGGGAAACTGCAGCCCACGATGATGCCGTCCACGAGTCCCGGATACTCGTCCGCAATCGGATGAAGCTGCTGCGAGCCGCCTGAACAGCCCACTCCGATCGTGAATTTCACCGGTCCATAGGTTTTTAGGAATTGCTCCTTGACCATCGAGAGCGTCTCGGCCGCGATCAAATCATTGCAGTTGTTGCCGTAGACGTTTAAGGAGGCAGAGGCCACGCCATAGCCCTGGCGCAACATCAGATCTTCGAGAATGCTGGTATTGCCGACCGTGCGGCCCTGTATATACCAGCCGCCGATGCAGCCGCCGCCCAGGGTATAGACGAGCCGATGATTCCATGCCGCGGGCGGTGCGAACGGTGTGATCGCGTGCTCGGCGGCCGGATCCGACAAAATCGCAGTCTGATAGATTGCCCGATTGATCGTACCGGTCTCGACTCGCACGATGTACGGTACCGTTTTACCTTCCGAGGTCGTGGTCTGCGCCAGATCCTCGGGGTGCCCGCCGCCGGTGGCCAGCGGTTTGAATTGGCCGCCACTCGTGCGATACACGTAATCAACACGAGTGAGCACGGAGCAGTTTGCATCGACCGGCGCTCCAAGCGTTAGCGTTGAGGCAGGCAACGTAAACTCGTCCGTCATGCAATAGAACGGCTGCTCGTGCGGGCCCGCGAGTACCGGCCCGATGATCGGATGGTTTTGCAGGATCACTTCTGTTGGCCGTAACCCTCGGCCACTTACCCGAACCGAATTGGCGCCAAGCCGCAGTTCACCGATCAGTCCCATGAGTCTGCCAGATGCATCGGGCCTGAACGAGGTGGTGACATCCGTATCGTTCAATGTGATGGCGAGCGAATTCGCGGCCGCAGCGGATGGCACCATCACACCAATGAGGGCATTGCCGCCGCTGACAACCTCAGGCCGCGAGGAGAGAACGGATATCGTGGCGGCAGGCGTCGCGAAAGCCGTAGCGCCCAGGGCGCCACCATGGGCGGGCAGTCCGATGCAACCCAGCATCAACGCGCCCGCGCAAGTGAAAGCCTTAACGCGCATTTCCCGGCTGCCCAAGCCGCGCCATCACGCGTATCAACGCGGCGATATTCTCGACTTCAGCTCAGTGGTGATACGAGATCCGGAAGATCTTATTGCCGGCGTCGTCGCTGATCAGAAGCGAGCCATCGCTCGCGACTGCCGCGCCGACGGGGCGACCCCAGACGTCCGCGTTATTAGCGATGAAACCGACCATGAAATCATCGTACTCACCGGTGGGCACACCGTCTTTCATACGCAGCCGCACGAGTTTGTACCCGGTGCGCAGCGCGCGGTTCCAAGAGCCGTGAAACACCGCAAAACCATCGCCGAGATATTGCTTCGGAAAAGCAGAGCGCCCCGAGGTCGCAGTGTAAAACACGAGATTAAGCACGGCGGAGTGCGACGTGTAGGGCACGTCCGGCACAGTGGCCTTGCCCGCAAGATCCGGTCGTTCTCCCTTGAGTCGCGGATCCTCGTGATTGCCCATGTAATACCACGGCCAGCCGTAATAGGCCCCTTCTTTCACGCGCGTTGAGTAATCCGGCACCAGATCTTCGCCTAGAAGATCGCGCTCGTTGGTCGAGCACCAGAGATCGCCGGTTTGTGGTTCTATGGTCAGGCCCACGCAATTGCGGATGCCGCTCGCGAAAACCTTGCCCGGCTTGTCCGAGCCGACATCGAACACGAGGACATCCGCTCGATTGGTTTCAGTGTCCCAGGTCGCCCCCAGACCATGCTCGGCTTCCCAGGCCTGTGCCTCGACCACCGTCTTCTTCGCCATCTGTTCGGCAACATTCGAGCCCGACCCCACCGAGACAAACATTCGCTTGCCGTCTGCAGAGAAGGCAATGTCGCGCGTTCTGTGGCCAAAGCGGCTGTCCGGTGTCAACTCTTTGACAACGACCTCAGGGCCACCGGATGCCCGCGTGTCACCTACTTTGTAGGCATAGCGCACCACGCGATTGTTCTCCGCCACATACAGCCACTGCGGCGCGTTGCTGACCGGATAGAACTGGATGCCAAAAGGACCGGTCAAGCCCTCTGCGAAGATCGTGACGGTCTTCGCTTCGGTGCCGTCGGCCGAGGGCCGCATGACTTTGATACGACCGGCGACGGACTCTGCGACGAAAATATCCCCGTTCGGCGCTACGCGCATGGTGCGCGGGCCCTGCAGGTCGCTGGCAAATACATTGACCGCAAAACCAACAGGCACCCGCAGCTTCGCATCCTGCGGCTTCGGGACAATCCTCGACCGATTAGTGGTCGAAGGCGTGTCAAACGGGGGCGGCAATTTTGCGACGTTGATCCGATGTACGCGTCCTGGCACATCCTGCCGCCAGTCCTCCGAGCCAGCTTTCGGCTGCGGCGGAGTCAGTAGCGGCGCCACATTCGCTGTGGCGCTCATCGCGCCTACCGACTGCAGATACGCCACGATGTTTGCACGCGTATCCTGGTCCGTCACCGCCATGTTCATCGTCGAGCCGGGCACCATGGCTGCGGGCGAGCTCAAAAAGCGATCCAGAGTAGCCGGGTCCCAGGTGAGTCCGGAATCAGCCAGCGCCTTCGAGTACGGATAATTCGGTAAGCCGGCCGCGCGCCGGCCAACGACGGTCATCAAGTTAGGCGCATCGCCACCGCCGCCATCATTTGGCTCGGCGCTGTGGCACAGCGCGCATTCCAGGCGGAATGCCGTCCTGCCCGCGTTGGCATCGGCAGAACGCGCCGGGGCGGACCCCGCGAGCACGAGCAGTGCGGTGACGGTCAGAACTGACGGACCTCGGATCGCTCCCGGGATGTGAATCTGCATTCTTGCCCCCTCACAGTACTAAAAGAAGTAAACCTTAGGCCGCTTATCGCGACGTGGCGCGAACGCGCAAATTATACGCTCCAGACAGTCTTCCGCTCACTTGGTGGCAACCACCATGGAATCCACGGGCGTCAGGGCAATGACCGACGTCTTGCGGAATCCCGTCGTCTTCATCCAGTCACGGCAGTCGGATGGGGTGTAATCAAATCCCCCTGGCGTCTCGATCAACATATTCAGGCTCATGAGCAGCCCCAACACATTGCTCTTGCGCGCATCATCGATCATCGCGTCGTAGACGATGAGCGCGCCGTGCCTGGGCAGCGCAGCGTAGGCCTTTTGCAAAAGCAGATGTTTCTCCTGCAGATTCCAGTCGTGCAGGATATGTCCCATGATCAGCACGTCAGCCGCCGGCAATGGATCGCGGAAGAAATCCCCGGCGCAAAAGTTCAGGCGCGACTGCAGACCGAATGAGTGCACATAGTCCGAGTAGATCGGTTCGACCGTCGGCAGATCGAACCCTGCGCCCTTCAGATGCGGATGGGCGAGCGCGAGCTGCACCGGTACGCAGCCCTGCGCGCCGCCCACGTCTACGAAGCTCTGGTACTTGCGCCAGGGAAACTTCGCGGCAATCGCGCGCGCCGCACCCATGCTCGCGCCCGTCATAGCGGCGAGGAATCCGCGCAGTCGATCCTCGTCCTGATACATCGCGGCGAACAGATCGCCACCGCTTTTCACTTCGTTTTGCGGAGCCCCGGTGCGCAGCGCTTCGGTCAATGAGCCCCAGGAGGGGTATAGGCGCACAGCGGCCATCTCGAGCATGCCTCCGACATAAGCCGGTTTGGCACGGTCGAGAAACTGATTCGCATCGGGGGCATTGTGGTACTTACCCGCAACGCGTCGCAGGACACCGAGGGCGACCAGGGAGTCGAGAAAGTCACGCGAGGATCGCTTGTGCAGTTCGAGCCGATTGCGAAGCTGGGGCTCATCCAGCGCCCCCTTGGCCAGCAGCGAAAATACGCCCAGCTCGACCGCGCTCAGGAAAGCGCGCGAGCCCCAAAAGCCAAGACCCAGCTGCAGTAGGCGCCCGGGGGAGAGCTCAGGTGGCACCTTACGGACCGGTGCGCGCTTCGCGGTGCGCTTTTTATTGGTACCCGCTTTCGGTGCGCTCCTCTTCTTCGCCTTCTTCGCCATGGACCATCCCTTATGATTTAATACCCGCAGGGGGCTGCACCGATAACATTCTAAGCCACAAAGGCCATCGGCGCGGACTCGCACGGGGGCCGGGGAGCGCCATATGCTCGTTATTCACTCATCAGTATGGGTTCTTTGTCTGCTTGGTTCTGCGGGCATCGCTCTGGGTCAACAAACGGGTGCGGTCAAGCCGGGTTGGGACGCGCCTGTGTTGAATTACAAGGAGGTGCGGGAGTGGCCGAAGCCGGCCCTGGGGGACAAAGGTTTGCCAGCCGGCCCATGGAATTACTATCAAGTTCCCGCCGTGACCGTCGAACAGAACGGCAATGTCCTGGTGCTACATCGCGGCGATGATGCCATCCTGGAATACAAGCCCAATGGAGATCTTGTCGGCCCGTGGGGCGACGTAAAATTCAGTCAGGGCAAGGTCATGCCTATGCAGCAGGAAGATCGCAGCCCCGCCATGTCGGCTTACCAAGCGGTCTATGGCCCGTCCGGCTGCAGCAATTGTGGAGCGCACGCGATTCGAACCGATCCAGCGGGCAATATCTGGGTTGTCGACGCGCCCGCGCAGGTCGTTTATAAGTTGAATCCGCAGGGACACACGATCCTTACGCTCGGCACCAAGGGAAAAGCCGGCATGAGCGCCGATATGTTCTATTTGCCGACCGATGCGGTCGTCGCTCCCAACGGGGATATCGTGGTCAGCGACGGCTACGGCAATGCGCGCATAGTGCGCTTTTCGCCTCAGGGAAAATTTCTGAGCCAATTTGGCGCCAGAGGAAACGGTCCAGGGCAATTCCAACTTCCTCACAATCTCGCAATCGATGCCAAGGGTCGAATTTATGTGACCGATCGAGATAATCAACGGGTCGAGGTCTTCGATGCTGGCGGCAAGTTTTTGTCTGAGTGGGACCACACGGGCGGAGTCTCCGCGCTCGTGATGACCAAAGATCAACATCTCTGGACCGGTGGAGTGCTACGCGATTTGAATGGTAGCGTCATCGGCAGGTTACCCGGAGAGGGCAGTACGGAGTCGCACGGGATAGCGGTCGCTGCCAATGGCGACGTCTATCTGGGTCTGCTCAGCGGGAAGGTCGAGAAATTCGTGAAGCAGTAAGAGCTGGCGTCTGCCTGCGCCTCATCGCGGCCGGCCACGGGGATGGCCAGCCACACTGATGCGGCGGCAAATTTGGACATGTGCACTACGGTTTGACTTCAACAATCATCTCGATCTCGACCGGTACGGCGTTGGGCAATTCGGCCACACCTATTGCCGCGCGCACGCCCTTGCCTGCGACATCACCAAAAACTTCGGTCAGCAGGTCGGAGCATCCGTTGATGACAGCGGGCTGCTCGCCGAAGCCCGCAGCCGAGTTAACCATCCCGAAGGTCCTCACCACCCGCTTGACCTTGTCCAGACTACCCAGCGCTTCGCGCATGGTGGCCAATAATTTCAATCCCACCTCGCGCGCCGCCTGGCGGCCTTGTTCGGCCGTCACGTCTTTGCCCACCTTACCTTTGCCATTCCACTGAGCGTCAGGCACGTGCCCCGCCAAAAAGAGCAGATTCCCTTCCCTGACCCACTCGACGTAGTTGGCGACAGGCTTAGGCGCTTCAGGCAAGGTGATGTTCATCGCCTTCAAACGCGCCTCAGCGCTCGGCGTTTGGGCGAATGCGTGAGGGCTCGCTATCGTGAGTGCGGTTATCGCCAGAATTATTGCGCGCATCGGATGATGCTCCTTTTGAAAATTTGTACGATTGAGCCTAGCAATGGAACTTTTTCGCTGCAACCAGAGAGCCGTAAGCTTGGCCTGCTGCGCCGCCGCCCGCTACGCCACAGGGTTCGGCGGTCCCGCCGCGCCCCCTAATTCGCGTTCGCGGGATCTGCGGCAAACGCTTCCTTGGTCTTCATATCGCGCGCGATGCCGAATACCAGCAATTCAAGCGGCGTGTTTCCAGTCACGTTAAAGGCTTTGCTCTGACCGAGATCGACCGGAATCGCATCGCCCGCGTGGATGGCGGCTGTCTCGGTGTCCACCGTTACTGTGCCATCGCCCGCCATCACGTAATAAGCTTCGCTCATATCGGTCATGCGGCTCGTCCCGATGCTCGATCCAGGCGCAAGCAGCAGATGATCGACATATGACCAAGGCGTGAAAAATACGCTGGGACCCAGTGCACGGCGGCGCATGACCGTACCGTGTGCGCTGTTCATTTGAGTGAGCGGTTTGAGGGCGGCGCGATCCAGCTTCATGGTGACGAATTGCGGTATGGGGTCGAGTGGCACGCCGACGCGCGGGTCGCCGAGATTGAAAGCGTCATATACCTTGGACATACCGACGTTGACGTTGAGCCATTCAATCGGCTTGTCGGTAGGATTGTAGATCGCGTGAGCGTGGCCCATGCGGTCGGGTGCGCCGGCCGGCGCCGTGAGCACAGAGGTGCGACCGTCAACGGTGAACTGCGCCTCACCGCTGAAGATCACGAACATCTCCTCGCAATGATTGTGAAAATGCTCGCCGATGCCGCTGTGGGGCGCGATGACGCCGCGATGCAGGAACAGCAGGTTGGTCGAGAGCGTCTTATCGTCCATGATTGGACCGAATTTCATTGTTCCCGCGCCATCATGCACGGCGCTTATCTGTTTGGTGTTCGCGGGAACGTAGTGACCGATGCGCTCGGCGAGCGGCGCAGCCAGCGCAAGCGGACTGAGCGCGCCGCTGATGACATAGAGCGTGCAGGCCAACGCGATTGTTTTCATTGGATCCTCCCCCTAAGGCGACAGCTGCGAGGGTGGCCTCGCGGACATGGACCAGGCGACCTTATCGGCGGGCACGGGCTCGTCTTTATCGTTATGTTTGCCCCAGGTCCAGTAGAGGCCCAAGTACGCATATGTTTCAGATTGACCCACGACCGTGCGACCCAGACAGAACAGGAGCTGGAACGCCGGCTTGTCGAAGTAATAATAGCCTCCCAGATCGAGCATTGTCGCCGAATGCGTCTGTGGCGTCGCGAGGCCCTCGGGGCCGTGGTACCAGATCTCTCCACCCAAGGTCCATTTATCGCCAATATCGCGTTGTAGGAGCCAGCCCGCATAGGGGAAGCTCTTGTAATCAACCTGATGCACGAGCTGATAGCCCGCGCCGCCATAGGTTGTCCACGGGTCGGAATCTTTCTGAATCCAGATGGGAAGCTTGTACCAGGTCCTGCCGACACCCAACCCCTTGGAATAGCTGCCGGTCGGCAGCTCGATCATCGTGAAGGTGCCCACTTCAGGCCGATTGTCGGTTTGCGAGATGAAGCGGTATTTGACGCCGAGTTCGGTGTCGATCAGGCCGTAGGTCGTCGGTCCCGCTCCAGCCGGAAAATAGGTCGGGTCATTCGACGGGATGGCCGCACCGAAGCTGGCGATGGCGTGAAGCTGCGTATTTGGAAACGCGCCCCAATTGAACTCGAACGCCGGACCCATCGTGTCGGTCTCGACCGGCGTGCCGTCGCTACTCGAGAAGACATAGAACTCGTAATGCCCGAGCTCGACTGGTTCAGGGTCATCGGTTTGAAACGGTGGACCAGCCAGCGTCTGGAGCGGCAATACGGCCATGCCTAATGTCAGCGCCATTGCGCCCGCAAACGCCCAACCCGAACGCGCGCCCTCTTCGCGGTTCATTTGCCCTGCAACAGGTCCATGAAGGGAGGAAAGGTCAGCAGTAGCCCCACCCCAAGCAACACCGCGGCCGCCACATTGATGCGTTGCAAGTAGGGATTGCGTCCGACCCAGCGGCGAGAGAGCGCAAACCACGACAGGAACCATACGGCGATGGCGATATCCGTAACGCCCGAGAGCGGTCCGGTTGGATTCCAGAAGTTCAATATGCGCGCGAGCGCGGGGCTCGCATCGGCGGCGAGTGCCAATATGCCAAGGGCGAATCCACCGATTGCCGCAGCCAGAACTGCTGCCGCCCCGGGACCACTCACGCGCATCGGCGCCGAATTATCGCTCATGCGTTTCCTCCGGGATGAGGACAACGTTCGGACCGCCTCGAACCGGTGCGAATTTATTCAGCATGGCGCCGAAGAAGCCCGCGACTGACGCCGCGATGAAGCCCAGCGCGAGCAGAGTAAACGCAGCGTTGCGAAGTGGCTTGTGAAAGCGCAGATCAGTACCGTAGTGCGCGAACATATACGCCACTGCGGTCAGGCTGATCGGTGCGAGCCAGGCGATATGCTCCTTCCACTCCATACCGATGTCGTGCCAACCAGCAGTGGAAGTCTTGGACAGCAGCAGGCGCTGAGGAAATTCGGACAGATCGAGCGTTCCAGCTGGCGGATGAGCACGGTACCAGGGGTAGATGGCGTACGCTCCGAGAAGAACGGCGGCCCACGCCAGTAGCGCCATGACGGCAAGATAAGCGGAAAAAAAGTTGCGCTGGCTGCGGCTCGGCATCCAGGAATTAGTCGAGGCCGAGATCGCGTACAGACCGATGGCGGCGCCCGCGAAGCTGAGTAGAAGCAATGCGCCGAAGACCATCCCATGCACGATTGTCAGCGCTTCGCGAAAGCTGATCTCCATCTTCGCCTCCAATCACCGATCGCTACCAAGCGCATCGTCCAACGACTTACTCATGAGCTGTCTGCATTCTCTTCGAACAATTCGCCGAATAGCTCCCGGACCTTTGCCTTGGCGACGCAGAGCGCAGCGCGTCCCGACCTTGTGGCCCGATAGACTCTTCGCTCCGTGCCGCCGATACGACGCTTCACCGACCGCAACAGGCCTTTGCGCTCGAGCCCGTGCAGAAGCGGATAGAGGGTGCCCGCGCTCAGTTCGTACCCATGCCGGCGCAGTTCTTCAATCATCTCCAAGCCGTAGACTGCCTCCTTGCACGCGTGATACAGCACATGAAGGCGGACGAGCCCGGCGTAGAGCTCCCGGTGATCCACGACAGGCGCGCCCTTAGCGGAAACTCTGGCCGTTCCTTTAGCGGTTTTGATCGTTAGTCCTGTATCCGCGCGACGTGGTTGATTATATCATCGAAGTTCGATATCGAATGTCGATATCCAGCCCCTTGGTCCTTAGCGCACTTCGCAACGCCTTACTGCGCGTTGGCTGACTGCCTGCGTGCCTACTGACTTGGCGTTGGCCCGGCACTGCGCCGCAGTTGCTACCATTGTGATACCTTGCCCAGCGACGCGCGGTTGATATTAGTATTGCAATACCATCGCGGGAGGATTTACGAGAATAATGCGTCGCTGGCGGATGCGCTGGCTGTTGTTGGCGCTGGCTACGAGTGGTGCCTGCGCTGGCGGCGGTCCGCTTGGCATCGATCACGAGTGGACCTACGACAACAGCGGCATCTGGTCAACCCGATACGAGGCAGCCGTCGAGTACGGGGCTCTCGCATTCGAGGTTGGCGGCGCACTGTGGTTCGGGTACGAGAATGATTTTGGCAATACGCTCTGGCAATCGATTGATGCCACCGCGCTGGGGGAGATCAGCGCCGAGCTGCTGAAATACGCCTTTTCGCGTGCACGACCCAACCAGGGCGACAATCCGGACAAATGGTTCCAGGGCAGCGGCTCTGACAGCTTTCCGAGCGGCCAGGTGACGCTGCAGGCGAGCTTTGTCACGCCGATCATCGCGCATTATGCGCACGATGATCCGTGGGTCTGGGCTCTGGAAGCGCTTCCCCTCTACGACGGACTGGCGCGCCTGAAGCACCAGGACCATTGGCAGAGCGATGTGATCGCGGGCTGGGCGCTCGGCACGGCCACGGGCTACTGGGCCTCCAGGCGCGAGATCCCCTTCTCGATACAGATCCTGCCGCGCGGGCTTACGATCGGGATATCGAGAAGCTATTGAGAGCCGGCTGGCTCGGAATACAATTGCGTTCCCGCCCGCGCTTTGGAGTTTGAGTCATGCGCTCAATGATCGTGCTGCTGCTGATCGCAAATCTCGCGCACGCGGCGAGCGTTGCCCCGGCGCTCGCTGCCGCGACTAACAATTCAGCCGCGATTCAACGGCAAATTACCTTGGGCGGCCTGGGCGGCTGGGATTATCTGACGTTCGATCCAGTGGCGAATCGACTATACATCTCGCGCGCCGATCGTGTTCTGGTGATGAACACACTCGATGGCTCAATTGTCTCGACGATCGCGGATACCCAGGGCGTGCACGGCATTGCGCTCGCTCCGAGCATCGGACAGGGTTTTATCAGCGATGGGCGTGCTGATACGGTTACGGTGTTTGATTTGCATTCGCTCGCAACGCTGCGCACGATTCCGGTGAATGGCCACAATCCGGACGCGATTTTGTATGACGAAGCGAGCAAACGACTCTATACCTTCAATGGCGCCAGCCACGACATCAGCGTGATCGATCCGCTCAAGGCCGCTGTAATCGCGACGATACCGGCGGGCGGAAAACCGGAATTTGCCGCCACCGATCGCGCTGGTCACATCTTCTTTAACATCGAGGACAGCTCGCAGATCAGCGAAATCGATGCCTCGAAGGCCGAGCGGATCGCAACCTGGCCGCTGACGAATTGCGATTCGCCCACGGGGCTGGCTTTGGATATTGCGCACCGACGTCTGTTCTCGGTATGCCGGAACGCAGTGCTGGTCGTGACCGACGCGGTATCGGGCAAAAAAGTTGCCGAGGCTCCGATCGGCAACGGTCCCGATGCGGCCGCGTTCGATGCCGAGCGCGGCCTCGTGTTCAGCTCCAATGGACAGGACGGCACTCTGACCGTTATTCATGAGGATGACCCTGACCACTACTCCGTGGTCGCCACCGTGAGCACGCAAAAGAGTGCGCGTACGATGGCGCTCGATGCGAAGGGCCGTCGGGTTTACCTCGTGGCCGCTGAATTTGGCGCCACGCCCGCGCCGAGCGCTGATGAGCCGCGTCCGCGCCCCGCCGTGCTGGACGGCACATTCAAAGTGTTGGTCGTCGGCTATTAGACCGTTGCGCGCGGACCTCGCGAAAGTCACGCTTGCAGCCTTCCTGGTTGCGATAGTTCTGCACGCTCCGAGCACCGCACACGCGCAGGCCGGCCCACCATTTCTGACCAATGATCCGGGCACTCCGGGCAACGCGCATTGGGAGATCAATCTGGGCGTGATGCCGACCTTTGCGCGCGGGGTTTCTTCTTACCAAATACCGCAGATCGATTTGAACTACGGCGTGGGTGATCGTATCCAGTTGACCTACGAGGTGCCATACATAGTGCAGAGCGCCAGCGGGCAGCCCGTTGCGAGCGGCTGGAGCAATGGCTATACGGGCGTGAAGTGGCGATTTCTGGACCAGGGGGAGGATGGCTGGCATATGTCGGTTTTTCCTCAGCTTGAGACCGGCTTATCGGCACTGGCGCAGGCCAAGGGGCTCGGCGGCGCCGGTCCACGTTTTCTACTGCCATTTGAACTTCAGAGAACGCTGGGCCCGCTGGATGTAGATTTCGAAGCGGGCACTTATTTTCCCGAGCATGGACCCAAAGAGCACATTCTAGGATTTGCTGCCGGCCGATCGGTGACCGAACGGCTCGAGCTTGACGGAGAGCTATACTACGATTTTGCAGACGGCGGCGTGCCGCACGCCATCACGCTGAATCTCGGTGGCCGCTACAAATTGCGCCAGGGTCTGATCGGAATGTTCCTGGTCGGTCGCAGTCTCAACGGATTTTCCTACGGGCAGCCCGAGTTCACGAGTTACCTGGGCGTACAGATACTGCTTAGCGATTACGGACGGCATTTCAGCTCGGAAGACTGAGCGCACGGCTGCCGGCTTGTTATGATTGCCCGATGATCTCGCGCCGCGACGTGCTCCAGCTCTCCGGCATGGCAGCCGTGTCGGCTGCGATGACGGCGGCGGCACAGAATCTCGCAACGCCTGACTACAGGCTCGAGATCGCGCCATTCACGCTCGAGCTCTCGCCACGTCATAAGCTCAAAACCGTCGCCTACAACGGCCAGGTTCCCGGCCCGGTGCTGCGTTTCAAAGAAGGCCGGCCGATTACTATTGAAGTCACGAATCACAATGACCGCGTGGAGGTCGTGCACTGGCACGGCTTGTTTACGCCGGTTGATGCCGACGGCAGTATTGAGGAAGGTACGGCGCCGATCGCACCGAATGCCACGGCGCGCTATACCTTCACACCGCGCCCATCCGGCTTTCGCTGGTACCACACGCACACAATGGCGATGGGTGATCTGACTCGCGGGCAATATGGCGGACAGCATGGTTTCCTGATGATCGAGCCCGGCAATGATCCCGGAGGCTACGACCAGGAGTTCTTTCTAGCGCTGCACGATTGGGGCGGCTACATGCTTGCCAGCGATGACGGCTCGATGCAACCGAGCTATAACTTCACCACGATCAACGGCAAGATCATGGGATCGGGCGAGCCACTGCGCGTGAAACAAGGTCAACGCGTGCTGCTGCACGTGCTGAATTCCAGCCCCACGGAAGTTCACTGGATATCGTTCGCCGGCCACGAGTTGCGCGTGATCGCACTCGACGGCAATCCAGCGCCGAGCACCCAAGCTGTACCGATGCTGCGCCTCGCGCCGGCCGAGCGCGTGTGCGCGCTCGTGATGATGAACAATCCCGGCGTATGGATCCTGGGCGAAGTTCGTAAGCACGTGCAGAGTGCTGGCATGGGCATCGTTGTCGAGTATGCGGACCAGAGCAGTCCGCCCCGGTGGCAGCAGCCGACCAATCTGATCTGGAATTATGAGCAGTTCGCCGCAGCTCAGCCCAACGCCGAGCCCACGGGGTCGGCGATCAATATTCCGCTGGTCATTGAATCGAAATTCCGGGGCCACGGCGGCATGGAGACCTGGATGATAAACGGGAAATCCTATCCCGAAACGGGTACCGACCCGCTTAAGGTAGGCCAGCGCTACCGCCTGCAGTTCATCAACAAGAGCATGGATGATCACCCATTGCATCTGCACCGCCACAGCTTCGAGCTGCGCAGTCTCGGCGCACCACTGAGCGGGGCGTCGAATGCGCCATCAAAGACTGCGAAGAACATCCACGGCATCATCAAGGATGTTGTGCTCGTCGATTCACAGACCCAGGCTGAGGTCGAATTCACGGCTGACAATCCGGGCGCGAGCCTGTTCCACTGCCATCAGCAGAACCATATGGATTTAGGCTTCATGATGCTGTTTCAATATGCCTGAGAGCCCGCCCGCCTCGGCGGTGCGCTGGCTCGTGCCGCTGGCGCTCGTCTGCATTTCGACGCTCGCTCGAGCGCAAGGCAACTATGAAATTCAGGTGTACGGCTCCGAGACGGTGGCGCCCGAGACCCTGATGGTGGAGTTGCACTCCAATTTCACCGTCGAAGGCCAGACCGCCCTAATCGATGGCGTGTATCCGACCAATCATCAGGAGCACGAGACCGTTGAGCTCACCGAGGGCATCAATGAGTGGTCCGAGCTGGGATTTTATATATTCACGAGCGAACAGGACGGTCATGGCGTGCAATGGGTGGGCGACCATATTCGCCCACGCGTGCGAGTGCCGGACTCGTGGGACTGGCCGGTCGGAGTGAGCTTGTCCACGGAGCTCGGCTATCAGCGCGCCGTCTACTCGCCCGACACGTGGACCTGGGAGATTCGACCGATAATTGACAAGGCCGTCGGCCGCTGGTACGTCGCCGTCAACCCCGCGCTCGAGCGTACCTGGCACGGTCCGGATACTACCCAGGGCGTGCAGTTCGCGCCCGGCGTCAAGATCAGCTACGACTTCACGAACGTCGTGAGCGGCGGCATCGAGTACTACGCGGATTACGGACCGCTTGGCGATTTTGACTCCACTCACAATCAACAGCAGATGGTCTTCGTCGCCACCGACTTGAACGTGTCTCCCGTATGGGAAATCAACATCGGCGTGGGCATCGGCGCTACGGCCAGCACCGATCACCTGATCGTCAAGTGCATATTCGGCCGCCGCTTTGACTGGGGCCGGCATTCACCGGTCGACTGAGTAAGAATCGCCGGGGAGAGCCTCATGATTCAGCCTAAGCTCGCGACGATACTGGAAGGACACAGCCACGTGTTCCTGGGCAGCGGTCACGAGCAGAACGAGCGAAAGACCTGGGGTGTGATCGTCCTGTGCGGCGCGATGATGCTGGTGGAGATCATCGGCGGGAGCCTATTTGGTTCGCTTGCGCTCGTGGCCGACGGCCTGCACATGTCGACGCATGCCGGGGCAATGTTGATTGCTGCCTTGGCCTATACGTACGCGCGCAGGCACGCAACGGACGAGCGCTTTGTATTTGGCACCGGCAAGCTCGGCGAGCTCGCCGGATTTACCAGCGCCATCATCCTGGCAATGATCGCACTGCTGATCGGGTATGAGGCGGTGTTGCGATTTCTCTCACCTATTACGATTCATTTCACCGAGGCCATCCCGATCGCATGCCTCGGCCTGCTGGTGAACGTCGCCAGCGCCTGGGTTCTGAGCGGCGGCGAGCATCATGGCCACAGCCATGCTCACAGCACCGAGCACGACGGCCACGAGCACGACCATGACCACGATCACGAGCATGATCATGATGATCAGCACGACCACGCCGCGCACCGGGACTACAACATACGCTCGGCCTACATACACGTAATGGCCGATGCCGTCGTCTCAATCCTGGCCATCACCGGACTGACACTCGCACGTATCTTCGGCTGGCTGTGGATGGACCCGCTCGCTGGCATTATTGGCGCGCTGGTCATCGCCAACTGGTCCTATGGCCTAGCTCGGGATAGCTCCCGCATCCTGCTCGATATGAATCCCGACCTGCCCATGAGCGAGAAGCTGCGGGCGGCAATCGAGTCAGACGGGGATCGGCTGCTTGATCTGCACCTGTGGCGTCTGGGACCCGGACATCTGGGTGCCGTGCTGTCAGTGGCAACTGACAAACAGCGCGATTGCAGCTTCTATCGCGACCGTCTGCAGCCGTTCAGGGCGCTGTCACATGTGACAGTCGAAGTAACGAGGGCGCCGCCGGGCTAAGTTGCGATCGGCGCAGGTGAAGGCAGGGGAATTGCGCCGCAATTTGCCGCATAATCGGTACCGTTGCTTCTTGGGGCAGCGAAGACAATACTGTCTGGCCCGGGGGAAGATTCAGATCAATTCGAATTTGTGCTTTTTGAGTTCTTCTTAAGGAGTCGAACAATGCAAACGAAATCTCGCCGACATGTGGTCCCAGCTCTATGCCTTTTTGGCATGGCACTTTGGGCGGGCTCAGCGCTCGCGGCCCCCATGTCCTTCACGGTCGCGCTCACGGGCGCGCAGCAGTCTCCGGCGGTACAGACCACCGGCACCGGTACGGCCAGCCTTACCTATGATGCGACCAGCCGCGTTGTAACCTGGTCGGTCTCATATAGCGGACTGAGCGGCCCGGTCACGATGGGCCATTTCCACGGGCCGGCGGCCGCGGGCGCGAACGGGCCGCCAACGATCTGGCTGACGAAGCAGGGCTCTCCCGCCGATAATCCGATCAAGGGTGAAGCCACCCTGACACCGGAACAGGCGCAGCAGTTCACCAGCGGAATGTGGTACATCAACCTGCACACTCAAGCCCATCCGGGCGGTGAGGTTCGTGGGCAGGTGCTGCCGCCTAAGAGCTGATCGCGGTCAAACGAATCTGGCGATAGCGGCTACAGCCAGCGCGCTGCAGCCGAGCGGGATCAGTGCGCGCAAAAGGCCGGCCATGTGCGGTATTGGCACATTGGCCGGCAGTCTCTTGTAGCCCGTAACCATCGGCCATAGCAGGTTGTGCCCCCTGGCGATCGCGTAGACGATGATCGCCAGCACGTGCAGTACCGCGGCCGCGAGCAGCGCATCCCAGAGGAGACCATGCAGCGCGGTGATCGCGTTTGCGATTGACGCAGGCGTCAGCTCGGTCAGCGGACCTTCGTCCGCCACATCATTGAAGACATAAACGCCCGTCAATGTCTCGCCGAGCAGCAGGGCCAGCAGCCCCATCACCATCCAGCCGCCGGCGGCGTTGTGCCCCACCTGCCGATCGGGCTCACGCAGGAATAAGTGCTTCAGATGCTGGATCGCTGCACGGGGAGAGGCCAGAAAGCGCGCGAACTGCGCCGTGTCGCTGCCCAGGAATCCCCACAGGATGCGGAATAGCACGAGCGTGAGCAGTGTATAGCCTGCCCTGATGTGCCAATCCATCCAATTGAGCTTCGAGGTGACATACGCCACCACCACGAGCGTTACCACCAGCCAGTGGAACACCCGCGTCGGAAGATCCCAGACCCTAACGATCTGGTCGGCGGCGGTCACGCGGTGCGTATGGTGCGCGCTCCCAAAGCCATGGCAATCAGAGCCGAGCCGCCGAAGACCATATTGATGCCCACCAGCAGCCCTATCGCCCAAGCGGCCGTGCCCGGAAGCCCGAGGAAAATGATGCTGGCGAGGATCAGATCGACGATACCGCTGACCAGCATCCAGCCCCATCTTCCCGTGAGCTCGCGCTTGTGTTCGAGGGCGTACAGGATCGACGCGACGCCTTCAATGACGAAGAAGACGGTCAGGATCAACGTCAGCGACAGCATGCCGCTTAGCGGCCAGCGCAACAGCACGACACCGGCGGCGATGCCCAGAAGTGCTGAGACCAGCGCCCACCAGAATCCCGGAGCGTGTCGCATGCGAAACGTGGTGATCAAGCCCACGATCCCGCTGATCAGCAGCAGCCAGCCGATCAGGATCTCGACGGCAAAAGTAGCCAAGGGCGGCAACACGATTGCCGCCAGACCCAGAATCAGCAAAATGATTCCTTCGACGAGGAACATCACCCAATGCTGATGCAGCGATGTTGCCACGGCAGCGTTCAAACGATCGATATTAGCTTGATTCGTCGACATTATAGGTCTCCTGTTATTTTTAGTGGCATCAGACGACGTGTTGCTCCGACTGAATGAGGCCGCGCAGATGGCCGAACGCGAAGGCGAAATTCTGCAGGTCCGCATTCTGCACGCCGCCGGCTACCTGAGGCGCATGATCCGGCATCAATAAGCCGCTATATCCAACCTCGCGATAGGTCTTGATCGCCTTGACGAAGTCCACGGAGCCCTCGTCCGGAAACACCTCCATGAAATCATCGCGGCGTCCGCGGATATTGCGAAAATGCACGTTGAATATCTTGTTGCGACCGCCGAAGTAGCGGATCACATCAAAAATCTGCGTGCCCGGATCGGTAAGATCCTCCGAGACCGTGCCCTGGCAGAAATTGAGGCCGTGATAGGGACTCTCCTGAATGGTGAGAAACTTCTTCAGGCCATCCACCGTACCGAGTACGCGATCGACCCCGCGATAGCCCTGCGGCGGCATACCCGGGTCCTGCGGGTGGCAGGCGAGGCGAACTTTGTATTCATTCGCAACCGGGACGACGCGATCGAGAAAGTATGTGATGCGCTCCCAGAAAGCATCGGCATTCACGACCCCCGCGCTCGTCAGGGATTGATCGGCGGCCTGCCCGTCTTTCAAATGCCACGTCGAATACAGCGCATCGCCGCGGCCCGGTGTGGTGCCGCTGCGCACGACTCCCAGAATGCTCATGTTGTATTTAAGTACCGGCACGCCCGCGGCGGCGCAGGAGCGGATGTGGTTCTGGAACGACTCGATGTCGCGATCACGTTGCGGGCTTCTCGCCAGCATGATCGAGGGATGCGGCTCGCGGTCGATGAGGCTGGAGGGCAGCAGGACGCTGTCGGTGATATCGAGAGTCATATGGTGCTTCTCGACTCGTTCGCGCAATTGCGTCATTTCCTCGGTCGTCGCGTAAATGCGCGAAGGATCGGTGATAGTGGCACTGGCGCCCACACCATCGACGCCGTAGCGTGCGACATAGGCGAATTGCGCGTCGCTGCACGGCGGCGGCACCTGATGGCCCAGCCGTACTTTCAGCGGCCTGGAGGCGGACGAGCGTGCGGCGTCTGCGGCTGCTGCGGCCTGCGTCTCGGGCGCCAGCATCCCCTGCGCAGTCAGCGCAACGGCGCTCGCACCGGACAGCGAGAAGAATGAACGGCGATCCATGGAACCCCTTTATGTATTGCTATTCAGGTAACTGCCTCAGACGCCCAAACCCCGCGAAATCGACTCCCGGTATTCTAGTCCTGCTCCATCAGCTCGAGACGATTGCCAAACGGGTCGCTAAGAAAGATTCGGTCGAAACCCGGCAGCGGCGCATCATCGATGATCTCAATACCCTGCGCCCGGCACTGCTCAATAATCGCCTTCAGCCCGCTGACGAGCAATCCCGGATGCGCCTTGGTCGCCGGATGAAATGTTTTGTCGACGCCAAGGTGAATCTTCACCCGATCGCTCTCAAACCAGCAACCCCCACGTTTGGCCAGCTCGGGCGGCTTCGGCACCTCCGGCAGGCCCAGGATGCCGCCGTAAAAGCTGCGTGCCCGCTCTTCGCCGCCGGCGGGCATTGCGAGCTGGACATGATCAATACCGATGATGGTCACGCACTCGCTCCGCCATGCAGCCGCTGGTTTCGAGGAGGCATTTTACGCCTCCCGATAATCAGCTGTTCAATCCACTTGCACGAACACGCACGACGATGCACGATATTGCACGATGCCAACGAATCTTACGATAAGACTCGATAACGCTACAAAAAAAGCGCTGAACAAGCTCGCCAAGGCGACCGGGCGCACCCGGGCGTTTCTGGCGCAGGAGGCGCTGGCGCGCTACCTGGGCGAGCAGGCGTGGCAGGTGGCGGAGATTCGCAAGGCCATAAAGAAGGCTGATCGCGGTGCTTTTGCGACCCAACGAGAGGTCAGCGAGACACTTGCGCAATGGGACGACGATGCAGGTCAGATGGCTGCGCACGGCACTCGCGCAAATAATTGAGCTGCCGAGCTGGATTGAGCAGGATTTTCCAGGAGCCGGAAGCGACACGGTTGTCCCGAAGGTGCGCACAATCATCGGCATCATCAATGAGCTGGCTGCAGATCCGGCGAGGGCCAGCAGCAGGGCCGGGCGCATTGCGGGCACCCGCGAGCATTCACTGCTGTTTGATCACTACACGCTCATTTACAGGGTGCGTGATCCGGCATTTGAGGTGCTGGGGATTCTGCCTGCAAGCCGTAAATCCTGAGGAAAAAAAGATGCGTAACGGGCAACGGGTGCTGATCAGACCCGGGCGTGAATCAGACGCCGCCTCTGTTCGCGCAGCCATCAAAGCTGTGGCGGCCGAAAAGTGGCACCTGGCAACCCTCGATGGGTTTTCGCTCGAGCAGACGCGTACCTTCCTGAAGCGGGTCGTGGAAGGCGCGCTGCCACAGGTTATGGCAGTCGCAGAGGAAGAGGTCATTGGATTTTGTGACATTCTGCCCGGTACGGCTGATGGATTCACGCACGTCGGCCGCCTCGGCATGGGTGTTCGAGCCGAGTGGAGGCGGCAGGGCATTGGCCGTCGCCTGCTGGATGCCTGTCTGCCGCTGGCCCGGGGCGCAGGCATTGAAAAGGTGGAGCTGGAGGTATTTGCGGATAATCTCGCGGCGATACGTCTATACGAATCCTTTGGCTTCAAAGATGAAGGTATTCGAGTGCGAGGTCGAAAGCTCGAAGGTCGATATCAGGACGTTCGCCTCATGGCGCTGTGGTTTTGATTCTGGAATTCCTCAATACACCGATCGTAAAGAAGACGTAGTAGCCCACCAGGACGCCAAATATAACCAACGTCAACGGGCTTCGCTGGTACGCGTCGAACGGGTTCGGGTTCGACTGTGCCAGGGAATGTGGGTTCATATTCAGAGTCAGAAAGCGGAACGCGATGCGGGCAATAAACAGCGCCGTGACGAACAAGCCGATATAGGTATGCGGTGTATAGAAGCTTCCCTGCGGCGTCACCTCAAATTTCGTGTGTCGCAAGCCAACGTAGCCGAGCGCCACGCCGCAGGCTATGCCGCCGATGAGTGCGCCGAGTAATTGCATATCGCGCCACGACGCAAACAGCAGCAATGCGCCAACTAGGCAAAGGAGCCCGGCACGGAACCGCATTCGACCGACGCGCACCGGCTGAGGGCCGAAGTTGCGCCGCACCCGACGATACAGCGCCCAGGCAATCAAGGCGCTTATAAAAAACGGCCCTACGAGTTTAAGGTCCACGACTCAAATCCCGTACACGGCATTCTCGAAGTCCTTCAGCGTGCGAATCGCACCCTCGTCGTAGAACGGCAAGAACTGCATCAGCAATACGCCTCCGATGCCACGCCGCGGGTCAATCCAGAATTCGGTGTTATAGATGCCGGCCCAACTCAAGCTGCCCGGACTGCGAGATTTTGACCCCGCGCTGCTCGCCTCGGTTATCTGAAACCCGAGGCCGAACTTATCCTGGCCCGCGCCGAGCGGAAATGGCCGGGTCCTGGTGGGGTCAGCCGCCGGCTGCTGCGTGACGACGATCGCGCCGATCTGATTCTCGCCCATGAGGCGCACCGAGCGAGCACTCAGAACTCGTACGTGATCGAGCTGCCCGCCGCCCAGCAGCATTCTGATGAATCTCCCGTAGTCATCGGCTGTCGAGCACAGGCCGCCGTCGCCTCGAAATGGTGGAGTCGGCAGAGAGGAAATCGGGGGCTGCGGGATATCCTGGAACTTGCCGTCGACGTGATCGTAGACCGTGATAACGCGCGATTGTTTTTCGAGCGGCACGGCAAATGATGTGTCGTGCATGCCGAGAGGCACAAAGATATGTCGTTGCAGAAACTCCTCCAGCGACATGCCGCTGATCTTCTCGACGATAAGACCCAGTACTTGCGGGCTGGCGCTGTACATCCACACCTCACCCGGATCGTGCTGGAGCGGCAGCTCCCAATCAGGTTTATGAGTGAGCTTCACCAAGGCGGCGACAATCGGATTCGAGAAGGCGTAGCCCATGCCCGATGTCTGCGCGAGCAGATGCCGGATGGTCATCGGACGTTTTGCCGGTCTGGTCTGATAGGTGCCGTCGACTTCGTTGAAGTGCGTGAGCACTTGAAGCTGGCCGATGGCGGGCAGGTATTTGGAGACCGGATCATCCAGCGAGAGCTTTCCCTGTTCGACCAGGATCATGATTGCGACTGAGGTTACAGGCTTGGTCATCGAGGCAATTCTGAAGATCGCGTTAGTGGATATCGGCACTGCTTGCACAACGTCGAGCTTGCCCGCCGAGTCCTCGAACACGCAGCCTTTGCGATCAACCACGAGGGCGACGACTGCCGGCGTATCGCCACGTTCGACTGCGCTGGCGAGCACATTTGAGATGGCTGTGCTCGCGGAGATTGGGATTTGGGCCGCTGAGCGTTGAGCCGCGGAGCTTTGGCAAGCGGCATAAGCGAGGTTGCGCGATCCGAGGCTGGCGAATGACAGGCTCAGTGCCAACAGCGCGTAGAAAGAGGCTCGCATATGCACGGGTGGTGTTCCTAAATCATTGCTTCAATCAGCCGCGGCCCTTTGGTCTTCATCGCGGACTCATATTGCGAGGCAAATTGCGCGCAGGTGGTCGCGCGGCTTGCCTCTACTCCAAGTCCGGTCGCCATCTTCGTCCAGTTCATCTCCGGGTTGTGCAAATCCAGCATGGACAGCGCCCTTTGTCCGACATTGATCGCGCCAACGCGCTGCAGCTCTATATTCAGAATCGCATAGGAACGGTTAGCGTAGATGACCGTGGTCACGTCGAGCTGCTCGCGTGCCATGGTCCAAAGGGCCTGCAGCGTGTAGGCCGCGCCGCCATCGCCATGCGGACATACGACCTTGCGGCCTGGTGCGGCGAGCGCGGCACCGACGGCAAGCGGCACACCCTGGCCGATCGATCCGCCGGCCAGCGGCAAATGCGTGTGCGCGCGCGCGCGGGCCAGCTGCGTGAGCAAGGCATCGGCCGCGGTCGCGGCTTCCTCGGCATAAATCGCGTTCTCGGGTGTCAGGCGCGCGATGATCTGCGCCACGCTGAGCGCGTTGAGCTCGCCGCTGGGCATTTCGGGCAACTGCAATGACATGCGCTGCGGGGGTTTCGATGCTGGGCCGAGCGCTTCCGCAAGATCCTGCAGCGCCCTGACGCCGTCTTCGTGCGCAAATGCCAGCGTGCTGAATACGCAACCCTGCGGTGCGCCCCAGCTGGGTTTGTCGGGATAACCAAAAAACGATACCGGAGGCTTGCTGCCAACCAAAATCAGCTGCTCGGTACCCGCCAGCGAGGCGACGATCTGCTCGGCAAAATAGGGGATCCGTTCAACCGGCACTCGTCCGGCACCAGCCTCGGCGTGCGGCGCGAAGGTGTCGCACAGGAGCCTGACGCCGGTCTTCGTCTGTATAAGGCCGGCCGCCTCGAGTCCTTCGCCAATTAGCGCCGGACCGCGCAGCAGCATGACCGTCCTCTTGCCATTTGACAGCAACCTTGCAACATACTTGATGGTGCTCGCTTCGACCTGTGCCGGACGGATGTATTCCAATGCCTGGGCGGCACGCTCGGCGGCAGTCCACGCCGTATCGGCCGGCAGAATCAGCGTCGCAATACTACCCGGGGCGCTGCGCGCGGCCTGCACCGCGCGCGCAGCGTCAGAGGCCACGGTGTTCGCGGTCTTGGACTCGCACACCCAGGAGGACACGGTCCTGGCAAGGCCTACGATGTCCGAGGTCAGCAACGCGTCATATTGGAGGTGGAAGGTGGCATGATCGCCGACCACATTGACGATCGGCGTGGAGGCACGGCGCGCGTTATGCAGGTTCGCTAAGCCGTTGGATAGTCCAGGACCCAGATGCATCAGAGTGGCGGCCGGTTTTCCTGCGATGCGTCCGTAACCGTCTGCGGCGCCGGTCACGACACCCTCGAACAGGCACAGCACGGGACGAATGCCGGTGACCGAATCGAAAGCGGTAACCGCGTGCATTTCAGAAGTGCCCGGGTTCGCAAAGCACATATCGACGCCGCAATTGACCAGCGTTTGCACTAGCGCGCGCGCGCCATTGAGCCCATCACTCATATTCAGATCCTCTTCCCGCAGTCAGATCGCGAGCAGCTCCTGCAGGCAACGGTCCAGGAACCGCATGTCCTGCGGCACCTTACCCGGGGACAGTGAGCAATGCCCGAACTCAGAGTCGAGCATACGCAGCTCGCAGTTTGGAATCAGCTGCGCCTCGAGCTCATTATCGAGCGGGGAGAAATAGCGATCGGTCGAGCACGGCAGCAGAATCGTTCGGGCGCGAATGGCCTTCAGCGCCATCTGCGTGCTGCCGCCAAATTGAGGTATGGCGCCTGCATCGGCGTGCAACCACGTCTCGAGCATCGCGAGCAGGTCATTGGCATCAAGGCTCAGATGATCATTGTCCCAGTCTTGCATGAGCGCTTCGAGCGTGGCGAAGCCCAGCTGCTTATATAATTCGTCCCGGAAGAAGGCGTGCGAATAGGCCCAGCCGAGGTACACGCGTGCGAATGCACGCAATCCCTTTTCCGGTTTCTGCAGGCAGCCATCGGCGCGCCAGTGGCAATCGGCCTGCAGTGCAGCCTTCAGAGCCTCGAGAAATACGATGTTATAAGGCGAAGTGCGCGCGGCGGCACAATAGGGCAACAATCGACGAACCCGATCCGGGAACATGGCCGCCCAGACGTAGGCCTGCATGCCGCCCATCGACCATCCGGTGACGAGCGCTACCTCGGCGACATGCAGGTGCTCGAATACCAGGCGGCCCTGTTGACTCACGTTGTCGTAGAGCGTGATTTGCGGGAATGGGCCGGCGCGCGGTGCGCTGTAGTTGCTCGGAGACGTCGATAGACCGTTGCCAAACATATCCGGGATGATGATGAAATAGCGCGCTGGGTCGAGAGCCCTGCCCTCGCCGATCAGAGGCAGGTAGCTGCGGTGCTCGCCGGTGTAATAGGTGGGCATGACGATCGCGTTGTCGCGCGCCTGGTTCAATCGACCCAGGGTGCCGTACGCAAGCTTCGCGTCGAGCAGGATATCCCCCGACTGCAGCCGCACATCGCCGAGTGACAACGATCCGTCCTGACACGTGCTCAAGGCGAAAGTCCCGGGCAGTCGTGGAATCGGCTTTTAGACTACCCTTGGGCGGCAGTCAGGTCGAGGCCACGAAGAAGCCGACGCACCTTGGCGGTGCATTCGTTCGCGAGCGGCCCCGGAATGGTCGTCGCGCAACCCGCTGGCGGTCGGCGGGGTATAATTCGCGCGTCCTGAACGGGAGGTTCGACGATGAATGTGGCCGCCGCCCTGCCTGCCCGGCGCGCGTTGTTTCATGATCGCCGGGCGGCGATCGCCAATTCACTGGTGCTTGCCTGGACCTGTGCCGCCTGGGTCGTCTCATTTGCGCTGATGGGCACGCACGAGATCGTGCTGAACATCCTGGGCGTTGTGCTGTGTACCCACGCGATGATAATCGCCGCCTATCTGATCCATGAAGCGGCGCATCAGAATCTGTTCACCTCACGGCAGGCTAATCATCTGACCGGCGAGGTCATGAACTTCATTGCTGGTTCCAGCTACGCGTCGTTTGAGCGCATCCGGCACATGCACATCCGCCACCATCTGGATCGTGCGGACGTTACCTGCTTCGATTTCAAAAGCCTGATGCGTCGACAGCCCTGGCTGCGCCGTTGCATGCAAACCCTCGAATGGCTCTACGTGCCGGCGACAGAAGTGTTGATGCATTTACAGGTCGTATGGAGACCGTTCTTCCTGCGCTCGCAGCGTCGTAATCTGCCGCGTGCCGCGACGATGCTGATCGTTCGCTGTGCACTGCTGACGTTGCTGGGTCTGTGGTCATTGAAAGCGCTGCTGCTGTATGGGGTAGCGACGCTGCTGCTCCTGCACACGCTGAATTTTTTCGATGCGTTTCATCATACCTTTCCGCAATATTTCATTGAGCCGGATGAACCTCTGTCCATGACCGGTCGCGACCAGCGATACGAGCAGGAGAACACCTTCTCCAACCTGATCTGCGCACGCTATCCCTGGATGAACCTTCTGACTTTGAACTTCGGCTATCACAACGCGCATCACCATCGCCCCTCGGTGCCGTGGCATCGGTTACCGACGCTGCATAAGGGGTTATTCGGCGAACAGACGCGCTGCGTTCTGCCATTGTCAGAATTGCTGCGCACCTGGCATCGCAATCGGGTCCGGCGCGTGCTCACGGACGATTACGGAATGCCTGGTCAAGGGCCCGGTCGCGCGGACAATTATGTCGGCGCGCATG
This sequence comes from Steroidobacteraceae bacterium, assembly GCA_049515055.1. Taxonomy (GTDB): domain Bacteria; phylum Pseudomonadota; class Gammaproteobacteria; order Steroidobacterales; family Steroidobacteraceae; genus FEN-1191. The sequence goes on along the minus strand of JBEKUL010000002.1, from coordinate 16,840 downwards.
GCGTCTCATTCCTGACAGTGGTCTGACGCGCCGAATCCATAGCCTTGGATCGGTCCAATCAATCCCTCGAGGGCCGCAGCGCGGTCGTCACTGGCGCTGCTGGCGGGATTGGTAACGCGATCGCGCGGCAATTGATCGAGCAGGGTGCGAGGGTGCACGGTCTTGATCGGGACGCCGATGCGCTGCGCCGATTCGCGCAAGAGCACAGGGACGGGCGGTTCGTGCCCTACGTCGTGGATCTGACCGAGCGCGCGCATGTGGATCGCGTGCTCGTGGAATTGCTGGCGGGCATGGATCAGTGCTGCGACATCCTCGTGAACAATGCGGGCGTGAGCCGTCTGCGTTCATTGGGCCAGACCGATGATGCGCTGCTGGACTGGCTGTTCGCGGTGAATTTCATGGCGGCGTTTCGTATCACCCGAACGTTATTACCTGCGTTGCGCGCGAGCGGGCGCGGCACCATCGTCAACATCGCCTCCGAGCTCGCGCTCGTCGGTCAGGCGGATTACAGCGCCTATTGTGCGACCAAGGGCGCGATACTCGCCTGGACTCGCTCGCTCGCGGTTGAGCTCGCGGCAATTGGCATTCGTGTGAACGCGGTCTGTCCAGGGCCGATCGATACGGCCTTATTGCAGGCAGAATTCCAGACGTACGGCAAGTCCGAGGAGGCGCGAGCGGCCGAGATCGCGACCATTCCGCTCGCGCGGCTCGGCGATGCCAGGGATATCTCGTCGGTGGTCGCGTTTCTGGCGAGCGACGCGGCCGCGTTTGTGACCGGGGCAGCGTGGCCCGTAGATGGCGGCAAGACGGCCCGGTAGGGATCTGGCGGTTGCGTGGCGGTTGACTAGACTCCGGCGACGATCCGAATCTCGCGCACGACGCCGCCCTTGAGCGCGGCCAGGGCAACCTTGTAGGCGGGGCTCTCATAGGCCGCGATCGCCTTGTCCACTGAATCAAATTCGATGAGCACGGTGCGCTCCGTTTCCCCGCCTTCAAAAGCACGGGCAGCCGTGCCACGCGCCAGGAAACGTCCGCCGGCGGCTTCAATCGAAGGGCCCGCGAGTTTCGCGTAGGCCGCCAGTTTGGCCGGATCCGTGATCTCGTGGTAGCAGGTGATCCAGTATGCCTTTGCCATATCGATACGCCTCTTTCAGCTTGCGGTGTGTTTCCTGGCTTTCATCATGCGGGCCATGCCCGATTCGCGCGCTGCCAACTCGCGCGTGTAGTAGCGGGGCATCTTGGGATCGGTCCAGCCTCCGGAATGCATGATGCTGGTCAGATCGATACCGGTTGCGGCCATGTCATGAGCCGCGCCAATTCGCGTTGAATGCGCGGCCAGATGCTGGAGCGGCCAGATCGGAGTGCTGGCGGGATGCTGCGCGTTCAACAGCCGTCCGATGCGCTGGATGATGCGTGCGACCTCTTGCGGCTGGATTGCCCGTCTGCCGATCTGGCCCGTGTTCTCGAAGCGCCGAAAGATCGCCCCTTCGCTGATGTCCGAAGCCGTGAGCCAGGCCCGCAGCGGCCGGACGGCATCGGGCGCAAGGTAGCGCGCCTCCTCACGATCGACCTTGCTCATGCGAATGATCGCAGTCCCGTCGTCGGTCTGCGAATCGAGCCTGATGTCGGCGATTGTCAAAGCCACGAGCTCGGAGCGCCGCGCCATCGTGCTGTAGGCGACCGCGAGCAGCGCCTTGGCGCGCAGATCCCAGAGGGGATTGTCGCTCTGAAGATGCTCGAGCGCGTAGTTGATCTGGGTCCAGCGCAAGGCGCATTTGGGCTGTTTCGCGTGTCGCCCGCGGCTCAGATGGCGGAAAGCGGCCTTGACCTGCACGGCACGGGTCGGGTCCGGCAGATTCGAGAGCGCATGCGCGCGCGAGATGGTCGACAGGTAGCGCTCCACCGTCGAGACCGATCGGCTGTGCGCCCCGCTGTAAGCCTCTTCTATGAAGCGCGTGACGATCGCCGGCGAGGACGGCAGGGCGAGGAAGCCGTTCAGGCCGCAGAAGCGCAGGAACACTCTCCAGTCCGAGCGCAGAGCGCGCAGGGTATTGACCGGGACGCCGAGCGCGTAGGGGTTATCGCGCAGGACCGGCGAATTATTCTCAAACAGTGCACGAATCTCATTGAGCGTGAACGGCGTGCCCGAGGCTAACCATTCCGTCGTGGCCGGGAGCGTTGCTGATTGCTGCGGGGCCGTATGGGTTTCCACGCCGCCGCAGGATAGCACGAGACTGGACCCTGGCCGCGGTTGGTGCGAGTCTTGCATGGCTGGCTGTGACAGAGAGGTCGGATGGACAGCAGCCCAGTGCTCCAGCGCGAAGACATACCAGGGGACATAGCAGGGGACACACCAGGGGCCACACTCGAGCTCCTGGTGCGTTCGGTGCTGGCCGGAGGTCATCAGCCGCTGAGTCGCGCCAAGACCTTGCCGCCCGAAGCCTATACCTCGGAAGCCTTCTTCCAGCTCGAGATCGAGCGCATCTTTCGCAAGGAGTGGCTCGTGATTGGCCACGTGTCGCAGGTCGCCAAGACCGGCGATTACTTTACGATCGACCTGTTCGGCGAAATGATAGTCGTGGTACGCGCCGCCGACCGCATCCGCGCGCTCTCGCGCGCTTGCCTGCATCGCTGGGCGCCGGTGGTCAATGGCGCGGGCAATACCGTTCGATTCTCATGTCCGTTTCACAAATGGGCCTATGCGCTGGACGGGCGCCTGCTCGGCGCGCCGCTGATGGAGCAGGCCGAATTCGATCCGAAGTCCTGCCGCCTGCCCGAGTTTCGTACCGAGATCGTCGATGGCTTCATCTATCTGAACTTCTCAGGCGATGCGCCGCCGCTGGCGCCACAGCTGACTGAGTTGTCCGGGTTGTTCGCGAGGTGGGGACCCGAGCATTGGGTGGTCGCCACCTCTATCGACTATGACTGCCGGGTCAACTGGAAGATCGTGGTCGAGACATTCATGGAGTGCTATCACCACATTGCTGCGCATCCGGAGACATTCGAGCGTGCCTACCCGGCGCGACATACCTATGTCGAAGATGGACGCGCGGCCTGGACGGTCGGGCATGCCCCGGCGCGCGAGGATCTGCCGGACGAGAAGATCGCCGTGGGCTTTCCGGAGCTTGGCGAGATGAGCGCGCAGGAGCGGCGGGAATTTCGCCTCTACCTGGTCTATCCCTATCACCTGATGAATGTCTTGCCTGATCGTGTTCACTGGTTCTGCCTGCAGCCGCTGGGCGCGAACCGAACGCGGCTTCAGTCCAATATTATCGTGCGCCGCGAGGCGTTCGAGCAGCCCGATTTCGAGAAGAAAATGGCCGCGGAGCGGCAATTCCTGCTTGTAGTCAATGACGAGGATATTGCCGTCAATGAAATGCAGCAGCGCGGCGCAGCCACGCGCTCGGCGGTGGCCGGGAGATTTAGTCACCTTGAGAAGGCCTTGTGGCAGCTGGCCGAGTACGTGCGCGAACGCATCAAAGACTGATCACTACTGGCGCCCATGGCGCAGATACCGACGGCGTTCATGGCACAGACACCTTTTCTACTGACCGGCAAGGTCGCCGCGGTGACGGGCGCGTCGCGCGGGATCGGCAAGTCCGTGGCGCGCGCGCTTGCGAGCGCCGGGGCCGCCGTGGCTCTGATGGCGCGCGATGAGCAAGCGCTGCACGAGCTGCATCAGGATTTAGTCTCCGAGCAGCTCAACGCCGAGCTCTTCGCGATCGACGTGGCCGACATCGGCAGCATTGATGCCACCTTCGAGCGCGTCCGCGGCCGCCTGGGCCGACTCGACATCCTGATCAACAACGCGGGCGTTGAGCAGATCTGTCCATCCCTGGATGTCGCTGAGCCGCTCTGGGATCGCATCGTCGGCACGAATCTCAAGGGCGCATTTTTCTGTGCCCAGGCCGCAGCGCGGCGCATGCCGCAGGGCGGGGCAATCGTCAACATGTGCTCACTCACATCCGAGGTTGGCGTACCGGGCGCAGCGGCGTACGGGGCTTCGAAGGCCGGCCTCGCGGGGCTCACGCGCGCGCTCGCGACCGAATGGGCAGCGCGCGGCATTCGGGTCAACGGGATTGGACCGGGCTATTTTCGCACTGCGTTGACGGAAGGGTTCTATAAGGATGAGCGCTGGCAGACGCAGATGCTGGAGAAGATCCCATTGCGTCGGTTCGGCAAGCTCGAGGATCTCAATGGCGCGGTCGTGTTCCTGTGTTCGGACGCGGCAGCCTACATTACGGGGCAGATTCTCTATGTTGATGGCGGCTTTCTGGCGTCAATCTGACGCGCGCGAGCCAGTAGTACGCCGGCGCCGTAACCAACAGCCCCACGATCCATGACAGGTCGACGCCGCCGAGCGCTGCGGCGATCGGACCGGTGTAGAGCGGGGAGGCCACAAAGGGCAGCTGCACGAGGATGCCGATCAGGTAGCACCAGACGGCCACGGCATTGACGCGTCCATAGATGCCGCCATCCTGGCGGAAGAACGAGGCGACATGGTAGCGGCCCCGCCGCAACAGATAGTAATCAACCAGGTTGATCGCGGTCCAAGGCACCAGCACGTAGAGCAGCAGCAGGATGAAATCCGTGTAGTTGAGGAGGAATGAGCGTCTGCCGAGCAGTGCTCCGGCGAGCGATGCGGCGAACAGGACCAGCGTGATGACGGCGCGGGCACCGGCTGCGGGCGACCAGGACGGAAATATCGTCTGGCCACAAGTCATCGTCGAGAGCGCGGCGCAGTAGAGATTCATTGCATTGCCCGTGGCCACACCAATCGAGAAGACGATCAGGACCAACGGCGCGATGCCGTTCGTGAGCGCCGCCAGAGCGGCGATCAGGTTGCTGTTGCCCGAAGCAAGACCGACCATCGCACCCAGGATCATCGGCAACAGCGAGCCGAGCGTGCAACCCCAGTAGCTCGCCCAAAAAGCCGATCGCGCGCCGGTGTCGTGCGGCATGTAGCGTGAATAGTCCGACACGTAGGGCGCATAGGCGATCTGCCAGAGCGCTGCGATTGATATCGTGCCCAGCATTCCCGAGGCACTCAGCGAATTGCGTGAGAGGAAGTCCGCGGGTAATCCATGGACCCAGATGATCCAGATGAATGTGAGCAGCAGCACGGCGCCGGCGACATAGCTGGTAACGCGCGCGTAGGTGTGGATCAGGTCGTAGCCGAAGATGGCGGCGATGGCGCCGAGCGCGCCAAGCAAGAGGATGCCGGCCGTATCGGACACGCCCAATGCAAGACTGCTCAGCGCCTCGCCACCCAGCACGAGATTGGAGGCGAGGAAGCCCACGTACATGATGATCACGATACCGACGACGAGCAGCGAGCCGAGCGAGCCGAACTGGCCGCGCGTCTGAATCATCTGCGGCACGCCGAGCGCGGGTCCCTGCGCGGAATGAAGTGCCATGAATACGGCGCCGACCAGATTGCCGATGGTCAGCCCCACGACGGCCCAGGCGAATGAAAGTCCGAATATCGTCACCGCGAGAGCGCCGGTCACGACAGTCAGCAGCATCAGGTTCGCGCCAAACCATACCGTGAACAGATCCGCCGATGTGCCGTGGCGCTGATCGAGCGCGATCGGTTGGATCGTTGTGATTTCGAGACGGGCCGGCTGCTCGCGGTTTATCATGGCTGCATGCGGGACTATGCTGTGCAGCGCGCAAGCGCGCAATTTCTACGCCGCGCGTGCGCACGCTTGGGGCAGCGCAGGGCTATGCTCGCTCCTTTTGCGCCATAACGGTGCTGAGCCAATGAAGCTGGCATTGTGGCAAACCGTTGGATTTCCGGCCGATGTCGCGGCCAATCTGGACGCGCTCGCAAACACGGCGCAAGCAGCGGCCGCCGGCGGTGCCGAACTATTGCTGTGTCCTGAGTGCTGGCTCTGCGGCTACAACATCGGGGCTGCGATCAACACGCTGGCGGAGCCGCGCGATGGTCCTGCGGCACAGCGCATCGGCGCGATCGCAAGGCAAAACGGCATCGCGATTGTCTACGGCTATGGCGAGCGCGATGCGGGCAGCGGGCGAGTTTATAACGCGGTGCAGGTAATGGGACCGGACGGAGTGGCTTTGGCCCATTACCGCAAGACGCACCTGTTCGGCCCGGCCGAGCGCGATGCCTACTGTCCAGGCAGCCATTTTGAGCCCCCGTTCCACTTTCGCGGCTTCAATTTTGGCCTGCTGATCTGCTACGACGTGGAGTTTCCGGAAACCGTGCGCAGCCTGACGCTGCTGGGCGCCGACGCCATATTGATTCCGACGGCGCTGACCGATGAGTATGCAGCTATACCGAATTTCATCGTCCCGGCGCGATCGGTCGAGAACCAGGTTTATGTCGCTTACTGCAATCACGCGGGCGTGGAGAATGGCATGCAGTTTCTGGGCGGCTCGTGCCTGACCGGTACCGATGGCAAAGCCCTCGTATCCGCGGGCGCCGGGGACGCGTTGCTGATCGGCGCAATCAGTCGTCGCACGCAGGATGAGGCCGCCCAGACCTATCCGTATCGTGTGGACCGCCGACCCGAGCTCTACGGACTGCTGAATTCAAAATCCGCCTGACGTCTCACTGGGCGTAGCTGGGCTCCTCGGCATCGAGCAGGCGCTTCATCTGCGTGAAGTGCGCCCTGGCAAAGGCGCCGTCATCCTGCCAGTCCCGCGCGGTTTTCTCGGCGATCTCGTCGCTCAGAATATGCAGCGGCTGACCGGTCGAGTAGGCCAGTACCAGAATCTGGCAGGCGCGCTCGAGGTGATAAAGCGCATCGTATGCCTCGGCAATGCTGTCGCCGACGACCAAGACGCCGTGGTTCCCCATGATCAACGCGCGCTTGTCAGCGAGCGCTCGGGTCAGGCGCAGGCCCTCGTCAGCATTTTTTGCCATGCCGTCGTAGCCACTGTCGATGGCGATGCGGTTAAAGAAACGCGCCGAGGTCTGGTCGATCGGCTTGATCCGCGGATCCATGAGGCACGATAGCGCCGTCGCGTAGGGCGGATGCACGTGCAGCACGCAGCGCGCGCCCGGCACCTGCGCGTGCAAGGTGCCGTGAATCGACCAGGCGGTCGAATCCAGTTCCGTCGGCAATTCATCAGCGGTCGCCTTGGCGTCCAGCAACATCAATTCCGATGCGCGAATTTGACTGAAGAGCTGCCAGCGCGGGTTGATCAGGAAATGACGGCCGTCGCTGTCAACGGCCACGCTGCAATGGTTAGCCACCGCCTCGGCCCATTTCATCCGGGCCGCGATGCGAAACACGGCAGCCAGATCGATACGCAATTGCAGCGCAGCGCAGGTATCCATGAGCTGCGCAGTCTACGGAATTTCGCCGGCAACGGCGATGGGATCAGCGCGAGCTCTGGCACCGTTATGGCGCAAATGAAACTGACGCGCACCACGGTCGTGCAAAAAAATGGAAAAACTAGCTTTTGCTTCCGTTTTTCGAAAGCAGTGAGTTATAAAAGATCAATTTACCGACTCGGGAATGCGTGTTGGCATCGCACAACTGAGGTGTGGATTGGGCAACACGCCTGCAGTTACCAAGCGAACAAAGAGGGAGCACTCATGACGGCAACGCATCGCGCGCGACGATCAATAGCAATCGATCCGCGCCGTGGAGTGGGTCGAATCGAGAAAGTCACTTCGCTGACTGCCGCGGTGATGGCGGCGATTTACGGCACGCACGTCAAGGCGGACACGGACACCGAGGACCAGGGTCTCTCGCTGCAGGAAGTCGTGGTGACGGCGACGCGGCGCGAAGTATCCGCGCAGGATCTGCCGATCAGCATTACCGCGGTCTCGGGCGCCGATCTGGAGACAGCCGGCATCGAGGACATGTCGGCACTCGCGCATTCGATGGCCGGAGTCAATTTCACCGACAAGGGTCCATTCAGCGGCATCAACGGCTCGGGACTGATCATCCGCGGTCTGAACAGCGAAGGCACGGCGGGACAATTGGGTCTCGCGACCCCGGTTGTGCCGCCCGTCGCGACCTACGTCGATGACACGCCGTTGTATTTCAACATACGGCTGCAGGACCTGGATCGCGTCGAGATTCTGCGTGGCCCGCAGGGCACCCTCTATGGCTCCGGGTCGCTGGGCGGCACGATTCGATTCGTGCAGAACGCGCCAGATCCCACCGGTTTCGATGCCAAGGTGGAGGTGGGTGCTGGCGACACGTATCACACCCATGCGCCCAACGAGGAGATCAGCGGCATGCTCAACCTACCGCTGTCCGATACCTTTGCGGTGCGAGTGAACGCGGGCTGGAGCTACGATGCCGGCTTTATCAATCAGCCCAATCTGTTTGTGCTCAACTCAGCGGGCGAACCAATATCGGCGCAGCCCGGCAATGCATTCAGTCCACCGGTGATATACGATAAAAATGGCACCAATTCGTATGAGTATCACACGGCCCGCTTCGCTGCCCTGTGGAAGCCAAACGATCAGTTCCGCGCCGAGCTGAACTATTACTACCAGCTGGGCTTGGCGAACGGCTTTCCGTATGCGGCGACCAGTACGGCTGCATACAATATGGCCATCAGCCCGAACACGCAGATACCGTGTTCGATTGCCTGCACCAACCCGGCCCCGGTGGCGCAGCTCTACAATCTGCCGGTTCCGCCTGGCGTCGACTCACTCTCGAACGCCGACAACAGCCTGGAAGGCGCGCACGATGCCGTCGATCTGATCTCCCTGACACTCGAATACGACATGGGCTTTGCGACCTTGACGTCGGATACGTCATGGGCACAGCACCTGAATCACTCGTATGATGACCTGACGGCCGTGTATACGAACTTCCTTTTCTATCAGCCCATTTACGGCCAAAACCCGCGCTCATTTGTGGTCGGGCACGATGAACTGGATGACAGGCCCCTGACGCAGGAGCTGCGTCTGGCTTCGAAGCTCGGCGGCACCTTCGACTGGGTCGGCGGCCTGTTCTACAAAAACGAGTACCAGAACATCCAGGAGCACGAGTTCTATCCCGGCTATCTCGACTTCTTCAACTCCTGCTCGGCGACCTATGGCCCGGCATACTGCGGCGTCGGCGAAACCGCATACACGCCCGGTGCGACGAACTTCGTCGACGGTATTCCGATCGTTAAGGACCAGACCTATATCGGCGATTTCGAAACCCGATTCAGGGACTACGCCGCTTTCGGCGAGCTCACAGCGCATCTGACACCGGCCTGGAGCATTACCGGTGGCACGCGCGTTTTCAAACAGACCGTGACGCAAGCGCAGCAAACTGGTCTGCTGTTCGATGGCGGGGGCGTGTTTCTGGCGGTACCTCCGCCACCGATCGCTAATAGCTCGCTCAGTGACTCCTGGAGCCGGGTGCTTTGGAAGGCCAATACCGCATATAAGTTCGACGAGAACAATTTGATCTATGCGACTTACTCGCAGGGATTCCGTCGCGGCGGCGTCAATGCGTTGCCGCCGGCAGAGCCTGCGCAGAATTACGTAACACCCGCGGCGCTCTCCAAGCTCCAGCCGGACACGGCGGATAATTACGAGCTCGGCGTCAAGGGAACCCTGATCAACCGATTTCGCTATTCGGCGGATGTCTTCGACATTCAATGGCACAACATTCAGGAGGGCGTGCAGCTGACGCCGCTGGTGCTGCCGGCATCGCTCAATGTCGGCGATGCGTTCAGCCGCGGCTTCGAAGGCGATCTGGAAGCACTCTGGACGCGACATTTAGAGACCCAGTTGAGCTACACCTACGATCAGACCAAGCTGACCTCGCTTAGTCCTCTCGATGCCATCCCTAACACGTCCGTGCCACCGCCCGCGCTCGGCAGTCCTCTGCCAGGCACCCCGCTGAGCAGCATCGCGCTCGACGTCGCGATCACGCAGATACCGCTGGGCGACGGTGAGCTGCGCTACGACATCGACGGTCACTACCAGAGCGCGCTAATTCCGGCGCTCTCGGGAACCGTACCGACCGTGGCGGGCTTCACCATGCTCAATACACGGTTGAGTTTCGCGCGTGCCCATTGGCTCATGTCGCTCTACGTGAACAACCTGACCAACATTCTGGGCATCACCTCGTATTCAGACCCCGCCATCTACGGTAACCGCGACGAGGCGATCGTCTCGCAACCGCGCACGGTTGGCTTTACCGTGGCATATTCGTTCAAAGAGCATTGATGAGCTGACCGCTATCGGCCAGCGCTCATCGGCGGAGGTAATGAATAGCGCGCAGATCCTTGAGCGGTTGGTGGGCTTTGCGACGGTCAGTCGGGATTCCAACCTGTCACTGATCGACTATGTACGGGAATTTCTGGCGGGCTGCGGCGCGACCTCGAAGATCTACCTGGATACGCAGGCACGCAAAGCCAACCTTTTTGCCAGCATCGGCCCGGTGGAGCAGCCGGGCATCCTGCTTTCAGGGCACACGGATGTCGTGCCGGTTGATGGCCAGAGCTGGTCGAGCGATCCTTTTCGGCTGCAGCAGCGCGGCGAGCGCCTGTATGCACGCGGCGCCGCGGATATGAAGGGCTTTCTGGCCTGTGCGCTGCGGGCGGCGCGGCTTGCTGCGGAAAAGCCGCTGCGCGTGCCGTTGCAGCTCGCATTTTCCTACGATGAGGAAATCGGTTGTGTCGGCGTGCGCTCGCTGATCGACGATATGGCGAACTGGAGCCTGCAGCCGCGATTCTGCATCGTCGGGGAGCCGACGCTGTTGCGACCGGCGATCGGTCACAAGGGTAAGAGCGCGCTCAAGGCGGTCTGTCATGGCCGTGCGGCACACTCGGCCTATCCGCATCTGGGCGTCAACGCCATCCACATGGCCGCCGACCTGATCGAGCGTATCCGGCAGCGCCAGGCCAGAATTGCGGACAGCGGCGCGCACGATGCGCACTACGAGACTCCCTATACGACTCTGCACGTCGGCGTGATCGCCGGCGGCACGGTGCTGAATATCGTGCCGGAGCGCTGCGAGCTTGAGGTCGAAATTCGCAATCTGCCCGGCGATGATCCGGCCGTTTTGATCGGCGCCATGCGCGAGGATGCCGAGCTCGTCGCCAAGGCCACGTCTGACGATGGCGATATCCGTATCGAGCTCGAGCTCAGCAATGAGTATCCGGCCCTCGATACCCCACCCGGCGCCGACGTCGTGGAGTTCGCCGCGGTCCTGACCGGCAACCAGGAGCGCATCAAGGTGGGTTTCGGCAGCGAAGGCGGACTGTTCAGCGGCCGGCTGGGCATACCGTCCGTAGTGTGCGGTCCCGGATCGATCGACCAGGCGCACAAGCCGGACGAATTCGTCGCCACGGATCAGCTGCATCGTTGTGATGCGATGATGGACGCGCTGCTCGAGCGCCTGACTTAAAAACAAGTGCTCAAAAGGCGGTCAGGGACGTGCTTTTGCCTTATAATTTCGAAACCAGAACGCCCAAAAACGCTAGTTTATCTGAAGCACGCGATGCGCGATTATTGAGCGAACGGTCCCACCCCGTGGAGCAGTTCCCATGATCCGAACAGGCGAGCAATATGTGGACTCTATTCGCGACTCGCGCGAGGTCTATATCAATGGCGAGCGGGTCAGGGATCTTGCAACGCACCGCATGTTCAAACCGCTGATCGATATTCGTGCGCGCATCTACGACATGCAGCACGAGGCGGCCACGCGCGAGATTCTTGCCTACCAGGACAACGGCCAGTGGAATGCCGTGGCCAACAAGCTGCCCCGGACACAGCAGGACTGGTGGCACAAGCGCCGCGCGACCGACACGATTCTGGAGGCTATCGGTGGCGTCGTAACCCGGGTCGGGGATGAGACCGTAGGGGAAATGTGGTCGCTGTTTGACGGCGAGGATCTGCTCAACGAGGTCGATCCGCAGTTCTCGGCCAACATCCGCCGTCACATCGATGCCGTTACCCAGGGCGACCCGTTCCATGTCTCGGCCAATACCGATCCCAAGGGCGATCGTTCCAAGCCGCCGCAGGAACAGGATCCCGACATGCTGTTGCATGTCGTCAAGGAGACCGACGCCGGCATCGTGGTGCGCGGAGCCAAATACGAAACGGCGGCCCCCTATGCCAATCAGGCCTTCACCAAACCCACGATTGCCAACTGGGGCAATGCCGCGCTGTCGGATTACGCGGTCGGCTTTGTCTGCGATCTGGGCTCACCGAATCTCAAATTCATCTGTCGCACGGGCTTTGCAGGACGCGCGCCAGAGGCCGATTACCCGTTGAGCAACCGCTTCGATGAGGTCGACGCACTGGTGATTTTCGATGACGTGCTGATCCCATGGGAGAACGTGCTGTTCTACCGCCATACCAAGGCGGCCACGTTCATACGCGCAACGCTGCACCGTTATTCCGCCTTCGCTTTCGTGCAACGCAATCTGAAGCTCGCCGACATGATGATCGGTGCGGCGCTGTTCAATGCGCGACAGACCGGCCTGGACAAGCAGCAGGCCGTGCAGGAGAAGCTCGCGCAGCTGGCGGTCTATCGCGAGGGCATCAATGCACATCTGACCGCCTCGATCGCGCTGGCCGAGCCGAGCCCTGCGGGACTGCTGATGCCGAACCAGTCGCTGCTCTACACCGGCCGGGTACTGGCCTGCTCGCAGCTGCACGAGATGATGCATATTGCGCGCGAGCTGTGTGGTGGGCAGATCTGCATCACGCCGGACAAGGCGTCTTTCGACGCACCGGAGACCAAGCCGTGGTTGGACAAATACTATTCGGTCAATGAGCGCTGGGTGGCCGAGGATCGCCGCAAATTGCTGGCCTTCGCGCGTGACATGCTGAACTCCGACTATGCAGGTCACCGGCTGACGTTCCAGCTATTTGCGCAATCCCCGCCCTTCGCGCACCTGGCGGCGGTCTACCGCAATTTTGACTGGGACGGACCGCTGGATTTCGTGCGCAAAGCGGCGGACCTGTCCGAGCGCGTCATGGACCGCGGCACGCGCACCCCCGGCGACGGTGCCGTCAATCGATGGTTTGGCGAGCGCGAACGCACGAGCGCGAGCGCAACCCAATCCAGCGCGGCTGAGGCCGCAGCTTGAGCGAACGGTGAACGCCCCAAAGGCCAACGCGACTCCCAAGGGGGCGGACCCTGCGCTGCGGCAGCGATTCCTGAGCGCGATGAGTCACGCCGCCTGCACCGTAAACGTAGTGACGACCGACGGGGTAGCCGGGCGTCACGGCATCACGGTCTCAGCCATGGTCTCGGTGTCCGCCGACACGCCGCGGCCGACGCTGCTGGTGTGCATTCATCAGTTAAGTCCCGTCGCCAACGCGGTGCTCGAGAACGGTGTGTTCTGCGTCAATGTGCTGCGCGAGGACCAGGTCCACATCTCCGACAGCTTTGCCGGGCGCAAGGGAGTTCAGGGCATCGCGAAGTTCGAGTGCACGAGCTGGACCTCGCAGGTGACCGGCGCGCCGCGCGTCGTTGATGCGCTGGTCGCGTTTGACTGTCGGGTCACGGCGAGCGAGCGCGTGGGCTCGCACTTTGTCATTTTCGGATCGGTGCAGGATATTTTCATCGCCGACGCCGGGGCGCCGCTGATCTACGCGAATCGCGCCTATGGCGTGCCACAGCGCTTCCACCAACGTTTCGTGCCCAACGCGCGCGAAGCGCCGCCGGCCGAGGCAACTCTGGCGCTCGGTTGCTTCCAGACTTTCGCACCCTATGTGGTACCTGCGCTCGTGGCGGGACTCAAGAAGCTGCATCCGGGCATCGCTCTGACGCTGGTGGAAGCCGATCAGAGAAATCTGCTCGCGAGTCTTCACCGTGGCGAGCTCGATCTGGCGCTGCTGTACGATTTCGGGATCGATCGGGATATCGAGGTTGAACAGCTCGCAGAGCTCTCGCCCTATGTGCTGCTGCCGCAAGGCCACGCGCTGGCGGATACGCAAACCGTCGCACTCGAGGCATTGGTACAGGAGCCGCTGATCCTGCTCGACGTCGAACCGAGCCGGGATTATTTCCTCTCGCTGTTTCGGGATCGGGGACTCGAGCCCTTCATCGCATATCGTACGAGCTCATTTGAGATGGTGCGCGGTCTGGTCGGGCACGGACTGGGCTATAGCCTGCTCGCCACAAAACCCGCCAACAATGTTTCCTATGACGGGCGCGCGCTCGTGACGCGTTCATTGTCCGGGGAAGTCGCGAATAGCCGCCTGGTACTGGCGCATATGGCCGCCCGGCCCCTGGATGCCAGCGCACTGGCGTTTGCGGATCACTGCCGTGCGTTCTTCGGCCTGACCCATGCACACCCGCATCCGTAAGTTCAATACGCGGGATACCTACCCGGAACAAAAGCTCGACAACGACCTGTGCCAGACGGTCGTGGCGCGCGGCAGCACGGTATTCGTGCGCGGCCAGGTTGGACAGGATCTCGACACGGCGATGAACATCGGGGTCGGAGATGCCGCGGCGCAGGCGGAACAGGCCATGAAGAACATCCAGCAACTGCTCAGTGAAGCCGGCGCCAGGCTCGAGCATATCTGCAAGATCACGATCTACCTGACTGATCCGAGATTTCGCGAGGCCGTCTATCGGGTCATCGGCCATTGGCTCAAGGGAGTCTTCCCAGTCTCCACCGGCATCGTCGTGTCGGCCCTCGCACGTCCCGAATGGCTGGTCGAAGTGGACGTGATCGCCGTCATTCCCGATGAGAAGTGATTCGCGATGAGTTGCGAGCGGTGACTTTTTCAATTGCCGCACGTTCCACAGATGCACGAACGTTCGGCGTCGCGATTGCTTCCTCGTCCCCCGCAGTCGCCGCACGCTGTGCTCATGCGCGTGCTGGTGCCGGGGCCGTGGCGTCGCAAAATATCACCGACCCGTCGCTTGGACCGACGATCCTCGAGGCCCTCGCGCGCGGCGCGCATGCCCAGGCGGCGCTTGATCGAGCTCTGAGCGCCACGCCATTCGGCGCCTATCGGCAAGTGCTGGTCGTGGCGCGCGAGGGAGCCCCCGCGATTCATTCGGGTGCTCACGCACTCGGAATTGCCGCTTCAGCGATCGGCACGGACGCGGTCAGTGCGGGCAATCTGCTGGCGCACCCGGATGTTCCTGCCGCCATGATCGCGGCATTTGTCGAGGCCAGCGGTAGCCTGGGAGCGCGCCTGCTGCTGGCGCTGCGCAGCGGACTTGCGCAGGGCGGAGAAGCCGGACCGATTCATTCCGCAGGACTGCTCGTGGTGCGCGAGCTCAGCTGGCCCATCGTCGATTTGCGCGTGGATTGGAGCGATGATGATCCGGTTGCCGCACTGGCTTCGATCTGGGACATCTACTCACCGCAGATCGAGGATTATGTGCGCCGTGCGATCAACCCGGCCGCAGCGCCGAGCTTCGGTGTGCCCGGCGATCTATGAAATTTACCTTTCGCCAGCTGACGTACTTCATTGCAGCCGCGGAGACCGGCAGCATCACGCTCGCCTCCAAGCGCGCCAGCATCTCACAGCCGGCTATTTCGACGGCGATCTCGCACATCGAGCGTGAGCTCGACGTGCAATTGTTTCTGCGTCATCACGCCCACGGGCTGTCGCTGACGCCCGTCGGCCGCGCACTGTTGCGCGATGCCAAGCAATTGCTCAAGCAGGCGGAGGGCCTGTATTCGGCGGCCGCGGATGCGAGTCACCAAATTCGCGGCGAGCTCGTGGTGGGCTGGTTTTCAACCCTGGCGCCGCTCGTGATGCCGGAACTGACGCAGTCGTTCCTGAAAGCGTATTCGGAGACGCGCATCGTCTGCCGGGAAAATCACCAGGAGGGCCTGTTGCAGAGTCTGCGGGAATCCGAGACGGAAGTCGCTGTCACTTACGATCTTCAGATCAGCGATGATATCGGCTTCCTGCCGCTCGCGAGCCTGCCGCCCTACGCGTTATTCGCAGCCTCACATCCGTTGGCTCACGAGCGCTACGTCAAGCTCAGCCAATTGGCGCCGCTGCCGATGGTTCTGCTTGATCTGCCCGTAAGCCGCCAATATTTTTTGTCACTGTTCATCCGCGAAAGGCTCGAGCCCAATATTGCATGGACCTCCTCGCAACAGGAAGTCGTGCGCACCATGGTCGCCAATGGCCTGGGCTACGCGTTGGCCAACGTTCGACCACGGGCGAGCGTGGCGCTGGATGGACGCCGGATACAACGGGTGCCGCTCGGCGGGGATCCCTCGCCGGTGCGCATCGGCATCGCCACATTGAAGGAGCTCAAGAAAACGCGTCTGGTCGAGGCGTTCGAGCGTCATTGCCAGGCACTTTTTTCCGAATCGTACATTCCGGGCATGGCGCCTCCGATTGCGCCGCCGCGCCGCAGCCGGCGCTGACAGCCGGACATTCGGCTGCAACCGCATGAACGTGCCTGTTTCCAATCTGCGCCAACGGTTACTCAGCGCCATGAAGCTCGGCCGGCCGGCCGAGGCGCTGCCCGAGGTCGAGCAGGCCCTGAGGCTCGAGCCGCACAATCCGACATATCTGGTCTACCGCGCGCAGTGCTTGGCTGCGCTGGGACGAATCGCCAGCGCCTGCGATGCGGCGGCGGCCGCCGAAGCTGTTGCCGGATCCGATCCGATGCTTTGGGATGCAATTGGCACGGTGTATAGCCGCGGCAGCGATCAGGGGCGCGCCCTGGCCGCATACAACCGAGCGATAGCGCTCGCGCCGGACAATCCGCAGTTGCTGTACAACCGAGCGGCAGTGCGTCGATATCTGGGGGAGCTGGCGCAGGCCGAGGCCGACTACGATCGGGTCATTGCGCTCAAGCCGACTGACTACGAGGCCTACAGGAATCGCTCGGACCTGCGCACGCAAACGGCGGAGCGCAACCACATTGCCGAGCTCGAAGGCCTGGTGGCGGCGAGTCGTCTCGAC
>JBEKUL010000001.1:0-70626 GCA_049515055.1 Steroidobacteraceae bacterium | reverse complement strand
GCTTCCACGCGATCCTGAGCAATCCGCCCTACCTGAGCGACGGCGAGGCCAACGCCGGCTCTTTGCGCTTCGAGCCGCACATCGCCTTGAGCGCCGGACCGAGCGGGCTCGAGGCGCTGACTTATCTGATTACGCATGCCGGCGCATTTCTGGAGCCGGGCGGCTGGCTCGTGCTCGAGCACGGGATCGCTCAGGGCGCCCCGCTCGAGCGCGCGCTTGTGGCCGCAGGCTTTACTCGCGTACGCTGCCACCCTGACCTCACCGGCCGCGATCGCGTCACCGAGGCACAGTGGCTGCCATAGCGGCCTGCTCCAGGAGCGATACATGGTTCGATTCGAGACGACACACGGCGGCTTCACGGTCGAGCTGTATGCCAAGGAAGCGCCGCTGACCGTGGCCAATTTCCTGCGCTATGTCGATGAAGGGCATTTCGACGGCACGCTCTTTCACCGTATCGTGCCCGGGTTCGTGATCCAGGGCGGCGGCCTGAGCAGTGATTACGTGCAGAAGAAAACCCACCCGCCCGTGCGCAACGAGGCCGCCAACGGCCTGCTCAATCGCCGTGGGAGCCTGTCGATGGCGCGCACCGATGAGATTCACAGCGCCACCTCGCAGTTCTTCGTCAATCTCGCCGACAATGAGTTTCTCGATCAGCGGCCGGGACAGCACGGCTATGCCGTGTTTGGCCGCGTCAGCGAGGGCATGGAAGTGATTGATCGTATTGCCGCGGTACCCACCGGCCGCCGCCATGGCTTTGCCGATGCCCCGCTGCTGGATGTGCTGATCAACTCGGCTCGCCGGATGGACGCCAAGCCGTAGTCGCGCTACGCCTTAATGTTCAAGGCGCGGACCCAGGGCGATTCGCAACCGCGCCGACGGCGCGGCCTGCCGTGGCGCATCGTGCGCACCTTGACGCTCGTGCTGCTTGGCGCGCTGGCGCTCAGCGCGGGGAGCGTTCTGGCACTGCGCTGGATCAATCCACCCACGAGTGCCTTCATGCTCGAGGCCTGGGCGGGGGCGCTGTGGCAGCACGATCGCAACTATCACACGCGCTACCAGTGGCGCGACCTCGAGGCGATCTCGCCGCGTGCGGCCATCGCCGTGATCGCCGCCGAAGACCAGCTGTTCCCGTTCCACGCCGGTTTCGATTTCAAATCGATCCGCGCCGCCGTGCGTGCGCACGAGCGCGGCGCGCGCTTGCGCGGCGCGAGCACCATCACTCAGCAGGTGGCGAAGAATCTGTTTCTGTGGCCTGGCCGCAGCTTCGTGCGCAAGGCCCTGGAGGCCATGTTCACCGTGATGATCGAAGCGTGCTGGCCCAAGGAGCGCATTCTCGAGGTGTATCTGAACATCGCCGAATTCGGCCACGGCATCTACGGCGTGCAGGCTGCCGCGCGAGCTTTCTTCCACAAGGATGCATCCAGGCTCAATAGCGCCGAGAGCGCGTTGCTCGCCGTGGTGCTGCCCAATCCGCACCTGTATCGGGTCGATGCACCCTCGCGCTACGTGCTCGGGCAGCGCGACTGGACGCTGCGACAGATGGCCGCCCTCGGCGGACCTGCCTACCTCAACGCGATCGAGCCACCATGAAGGGGCTGGCCGCATTCCCGCATCACTGGAGCACTGAGCACCATGGCTGATGAATTGCCCGCCGTTCGCAGCCCCCCTGCTGAGCGTCAGTATCGTTACTACGATTTTTTCATGGCCGCCTACGTGTGCATCGTGCTGTGCGCCAACCTGATCGGCGCGGCCAAAAGATCGACCGTGCATCTGCCCGTGTTTGGCACCGTGACGTACCTGGCCGGCGTGTTGTTCTTTCCACTGTCTTATCTGTTCGGCGACATACTCACCGAGGTCTACGGCTTCGCGCGCGATCGGCGCGTGGTCTGGGCCGGCTTTGCCGCCCTCGGCTTCGCCTCGGTGATGGCCAGTGTGATCGTGGCGCTGCCGGCGACCGCCGATGGGGCGGAGGAGCAGGCTGCGGTGGCACACATCTTCGGCCAGACCCCGCGCATCGCCGGCGCCTCGATCATCGCCTTCTGGTGCGGATCCTTCGTCAACAGTTACGTGATGGCGAAGATGAAACTGTTGACCAATGGCCGCTGGCTATGGACCCGCACCGTGGGCTCGACGCTGTGCGGGGAACTGGTGGATTCGGCGCTGTTCTATTCGATCGCTTTTTACGGACTGTGGGATACGGCGCTGCTGGGCAGCGTCATGCTCACGCAGTATCTGTTCAAGAGCGGTTGGGAGATCATCATGACGCCGTTGACCTATCGCGTCGTGGGCTTCCTCAAACGCGCCGAGCACGAAGACTACTTCGATCGCACGACCAATTTCACGCCCTTCTCGCTCAAGACCTGAAGCGCCGCCCGCGCCATCCTAGTTCAGCGAGCGCGAGCTCTCGGGCATCGGGCCGGCCGCGAACAGGCGCTCGACATCGATCGGATCGAAACGATAGGGACGGCCGCAGAACTCGCAGGTCACCGTCACTGCGCCCTGCTCGGCCAGTATGCCGCGCAGTTCCGGCATGCCCAGTGAGCGCAGCACGTTGGCGACGCGCGCGTCGTCGCAGCGGCAGGCAAAGTGCACCGGATTGGCACGAAAGAGTCGGCAATCGTGCTCGCCGCAGACGTGCTGCAGCACCTGCTGCGCGCTACCGACTCGCAGCCATCGCGGCTCCAGCGCTCTCAGGCGCGATTGCAGGCCATCCCATGCGCGCTGCGAGCTGGCTCCAGACGACTCATCCGATACCTCGGACGATGGCAGCTTCTGCAACAAGATGCCCGCGGCGCGGCCCGCGTCGGCAATGAGCGCAATGCGGGTCGGCAATTGCTCTGAGGTAGCAAAGTAATTCTCGATGCAACGGGCGAGGTTCGCTCCTTCCAGTGCGACGATGCCCTGGTAGCGCGCGGCGCGCTCATCGGCCTCGATGGTGACGCTCAGGCGCGAGCGCCCGACCAGCTCGTTGAAGCTCAGTGCGCCTGCGCTGCGCGCAGCGCGTGCGACCCCACGAATCGAGAAATCATGCGTGCACTGCGCCACCAGCAGTGACAGCGGGCCATCGCCCATGAGCTGCAGCGTGAGCGTGCCGTGAAACTTCAGCGTCGCGGCCAACAGCACCGTGGCCGCGACCGCCTCGCCGAAGAGCTCCTGCACGGCTGGCTCGTACTGCTGATGGCGCAACAGCTCGCGCCAGGCCCCATCCAGCCTGATCCAGAAGCCGCGCACCGGGTGGCGCTCGAGGATGAAGCGGCGCAGCTCACCGTCGCGCTCGGGTTGCTCAGGCACCGAGCTTTTTCCTGAGCAGCTCGTTGAGTCGCGCCGGATTGGCCTTACCGCCCGTGGCCTTCATGACCTGACCAACAAAGAAACCAAACAACTTGTCCTTACCCGCGCGATAGTCGTTCAATTGTGAAGGATGTGCGCTCATCACGGCGTCAATCGCGTGCTCGATCGCCGATTCATCCGTGATCTGGCGCAGGCCCCGCAGCTCGATGATCGCATCGGCGCTTGCACGCTCCTGCCACATGGCCTCGAGCACCTCCTTGGCCAGCTTGCCCGATATCGTATTATCGACGGTCCGCTGCAACAGTAATGCAAGAGCCGCGGCATCCACGCGGCTGGCCCCGATCTCGAGTCCGTCGCGGTTCAGCAGGCCTGCCAGCTCGCCCATGACAGCGTTGGCCGCGAGCTTCGCATGGCCCGCCAGATGCAGCACGACCTGCTCGTAGTAGTCCGCGAGCTCGTTGCTGGCGGTCAGCACGCCGGCGTCGTAGACGGACAAGCCATACTCGGCAATGAAGCGCTGCGCCTTCTGATCGGGCAGCTCCGGCAGGCTCGCGGCAATGGCATCGATGAAGGGTTCATCGAGCTCGACGGGCAACAGGTCCGGATCGGGAAAATAGCGATAGTCGTTGGCCTGCTCCTTCGAGCGCATGGCGCGAGTCTCGCCGCGATCAGGATCATACAGACGTGTCTCCTGTACCACCTGTCCACCAGCCTCGAGCAATTCAATCTGGCGCGCCACTTCGAACTGGATCGCCTTTTCGACAAAGCGGAACGAATTGAGGTTCTTGATCTCCGCGCGCGTGCCGAGCTTCTCGGTTGCGCGCGGTCGCACCGAGATATTGGCGTCGCAGCGGAATGAGCCCTCCTGCATATTGCCGTCGCAGATGCGAAGGTAGCGCACCAGCGTGTGCATTTTCTTCAGGTACGCGACCGCTTCGCGCGCCGAGCGCATATCCGGGTCGGATACGATCTCGATCAACGGCGTGCCGGCGCGATTCAGATCCACGCCGGTCAGACCTGGGATGGCCTCGTGCAGCGACTTGCCGGCATCCTCCTCGAGGTGCGCGCGCGTGACCCCGATGCGCTTCTCGGTGCCGTCCTCGAGCAGGATGCACACGGCGCCGCCGCACACGATCGGCAGTTCGTACTGACTGATCTGATAGCCCTTGGGCAGATCGGGGTAAAAGTAATTCTTGCGCGCGAACACCGAGCGGCGCATGACGCGCGCGTTGATGGCGAGGCCGAACTTCACGGCCATGCGCACCGCCTCGGCGTTGAGCACCGGCAGCACGCCCGGATAGGCCAGATCAATCAGACTGGCCTGTGCGTTGGGCGGCGCGCCATAGGCGCTCGCCGCTCCCGAGAAGATCTTCGAGCGCGTCAGCAGCTGGGCGTGGATTTCCAGGCCGATGACGGTTTCCCATTCCATCAGCTGAACCCTGCTGGCGCGCGCCGATGCCAGTCGCTCTGGCACTGGTAGCGATGCGCCACGTTGAGCAATCTGGGCTCGGAAAAATGCGGCCCGATGATCTGCATGCCCACCGGCAGCCCCTGCACGAAACCGCAGGGCACCGAGATCGCGGGCAGACCGGCCAGATTGGCGCCGATCGTATAGATGTCGTTGAGGTACATCGTTACCGGATCGCCGGTCTTGGCGCCCAGCTCGAAAGCGGCCGTCGGCGTGGTCGGGCCGATCAGTACGTCGACCTCGTGGAAGGCGCGCGCGAAATCCGCGCTGATGAGCGCGCGCACGCGCTGCGCCTTGAGGTAATAGGCGTCGTAATAGCCCGCCGAAAGCACATAGGTACCGACCATGATGCGGCGCTTGACCTCAGCGCCGAAGCCCTCGCCGCGCGTGCGCTGGTACAGATCGAGCAGATCACGCGGCCGCTCGCAGCGATAGCCATAGCGCACGCCATCGAAGCGGGCAAGGTTCGATGAGCACTCCGCCGGCGCGACCACATAGTAAGTAGGTACCGATAGGGGCAGGTTCGGCAGGCTCACCTCCTTGAGCGTCGCGCCCTCCAGGCCCAGCACATCGAGCGCATCGCGAATGCGCTGCTCGATCTCAGGATCGAGGCCCTGATCGAAGAATTCCTGCAACAGTCCGATCTTCAATCCCTTCAATGGCTCCGCGAGCGAGGCTGCGTAATCGGGCACGGGCAGCTCGACGCTCGTGGAATCGCGCTCATCGAAGCCGGCCACCGCCGCCAGCAGGAGTGCCGCGTCTTCGGCGCTGATCGTGAGCAGACCGCCCTGATCGAGGCTGGATGCGAATGCGACCATGCCAAAGCGCGATACCCGGCCATAGGTGGGTTTGAGGCCGGTCACGCCACACAGCGCGGCGGGCTGGCGGATCGAGCCGCCCGTATCGGTGGCGGTAGCGGCCGGCGCCAGTCGCGCCGCCACGGCCGCGGCCGAGCCGCCTGAGGAGCCGCCCGGCACGCGCGCCGGGTCCCAGGGATTGCGCACCGGTCCGAAGTAACTGGTCTCGTTGGACGAGCCCATCGCGAACTCGTCCATATTGGTTTTGCCCAGCATGACGGCGCCGGCGGCGCGCAGACGCTCGACCACGGTCGCGTCATAGGGGGAGACGAAGTTCGCCAGCATGCGCGAGCCGCAGGTGGTCTTGTGACCAGCGGTACAGAAGATGTCCTTGTGCGCGATCGGCACGCCGATCAGTGCGCCGCGCTCGCCGGCGCGCAGGCGCGCATCGGCGCGCTCGGCCTCGAGCAGCGCAGCCTCCTGCGTGACACTGATGAACGCATTGAGCGCGTCCTGATGCTGCGCGATGCGCGCGAGGTACAGCCCCGTGAGCTCTACGCTCGAGACGCTGCCCTCATGCAGCGCCGCCGAGAGCTCGGCGAGCGTGCTTGCATGCCATTGGGTCATTCAATCACTCGCGGCACCAGGTACAGATCGGCCTGCGTGTCCGGCGCATTGCGCTGGTAGAGGCGGTGCTGATCGGTCTCGGTCACCGCATCGGCGCGCAGTCGCTGACTCTGACCGGGTAGCGGATGTGCCATGGGCTCGACCGTGCTGGTATCGGCGCGCTCGAGCTCCCCGACCAGCGCCATGATGCGCGAGAGGCTCTCGAGGTAAACCGGCACCTCGCTCTCGCTGAGCGCGAGGCGCGCCAGCATGGCGATGTTCTCGATGTCGCTGCGCTTCAGACTCATGTGAGAGCGTTCAAATTCTGCAGAAAAAACGGCGCGAAATCATACACCTCGCCTTGTGCAATGTCCTGTCGGTTGCTAGATTAGCGCCCGCTTAGCTCACCCCTGCCCGAAAGGTCCGCCGCTTCATGTTCAAACGCCTGCGCGGCTATTTCTCCAGCGATCTGTCGATCGACCTGGGCACCGCCAACACTCTAATCTACGTGCGTGACAAGGGCATTGTGCTCAATGAGCCCTCAGTGGTGGCGGTTCAGGACGAGCCCTCGCGCGGCGGCAAGATCATCGTCGCGGTCGGGGCCGAGGCCAAGGGCATGCTGGGTCGCACCCCCGGGCATATCACGGCCGTGCGACCGATGAAGGACGGCGTGATCGCCGACTTCACCTACACCGAGAAGATGCTGCAGTACTTCATCAATAAAGTACATGGCAATCGCTTTCTGAAGCCCTCGCCACGGGTGCTGGTGTGCGTGCCGTTTGGTTCGACCCAGGTCGAGCGGCGCGCGATCCGCGAATCGGCTGAGGGCGCCGGGGCGCGCAACGTGGCGATCGTGAGCGAGCCGATGGCCGCAGCGGTCGGCGCCGGGCTACCGGTGCAGGAGGCACGCGGCTCGATGGTGCTCGACATCGGCGGCGGTACCAGCGAAGTCGCGGTGCTCTCGCTCAACGGCATCGTCTATGCCAATTCAGCACGCATCGGCGGGGATCGCTTTGACGATGCGATCATGAATTACGTGCGCCGCAACTACGGCATCCTGATCGGCGAGGCCACCGCCGAGCGCATCAAGATCGAGATCGGTTCGGCCTATCCGGGAACCCAGGTGCGGGAACTATCGGTCAAGGGTCGCAACCTCTCCGAAGGCGTGCCGCGCAGCTTCACACTCAACAGCAACGAGATCCTCGAGGCGCTGCAGGAGCCGCTGCAGGGCATCGTCAGCGCCGTCAAGCAGGCGCTTGAGCAGACTCCGCCCGAGCTCGGCGCCGATGTGGCCGAACGCGGCATTGTGCTGACTGGAGGCGGAGCGCTATTGCGCGACGTCGACAAGCTGCTCATGGAGGAGACCGGCTTGCCGGTCGTCGTGGCCGATGATCCGCTGACCTGCGTGGCTCGCGGCGGCGGCCGCATCCTCGAGCTCATGGATCAGATGGGCCCGGGACATTTCGGACTGGAATGACCAGCGCACCCGTCGTGCGGCCCAAGAGCTAGGGTCGCAGCCATGGCGGTCTTTGGCACCGAGGTAGATCGACCGCTATACGGTCGTGGACCCTCGCCGGGGCTGCGCTTCACCGTCTACGGGCTGCTGTCGGTCGCGCTTATGTACTACGACCAGCACGGCCAGTGGGAACAGCGCCTGCGCTTTGCTCTGCAGGCGGCCGCCTATCCGGTGCAGGTGGCCGTGAACTCCCCGAGCGCGGCCTGGCGCACAATGAACTCGCACTTCGAGGGACAAGCCGAATTGCGCGCCGAGAATGAGCGCTTGCGCGCGCACGAGCGTGAGCTTGAGTTGCAGGTCATGCGTGCCACCGCGCTCGAACAGGAAAACACCGAACTGCGGCAATTGCGCGCCGGCATGCCCCCGCTGATCAAGAGCTGGCAGCTCGCCGAGGTCATCAGCGTCGAGACCAATCCGCTGCGCCAGCGCATCGTGATCAATAAAGGCACGCGCGACGGCGTGCACGTCAATCAGGCCGTCGTCGATGGCAGCGGCATTTTGGGCCAGGTCGCGCGCGTGGGACCCTGGAGCGCCGAGGTCATCCTGGTCACCGATCCGGAACACGCGGTACCCGTCGAGGTAGTGCGCAACAATCTGCGCTCGATCGCCATCGGCTCGGGCAACTCCGGCGAGTTGCTGCTGCCCTACCTTGCCGTCAATTCCGACGTGAAGGGCGGCGACCTGCTGGTCAGCTCGGGCCTGGGCGGCGTGTTCCCGGCTGGCCTGCCGGTCGCCCGCATCAGCGGGGTGCGCCGCGAGAGCAATCAGCTGCTTGCCCAGGTACGCGCCCAGCCCCTCGCGCAGGTGGAGCGCGACCGCGAGGTCATCCTGTTGCAGTTCGAAGCGAGCCATCCCGATGCCCCGGCGCCCAACCCGCCGATAGCGCCCGTGCCCGCAACCCCGGCCAAGCCGCCGCCGAAGATACCGGACGGCGAGCAATGAGTGATCGCCGTCTCGGCGCGACCATCTACCTGACTGCCATCATCGCCCTGGTGCTGACAGTCTTGCCATTGCCGACTTGGCTCGCCATCGTACGCCCGCAGTTTCTGGTGCTCACGGTGCTGTACTGGTCCACCATGCGCCCGCGCAGCGGCGGCATGTTCCTGGGCTGGAGCAGTGGGCTGGCGCTGGATGTGTTCCAGGGCCCGCTGCTCGGCGAGCACGCGCTCGCGCTGGCCTTTACGACCTATCTGGCCATTCGCCTGAACCTGCTTGTGCGCGCCAAGCCGCTGTTTGAGCAATCACTGTTTGTGTTTGCGGCGTTGATGGGATATGAGTTTCTGCTGTGGGTCATCGACGGCTGGAGCGGCCATGCGCTGTCCACGCCGGCGCGATGGGTACATACGCTCACCGGCGGGCTCATCTGGCCGCTCGTGGTCGGTGTGATGGGTCGATTCGACGACTCACGTTGAGGCTGAGCACCCGGACGAAATCTTAAAAACCGTGAACTCCCAGGTCCGCATCAAGAATCATTGGAACGAGCAGCGCATTTTCTCGCAGCGCACGCTCGCTGCCATGCTCGTGATCACCGTGCTGATATTTACGCTGATCGGCCGGCTCAGCTACCTGCAGATCGTGCGCCACGACTATTACATGGAGCTCTCGCAGGGCAATCGCGTGCGGCTCGACCCGATACCCGCCAGCCGCGGCGTGATACTCGATCGCGCTGGCAACATCCTGGCCAACAACGAGCCCGCCTACCAGCTCGAGCTCGTGCGCGAGCAGGTCCCGGACCTCAACGATACTCTCGGGCGGCTGGTCAAACTCGGGCTTATCGACCGCGATGAGCTCGAAGACACGCGCCGCGTAATCTTCTCGCGACGCAGTTTTGACAACGTGCCGGTGCGACTGCGGCTCACCGAGGAGGAGATTGGCCGCTTCGCCGTGCATCGTTACGAGTTTCCCGGTGTTGATCTGGCGACGCGCCAGACGCGCCACTATCCCTATGGTGAGCTCGGCGTGCACGCGCTGGGCTACGTGAGCGCCATCAGCGAGCAGGACCTCGAGCGCATCGATCGCGCGGCATATGCCGGCACCACGCTGATCGGCAAGCTCGGCGTCGAGAGCGCCTATGAGCCGCAATTGCACGGCCGCAACGGCTTTCGGCAGATCCTGGTCAATGCCCAGGGCCGCTCGGTGCAGCGCCAGGGCGCCTACGCGCCCGTGCTGCGCTCGCAGCCGCCCAGCGCCGGGGATGATCTGATGCTTTCGATCGATCTGAGGACGCAGCAGGCCGCCGAAGATGGTCTGGGGGATCGCCGTGGGGCCGTAGTCTCGCTGGATCCGAATAACGGCGACGTGCTGGCGCTGGCGAGCAAGCCCGGTTTTGATCCAACGGAATTCGCACGCGGCATCTCGCGCACCGAGTACGCGACGCTATCGGACAACATCGACAAGCCGCTGCTCAACCGCGCATTGCGTGGCACCTACCCTTCCGGCTCGACGATCAAGCCGGTGATCGCCCTGGCGGGTCTGACCTATCACGTCGTGGATCCGAATAAGCCCGAGTTCTGCGCCGGCGTGTTCCATTTGCCAAACAGTCGCCTCTTGTTTCGCGAGGGCAAGACCGGTCGGCACGGCTGGCTCGATCTGACGCACGCGATCGCCAAATCCTGCGATGTGTATTTCTACGGTCTCGCGGCCACGATCGGTGCCGAGCGCATCGCCAGCTTCATGGCCCCCTTCGGCTACGGCGCGCTGACCGGCATCGACATCAGCGGAGAAAGGCCCGGTCTGCTGCCGTCACCCGAATGGAAGAAGACGGCCTTCAAACGCAAAGAGGACCAGGTCTGGTTTCCCGGCGAGACCGTCAATTTTGGCGTCGGTCAGGGCTACCTGCTCGTCACGCCATTGCAGCTCGCGCACGTTGCCTCGCTGCTGGCGGTGCGCGGCAAGAGCTTTCGGCCGCGGCTCGTTACGGGGATACGCGATGGCTCGGGTAAGGTCCGGTCCATCGCGCCGGTGCCCGAGCCCGCGATCCAGGGCGTCAGCGACGCCGACTGGGAGCTCGTGCGCGGCGGCATGGTCGGGGCGGTCACCTACGGCACGGCCGCCGCAATGAGCAAGCATGCGGGCTACACCATCGCGGGCAAGACCGGCACGGCGCAGGTCTTCACGGTCGCGCGCAGCGCGCGGCTGAGCGACAAGGTGGCCGAGCGGCTCAAGGATCACGCCTGGTTCATCGCCTTCGCGCCGGTCGAGGCGCCCCGCATCGCCGTCGCGGTGCTGGTCGAGAACGGCGGCTTTGGCGCCAGCGCCGCCGCACCGATCGCCCGCAAGGTCATCGACGCGTATCTGCTGCGCGAAAACACAGCCAACGCCGCCGAGACCGTTACTCCCGAAGCGCAGGCCGATGATTGACGATTCCAGCTACGCGCGCACGCGCCGCACCTTGTTCTCGAGCGCGCGGCTGTTGTCAGTACTGAATCTGGACGGACCGCTGCTACTGGGTCTGGGCGCACTTGCGATCTACGGCCTGATCATCCTCTACAGCGCTTCGGGCCAGAGTGTGGATACGATCGTGCGCACCGTGATGCGCCTGGCGCTGGGCACGGCCGCGATGCTCGCACTCACGCATGCGAGTCCGAACGTGCTGCGGCGGCTGGCCCCGTGGCTATACCTGATCGGCGTGCTGCTGCTGCTGGTGGTAGCCATGAGCGGAGTGATCGGCAAAGGCGCGCAGCGCTGGCTGAACCTCGGTCTGTTCAAATTTCAGCCCTCGGAAATCATGAAGCTCGCGGTGCCGATGCTGGCGGCCTGGTACCTGCACGATCGGCCACTGCCGCCGAGCTGGCGCTCGCTGCTGATGCTGGCCCTGATCATTTTTGTTCCGACCGCACTGGTCGCCGTCGAGCCTGACCTGGGCACCGCGGCGCTGATCGCCGCCAGCGGTGCTCTGCTGGTACTGATGGCCGGACTGTCCATACGCATCATCGTTATCGTGCTGGTCGGAACAGTTGCCGCTGCATTGCTGGGCTGGAGCTCACTGCACGAGTATCAGCGAGCGCGCGTGCTGACCTTTCTGAATCCGCAGACCGATCCGCTGGGTGCCGGTTATCACATCATTCAGAGTCAGATCGCTCTGGGCTCGGGCGGCCTGTTCGGCAAGGGCTGGATGAACGGCAGCCAGGCTCAGCTCGAGTTTCTGCCGGAGCGCTCGACGGACTTCATCTTCGCGGTGGTGGGCGAGGAGTTCGGACTCATCGGACTGATCGTGCTGCTCGCGCTGTATCTGTTCATCGTCGCACGCGCGGTGTGGCTCGCGATGCAGACCAACGATACCTTCTCGCGCCTGCTGGCGCTGAGCCTGGGGCTCACTTTCTTCGTGTACGTGTTCATCAATGCCGGCATGGTCAGCGGCCTGCTGCCGGTCGTGGGCGTGCCATTGCCGTTGGTCAGTTATGGCGGTACATCGGTCGTGACCCTTCTGGCAGGCTTCGGTATTCTGATGGGCCTGTATTCGCACCGTAAACTGATCGGCTCCTAACATCATGCAATCTTCGCTGTACCGGATCGCACTGCTCTCGTGGGCATTGATATGCATCCAGGCAGCGCAGGGCGCGGATGCGCCGCCAGGCGCGGCCGCAGTTGCACCGAGCGCCGATGCCAGTGGCGCCCCTGCGGCCCCCACGATCGTGCCGGCGGCACCCGTTGCCCCTGCGCCGGCCCCGCTGCCGCCTGCGACCACGGTTGCGCCGGCGGCGCCGCCGAATGCGCTCGAGCCGGATCATTTTGACCTCAGCCGTCCCGAGATCCGCAGTTTCATCGATCAGCTCGTGGCGCAGGGTCTGGATCGTGATCAGCTCACCGGCGTGCTCAGCGCGGCCGAACCACAAGGCCGCGTCATCGATGCGATGACCCGGCCGGCAGAGAAGACGCTGCAATGGTGGGAGTATCGTGCGCGCGTGCTGCCGCAGGCGCGCATCGATGCCGGCGTGCAACTCTGGCATGAGCACAAAGAGCTGCTCGACCAGATCGCGATCGAATACCAGGTAGCGCCCGAATACCTGATCGCGGTGCTCGGCATAGAGACGCAATATGGCCGCGTGACGGGCCGTTATCGCGTAGTCGACGCGCTGGCGACCCTGGGATTCGACTACCCGCCGCGCGCCAGTTATTTCCGCAGGGAGCTGGCTGATTATTTGCTGCTGGCCCACGAGAAGGGCTTCGATCCCCTGAGTATTCGCGGCTCCTATGCCGGTGCGATGGGTGCGTTGCAGTTCATGCCCTCGAGCTATCGCAAGTTCGCCGTGAGCACCGTGCGTGCGGGCAGCAGCGATCTATGGAGCGACTGGGGCGATATCTTCGCCAGCACCGCCAATTACCTGCACCAGGCCGGCTGGCAATACGGCGCGCCGGTGCTCGCGGAGACGCAGTTTACCGGCGATGCGAGCCTGACCCCGGCAGAGCACATGGCGCTGAATGAAACGCTGGGCAGCCTGCGCGCGCGCGGCTTGAATGTCGCGAGCACGTTGCCGGATTCCACGCCCGCGCTCCTGCTCGCGGCTCCCGAGCCGGATGCCATGGCTTATCGCATCGGCTTCCAGAACTTCTACGCGCTGACGCGCTACAACAGCAGCCCGCTGTACGCGATGGCGGTGCACGACCTGGCCGAGGCTATCCGCCAGCAGATTGCTCAGGAGGCTGCGTTGTGAGATCGAGTGTCGAGGCCTGGAGGCGCAAGTCTACGCATCCGGCATGAGCCGTATGAGATCGGGCGCACGCGGCCAGCGGCTCGCGGCGCTGGCAATGCTGATAGCGGGCACGCTGCTGGCGGCCGGGTGCGCGCCCAGCCCACGGCGGCCGACCCCGCAAGCACCCCAGGCCGTGCCTGCGCCCACAGCCCCCGAGATCGCCAGCGTGCCCGACGCGGTCCCGCGCGCAGAGCCTCGCAGTGCCTTGGGCAATCCGCCCTTCTACAGCGTGGACGGGCACCGCTATGTCGTGCTGGCGAGCGCTGCGGGTTATGTCGAGCGCGGCGTGGCTTCCTGGTATGGCAGTGATTTTCACGGTCTGCGCACTGCAACCGGTGAGTCCTACGACATGTTCGCGATGACTGCCGCACACAAGACTTTACCGCTGCCCTGCTACGCGCGTGTCACCAATCTGGCCAATGGCCGCAGCGTCGTCGTGCGCATCAACGATCGCGGACCCTTCGTGAGCAACCGGATCATCGATCTGTCTTACACGGCTGCATCCAGGCTCGACATGATCCGCAATGGTACCGCGTTCGTTCAGATCGAGGCGCTGACCGCGGCCGCAACGCCATTGACACCCCAGCTGCCAGCGACTACGCCGGCCGCCTCAGCGGCCAGCGTCGGCGTCAGCAGCGCACCGGCGCTCACCGCCCCGCTTGCGAGCGCGCCCGAGACGACGCCGGTGAGCCACTACTACATTCAGGTCGGCGCCTACGCTCAGGCCGAGAATGCGCATCGAGCCGAGCAGCTGCTGCGTGGCGCCGGCCTCGAGCACGTGTTCACACTGAGCGCGACGCCGACTTCGCCGCTGCAGCGCGTGCGCATCGGTCCGATCGACAACGTACAGCAGTTCGACCAGCTCATCGAGCGGCTCGGCGCATTGGGTTTTGCCGACGCGCGTCTCGCACAGGACTGAATACTGCCGTTAAACTTGACCACTCACTGCTGACTTAGGATACCCATTCGCATGAAGCCGTCCGCCTCGCTCACCGGCTGCGCCGCCGCTGCTTTACTGCTCATCCCGGTTCTGAGCCTTGCCACGGCCATGACACCGGCGAGCGCGGGTTCGAGCGCGGCTCCGGCGGCGAGCCCCGCGACTGCGCCGAGCATCATTCCCAGCGCACCCGATGTGGATGCGAGCGCTTATATCCTGGTGGATTACAACAGCGGTCAGGTCCTCGCTGCACGCAATCCCGACACGCACCTGCAGCCCGCGAGCCTGACGAAGCTCATGACCTGCTATGCCGTCTTCCACGCGCTGAAAGCCGGCACGCTCAAGCTGACGGATCTGGTCACGATCAGCGAGCACGCCTGGCGCGCGGAAGGGTCGCGCACCTTCGTGCAGGTCGGCAGCCAGGTGCCGGCCGAAGTGCTTATCAAGGGCATGATCGTGCAATCCGGCAACGATGCCACCATCGCGCTCGCCGAACGCGTCGGCGGCACGGAGGCCGGCTTCGTCCAGCTCATGAATGAATACGCGCACCGCCTCGGCATGAACGACACGCATTTCGACGACAGCAGCGGTCTGCCTTCGGCCACGCACTACAGCACGGCGCGGGATTTATCGCGCATTGCCAGCGCGCTGCTGCGCGACTACCCGGAGTACTACCCGTGGTTCTCGATTCGCGAATTCGTCTGGAACAATATCAAGCAGGACAATCGCAACGGGCTGCTCGAGCGCGACGCTTCCGTCGACGGCCTGAAGACCGGCCACACCGACGCGGCCGGCTATTGCCTCGTGACCTCGGCCAAACGCCAGGACATGCGTCTGATCGGCGTGGTGCTGGGCTCGGGCAGTATCAAGGCGCGCGAGCTGGCGAGCGCTGCGCTGCTCAATTACGGCTTCACGTTCTATGAATCGGTCAAAGTCAAAAAAGGCGGCGTGGTCGTATTGAATCCGCGCGTCTTCAAGGCGACACAGGAGTATTACCCGGTCGGCCCGAATGCCGATATCGACATCGTCGTGCCGCGCGGCCAGGGTGGCAGCATCGAGACCATTGCGAGCGTGCAGCGCCCGCTGATCGCGCCGCTCACGACCCGCAGCGCGGTGGGCGAGCTGCACGTCGCCGTCGCGGGCAAGCCCATGATCTCGGTGCCGCTCTACCCGCTGTCGGACGTGCCGCTGGGCGGGTTCTGGAGCCGGCTCAGCGACACCGTAGCGCTGTGGTTGCAGAAGAAATAGCGCGATGGCTGAGCCGCTGCCGCTCTGTCACCTCAACGGCGAGCTGCTGCCGTTGCGCGAGGCGCGCATCTCGCCGCTGGATCGCAGCTTCCTATTTGGCGACGGCGTGTATGAGGTCATCCCGGTGCGCCAGGGTCGGGCGCGACGCCTCGAGGCCAACCTGGCACGGCTGACGCGCAGCCTGCGCGAATTGCAGATTCGCAATCCCCACGACGAGCTGCAATGGCGGCAATTGATCGAGGAGCTCATCAAGGTCAATGGCGGCGGCGAGCTCTACGTGTATCTGCAGGTCTCGCGCGGTGCGGAATTCGGCCGCAAGCATGCGCCGCTGCCCGAAATCGAGCCGACCATTTTCGCTTATTGCACGCCCCTGCCCGCCCCCAATGCCTCAGCACTCGAGCGCGGTGTCGCCTGCATCACCGCCAGGGACACGCGTTGGGCCCGATGCGACATCAAGTCGGTGGCGCTGCTGGCCAATGTACTGTTGCGCCAGCAGGCCGTGGAGGCTGGCGCCGAGGAGACGATATTGTTGCGCGATGGCTGGCTCACCGATGCCAGCGCTTCGACTGTCTACATCGTCACGCAGGGCGAGATACGCGCGCCGCCGAACTCGAACCGGCTGCTGCCGGGCACCACGCGCAGTCTGCTCGAGCAGCTGGCCGATGCACACGGCATTGCCCGGCGCACGGTGGAGATCAGCGAGCTGCAATTGCGCGCGGCCGATGAGATCTGGCTCAGCGCCGCGACCCGCGGCGTGCTGGCCGTCACCACACTCGACGGCCGCAGTGTCGGCACGGGTCGGCCCGGGCCGATGTGGCGGCGCATGCACGAGCTGCTCGAGGCCTACTGGACCGATACGGGCGATTGATGCGCACCCTCGGATTGATCGGCGGTATGAGCTGGGAGTCGACCGTTCCCTACTACCGGCAGATTAACGAGCTGATCAAAGAGCGTCTGGGTGGCCTGCACTCGGCCACGCTGATCCTCTACAGCGTCGATTTCCACGACCTCGAGCGCTGCATGCGCGGCGGCGACTGGCAGGGGGCCGGCGCGCTGCTCGCGCTCGGCGCGCGCGCGCTCGAACTCGCCGGCGCGCAGAGCATCGTGCTGTGTACCAACACCTTGCACAAGGTGGCCGATGCGATCGAGGCGGCCGTACGCATTCCCCTGCTGCACATCATCGATGCGACTGCCCAGGAGATTGCCAGCCGCGGCTTGAGCAAGGTCGGCTTGCTCGGCACGCGCATCACGATGGAAGACCCGTTCTATCGCGAGCGCCTCGGCGCGCGCCATGCGCTGCAGGTCTTCGTGCCCGAACCGGCCGATCGCGAGCTGATCCATGCCGTGATCTTCCAGGAGCTTTGTCTGGGCAAGGTGCTGGCCTCATCGCGCACGCAGCTGCAGCGGATCATCGGCTCGCTGGCCGCACAGGGCGCGCAGGCGATCATTCTGGGATGCACCGAACTCTCGATGCTGATCGGAGCCGACGACTCGAAGCTGCCGCTGCTGGATACCACCAGCATTCACGCCCGTCAGGCCGCCGAGTGGGCGCTGGCTCCCGGGCATTAGTTGCGCAGATAACCCGCGGCCACGCCCACCACAATGGCCACGCCGAAGATCAGCCGATACCAGACGAATACCCAGGTGCTGCGACGCTCCAGATAACGCAGCAGGCCGTAGATCGCGAAGAAGGCCGTGATACTCGCGCATGCCAATCCGATCGTCAGCGTGATCCAGCCAGGGGCGCCGAGCCCCGCCTTGATCAGCACGCCCAGCTCATACAGCCCACCGAGCGTGATCGCCGGCAGACCGAGCAGGAAGGAGAAGCGGGCCGCGGTTTCGCGCTGCATGCCGCAGAACAATGCCGCCGTCAGCGTCGCGCCCGAGCGCGATACGCCCGGAATGAGTGCGAACATCTGCGCCGCGCCGACGATCAGCCCGTCGCGCACCCGGATCTGCCCATAGCCGCGGTCGTGGCGTGCCATTCTCTCCGAGAGCGCCAGCAGCAGCGACATGCCGATGGAGGCGCAGCCAATGACCATCAGGCCGCGCAGCGGCGAGTGGCAGGCGTTGAGGACGGATCGAAGCGCGCGGCCTGCGAGGAGTAAAGGCACGGTCCCGAGCACAATGCCGAGCAATATGCGCGAATCGTGCGATCGATAATCGCCCTGCGATACCGCGCGCAATCCGGCACGCGCCAGATGGGCGATGTCGCTGCGAAAATAGACCACGACGGCCGCGAAGCTCGCCAGTTGCATCGCCGCCGAGAACGCCGAGCCCGGATCCGGCCAGCCGAGCAGGCCCGGCAGCACGCGCAAATGCGCGGTGCTGCTGATAGGCAACAATTCGGTGATCCCCTGCACTATCCCGAGGACCGCAACCTGTGCCCAGCTGAGCTGCAGGAAGCCGACATCCACCGTTTGAGCACCCGTGCAAACGCCGGTCGGCGCGGCGGCACTCATGCGCTTGCCGGCTCCCGGCACAGCTCGGCGATGTCCTGGGCCGACAGCCCCTGCGCGCGCATACCCTGCGCGACGCCAAGCCGATCCGCGGCGCTGCGATTCTGGCTGGCCTTGAATTTTCCCTCGAGTCCCTGCAGTTCGATCTCGAAGCCGACGATGCCCCGCAGCATCCCTGCGATGTAATCGGCCGGGGCATCGGCTACGTGCCAGCGTGGCTCACGTGCTGCCTCCTGCTCGTTGGTCAGTGACTCGACCAGACTGGCGAGCCAGGCCGCATCCTCGATGAAGCGGATGCGTCCGCGTGCATGCACGGTAGCGTAGTTCCAGGTCGGCACGACTTTGCCCGATTCCTGCTTGCTCAAATACCAGCTGGGCGAGATGTAATGGCGCGCCCCCGTGAACACCGCGAGCACCGGCGAATCTGCTGGCAGCGCGCGCCAGAGCGCATTGGCGCGTGCCACGTGACCGCGCAGCAGCTGCACCCCATCCGCGCGCGTCGTGCATTGCATCGGTATGTGTTCGGCGCTCAGGCCCGCTGTGGTCTGGGCGATCAGAAGGCCGAGCGGGTGGCGCGCGAGCAGGGAGCGCAACACCTCGCCGCGCGTTTCAGAAAAATGCTCCGGTGTGTACAAAATTGTTTCCTCTGCGCCTGGGCAGTCAAGCGCGCGATGATGCCGCACTCACGCTACGGGCTGCGAGGGCATGCGCAGGAAACGCGGCTGGCTCTCAACGCGCGCAAGCCATGCCAGGATGGCCGGATAGCGCTGCAGCGAGAAGCCGCCATCGGCGGCAGCATGTGTATAGGCGTAGAGAGCTATGTCGGCGATGCTATAGGCCTCGGCGACGAAGAACGAACGCGCCTTGAGGTGCTGCTCCATGACCTCGAGTGCCTGGTAGCCGCGCTCGAGCAGCCGCGGCAATTCAGCGCGGCGTGCATGATCGGACGGCAGCATCAGACGAATGAATCGCGCCACCGCGATGTAGGGCTCATGGCTGTACTGCTCGAAGAACATCCACTGCAGCACCTCGGCACGCTCGCGCCGCTGCGGCGGCCACAGTGCTGTGCCCTCGGCCAGATAAAAAAGAATCGCATCCGATTCGGCGAGGAAATGCCCGGGCTCGATCTCCAGTGTGGGCACGCGGCCGTTCGGATTCATGGCCAGAAATTCCGCGCTGCGCGTGCGGCCGCTGCGCGTATCGATTTCGACCCAGTCATACGCAATGTGCAATTGCTCAAGCAATAGCCTGACCTTGTAGCAGTTGCCCGATATCGACATGCCATAAATCTTGTACATCGTAGCGTCCGAGGCTAGAGGGAAAAGCACGGCCGCGCCAGTGCTGCGAGGCTGGCAGCGAGCCTGACAATGACCCACGCCATCGTCGCGAGCAAAACCAGTCCGAGCACAGACCACAGCAGTGTCGCCGACATGAGCACTCCGTCGCAGCAGCGCGCATATCCTGTGGCTTATGTCGGTACTGTGGCGCAGCAGATGCGTCGCATCAAGCGTACTGTCAACGGCGTGCGTGCGCGACCGTTATGCTTCAGCACTGCAATAAGGAATCGCCCAGCTTGACCGTCCTCGCGCTTAAGGCCGCTGATCCGTGCCGTCTCGGCAGGCTGCGCGCGGGCGTGCGTAGCCTGCGCGAGGCGCCTGCGCCCGCGGCGCTGAGCCTGGGGGCGCTGCTGCTGGTCGGCTGCGCGGCCCCAGCGCAGCGCAGCGGCTCGAGTACTGGGGCGCACAGCCCAGCCGCATTGCAGCCTCTGCAGCGCGAGGACTCGCTCTGGCTCGAGCGCGTGGAGTTCGGACTGGACAGCGCCAGTGTCGCGGCCTATCGGCGTCTCGGACGCGAACGCTTCCTCGATGCCCAGCTCGCCGCGCGCGAGCAGACGTTGCCCGCGCCGATCGCCGCCCAGATCGATGCAATGGATATCTCGCACGCCGATCCGGTGCGATGGCTCGCCGAACTCAAGGAGCAGCGACGCCAGATCGATACCATGCCCGATGGCACCGAGCGCGAACAGGCGCGCAAGAGCCTCAATGACTACGGCAACAAGCTCGCCTCACAGACGATCAGCCGCGATCTGTTGCGCGCCGTCTATTCGCCCGCCCAATTGCAGGAGCAGATGATCTGGTTCTGGCTCAATCACTTCAGCGTCTATCAGCACAAGGCCGAGCTGCGCTGGCTGGTCGCGGACTATGAGGAGCGCGCGATCCGGCCGAACGCGCTCGGCCACTTTAAGGATCTCGTGCTGGCGACGCTGGAGCATCCGGCAATGCTGCAGTATCTGGACAACAGTCAGAACGCCGCCGGCCACATCAATGAGAACTACGCACGCGAGCTCATGGAGCTGCACACGCTGGGCGTTGACGGCGGCTACACGCAGCAGGACGTGCAGCAGCTCGCCCGCGTGCTCACTGGCGTCGGCGTCAATGTTGGCCCAGCACCGCATCTGCGGCCCGAATGGCAACCCCTGTACCGTCGTCGCGGCGCTTTTGAATTCAATCCGGCGCGCCATGACTTCGGCCCCAAGCTGCTGCTCGGGCAGCGCATACAGGGCAACGGCATGCTCGAGGTCGAGAACGCCGTGAACGTGATCGTGCACCAGAGCGCCTGCGCCCGCTTCATCTCGCGCGAGCTCGCGACCTATTTCCTCGCCGACAACCCGCCGCCACAGCTGCTCGCACGCATGGCACAGACGTTCGAGCGCACCGACGGGGACATCGCCGCAGTATTGCGCACGCTGCTGCTGTCGCGGGAGTTCAACGCCTCGCTCGGCAGAAAATTCAAAGACCCGATGCGCTATGTGGTCTCGGCAGTGCGCTTTACCTATGACGGGCGGCCCATCAGCAGCACGCGGCCCTTGCTCAACTGGCTCAATGGCCTGGGCGAAGCCCCGTATGGCCGGCAGACGCCGGATGGTTATCCGCTGGCCGAGCTGAGCTGGGCCAGCTCCGGGCAGCTGAGCCATCGCTTTGAGATAGCGCGCGCGATCGGCTCGGGCAACGCCGGGCTGTTCGACCCCGAGGACGGCACCGCGCCGACCAGGACCGGCTTTCCGCAGCTGTCCAACCGCCTGTACTTCGAGGCCGTGGAGCCGTATCTGGCCGCCAACACGCGCGCGGCGCTCGAACGGGCTAATTCTCCACAGGAATGGAACACGTTCCTTCTATCCTCCCCTGAGTTCAGCTATGAGTAAGTGCTGAAGGATCCATCATGAATCGCCGTGAACTGTTGAGATGGGGCAGCGCCGCGCTGGTCGGCCTGGGTAGCGCCGGCCGACTGTATGCGGCGCCGACCTCCGGCCCGCGCTTCCTGCTGGTATTTCTGCGTGGTGGCTACGATTCGACCAATCTGCTGATACCTTATTCAAGCAGCTTTTACTACGAATCACGGCCGAACATCGCCATCGCCAGGCCGGACGCGGCCGCGAGCGGCGGCGCGATGGCGCTGGATGCCGATTGGGCGCTTGCGCCGTGCGTGCGCGACACGATCGGCGCGATGTACCTGCAACGGCAGGTCGCCTTCGTGCCCTTCGCCGGTACCGATGATCTGACACGCAGCCACTTCGAGACCCAGGACAGCATCGAGCTGGGTCAGCCGGTCAATAGCGCGCGCAATTATCGCTCGGGATTTCTGGCCCGCCTGTCCGAGACTCTGATTGGCAGCGCCACCAATAGCGCACCGATCGCCTTTACCGACGCCTTGCCGCTGGCCTTCCAGGGCACCGCCGCCGTGCCGAATCTGTCGCTCAAGAGCGTCGGCAAACCGCCCTTCGATGATCGCCAGGCGCACATCCTGAGCGCTATGTATGCCGGTCACCCCTTGCAGGCCGCGGTCGACAGCGGCCTGGAATTGCGTCAGGAGGTGGCTCAGCAGATGGCCGAAGAGATGAACGGCGCCAATCGGGATGCCATAAATACCAAGGGCTTTGAACTCGAAGCCGAGCGCATGGGCCGGCTCATGCGCGACACCTACCGCGTCGGCTTCATCGATGTCGGGGGCTGGGATACGCACGTGGGCGAAGGCGCCGCGCAGGGCACACTGGCCAATAACCTGACCAACCTCGGACGCGGCCT
This sequence comes from Steroidobacteraceae bacterium, assembly GCA_049515055.1. Lineage (GTDB taxonomy): Bacteria > Pseudomonadota > Gammaproteobacteria > Steroidobacterales > Steroidobacteraceae > FEN-1191. Next base: position 48,529 of record JBEKUL010000001.1, on the reverse strand, counting down.
GCAGGCCTACGCCAACTCGCTCGGCAGTGAGTGGAACAATACCGTCGTGGTGGTGCTGTCGGAATTCGGTCGCACGTTCCGCGAAAACGGCAACCGCGGCACCGATCATGGCCATGGCACCGTCTACTGGGTACTGGGCGGCTCAATCAACGGTGCTCGTCTGGCGGGAAACCAGATCCGACTCGAACGCGCGAGCCTCTTCCAGGACCGGGACTATCCCGTGCTCAACGACTATCGCGCAGTGCTCGGGGGGCTGTTTCGCTCGCTCTGGGGCCTCTCGGCAGCGCAAGGCGAGCGCATCTTCGCGCAGACCCCACCGGTCGATCTCAACCTGGTCTGAACGGCAGCGGACCGGTCAAACTCGCGCGGGCTAGCGAGCCTGCGCCGGGCGCTTCAGCCGGCCTCGAGCTGGCCGCGTCGCTGTTGGCCTGTGCGCAGCACGTAGATCAGATACGCAAGGATGATGATATTGACCGTGAGGGTGGCCAGCACGGTGACCCGGCGGCCCGGGGGCCGCGAATACAAATCCCATACCTCAAACGGTATCAGTGAGGCCGTCAGCACCACGGTGAACCACTTACCCCATTGCCGGCGCAACCACAGTCCGGTCGCCTCGACCAGGACCACGACCGTATAGGCGACCCCTACCGCGACCACGAGCTGCAGCCGGTTCGCACCCAGGCCCTCCACCCAGCTCAGTGCGCGCAATATCAGGCGCTGATCGACCCGATCGGTCAGCGTCGCGGACCACAGACGGATTTTCTCCACCAGTGCCGGATCCAGCAGTTTGTGCACCCCATAGCTGGTGATGATCAGCAGCAATGCTTTGGCATATTTGAAGATAGCGATGACGCGCAGACCATCGATGCGGCCGGGCGGCGCGCCAGCGCCGGCAGCCGCGCCGCTGGGCGAGGCAACACGGGTTTGGGCCGGAGTTGCGGGTTCGGGCATGGACGTCATCATCGTGGGTAAACGAATACCCTAAGCCATCGCGCGCCGCCGCGCCACGTGACTGCTGAGCCGAGGCGTCCAAGGCGCTAAGACTCGATCGGCGTGTCCTCGCGAGCGCCCCACTCCGCCCAGGAGCCATCGTACAGGGCGCCGCCGGGCAGGCCTGCGACCTCGAGCCCGAGGCTGAGCACCGCGGCCGTGAGCCCCGAGCCGCAACTGGTGACCACGGCGCTCTCGGCCGTCACGCCGGCGGCGCTGAAGCGCGCGCGCAGTACAGCCGCCGGCAGCAGCGTGCGAGCGTCAAGCAGCAGCTGCGTATAGGGCAGATTGCGGCTGCCCGGAATGTGGCCGCCGCGCAGACCCGCGCGTGGCTCGGGCACGCGTGCATAAAAGCGCTCGGCCGAGCGCGCATCGAGCAGGAGTTCCCGGCCGGTCGACACGTTGGCCAGCACATCGCCCAGCCCGCGAAGATAGCGGGCGTTGAAGCTGGAGCGATAGTTGCCGCGACTCGGCGCCGGCTCCTCGCCGCTGGTCAGTGCGCGACCCTCGGCGCGCCATTTGGGCAGGCCACCGTCCAGCACCGCCGCGTGTGCGTGGCCGAACAATCGCATGAGCCACCAGCCCCGGGCCGATGAATACACTCCTTTCTGGTCATAGAACACGATGCGGTGCTGCCGGCTCACGCCGAGCTCAGCCAGCAGGTGCTCGAACCGTGCGGGCGTCGGCGCCATGTGCGGCAGTGTGGACTCGATATCGGCGATCAGATCGATATCAAAAAAGCGCGCCCCCGGCAGATGCGCGGCACGATATTGCGCACGTGCGTCAACCTGCTCGGTTGGCAGATACAGCGTCGCATCGAACACTCGCAGGTCATCGCTGCCGATCTGCTGCCCGAGCCATTCTGAGCTGACCAGTGACTGCATGGCTGATCTCAATGCGGCAAAGTGCGCGCGGCCGTGAACGGATTGAATCCCTGCTCGGCGAGCGCTGCCCAGGCGCTGGCGCCCAGATGCTCCAGATGCAGATACATGCGCTGCTTGTCCGGGTCGGTCGCGAGCATGAAACCGGTCGGTACAGCGGCCACGGCCGTGGCGTAGTAGCCCCCATCGCTCGCGCGCGCCGCCGTGACGGCAGCCGCCGTGCTGCGGGCCGCATCCGTGCGGTGCAGACGCTTGAGCAGCACGATCACCTGCGCGCTGCCCTCGGTCCAGGCCCCGCCGCCCGCTTCACTATAGGTATAGCCCTGTCCGCTGCGCAGACGCTCGGCGCCGAGCGTGAGAGCCGCGCCGTAGTGCTCGCTCGCCTGCGGCAGTGCCAGCAGAGGCCAGATCTGCGCATCCAGAGCAAGCACTGGATTGATCGTCTGACCGTCCGCGAGCGTACCCACCGCGAAGCTGCCGCGCGGCGCGCTCCACATCGCATCAACGAAACTCGTGGCTGCTGCAGCCTGCGCGGCCCAGCGCGCATCCTCGCTGGCCGCGGCCAGTCGCGCGAAGGCCGCCGCCAGATCGACGTTGTGTTCCGTCGACTTCCACGCCAGGTGTTTCGGCTGCGGTTCGTGGCCGAAACAGCCGCCGGTAAAGCCGCCGGCTCCGCGCTCGTCGCGCAACGTGGTGAGCCATTGAGCGATTCGCGTCGCGCCTCGCCGGTAACGATCATCGGGGCGCGTGTCCAGGCTCAGCAACGCCAGCATCGCCCAGGCCATATTGCCGCTGTCGCTGCCGGCCGCATAACCATCTTCGAGCCAGCGGCCTGCCCCCGCGTCCCACCAGCCGGGAAGCTTCAGCGGCGCAGCGCTCACCGCCCCGGCCGCGTAGGCATTGCGCAATCGCCCGTCGTGCCAATATCGATCATGTTCCAGGGCCAGCACGATCGCATCGCCGATGCGGCGCGCCTGTGCGCTCTGCCCGCAGCCCACCAGCGCGATCGCGGTCACGGCGTTGTCATACAGAAAGGCCGCCTGCTGCAAGGGTCCGTGCTCCACCGCCGGATAACTGGCCAGAAACAGTGCCGAGCCCGGCTGTGCCTCGATCGTGCGCGTCAGATAATCGCAGGCGCTTCGAGTATCGGCCATGGCCGTGACAGGGGCCGCGAGCACGAGCAGCAGCGCCGGCGCAAAGCGTGGCAGCCACGCGCGCGTGATCACGTCGTCTCGAGCGGCTGCTTGGAGCGCGGCGGCGCAAACGCCTGATCGATCCGGGCCAGCTCCGCGCCGCTCAACTGCAGATCCGCAGAGCGCAGGTTCTCCTCCAAGCGCTGCGGGTCGATGGACTTGGGTATCGCCACGACGTCGGGTTCGCGCACGCTCCATGCGAGGGCGATCTGTGCTGCCGTGACGCCGCGCTCGTGGCCTATGCGCTGCAGAACCGGATTGTGCGTCAACGTACCCTGCCCCAGCGGTGAGTAGGCCATCGTGCCGATGCCGCGGGCGCGCTGCCAGGGCAGCAGTGCGAACTCTATGGCGCGCGCGGCGCAACAGTAATACAGCTGGTTACACTGCAGCGTCGCCCGCGCTGTGAGCTTGCGTTCGGCCTCGAGCCAGAGCTCGAGCTCGCCGATGTCGAGATTGCTGACACCAAAATAACGGATCAGACCCCGCTGCAGCAGCTCCTCGAATCCCGCCAGCGTCTCGGTGAACGGATACGAGCCGCGCCAGTGCAGCAAATACAAATCCAGGTACTGGCAGCCCAGGCGTGCGAGCGAGGCTTCACAGGCGCGAATCGTGCCGCGGCGGCTGGCATTGCTCGGCAGTACCTTGCTGACGATGCACAGCTCTGCACGTCGCGATGTGCCAAAGCTCTTCAAAGCGCCGCCCAGCACCTGCTCCGCGCCGCCATCGGCATACATCTCGGCCGTGTCGAACAACCGGTAACCCAGATCCAGTGCGCGAGCGACCGCGGCTATCTCCTGTCGCCGTGCGCTTCGCGAGGCGCCCATGTGCCAGGTGCCAAGGCCGATACGACCGGGGAATTGCAACGCTGCGCCCACTGCATTCATAAGCGCGATACTAGGCACGTCAATCTTGAGTGTAAAATGCCGCGTGCAGAACGCGCTGTAGCCGAACCTAAGGAGCCGGGCCATGAAGAGCGACGATCAGGATGCACGGGGCGCTGATAGCGCTGCGGACAAGCGCTCGCGACGCGATTTCGTCGCCTTGTCGGCGGCCGTGGGCCTCGCCGCGGCGACGCATACGGCATCCGCGGCGGCTATGAAACCCGTCACGCGCGATGTCGAGATCAAAACGCGCGACGGAACGTGCGATGCTGCCTTCATTCATCCGGCCAAGGGCGCCCATCCGGGCGTGCTGATCTGGACGGATGCCTTCGGGCTGCGGCCCGCGTTTCGCGAGCTGGGCCAGCGCCTGGCGGCGCAGGGCTATGCGGTACTCGTGCCGAATCCCTTTTATCGCACCGCCAAGGCGCCGGTATTTGGCGACCTCTCCAACTTCAACTTTCAGAATGATGCGGACCGGGCGAAGCTGCCACCCCTGATGGGGCCGCTCAATGCGCCCGGAGCGGCCGAATCGGACGCCGCGGCCTATCTGGCATTTCTCGATGCCCAGCCCCAGGTGAACAAGGCCAGGAAGCTCGGCACGCAAGGTTACTGCATGGGCGGGCCGCTGGTATTGAAGAGCGCCGCGCTCGGACACGATCGAGTTGGCGCCGGCGCTTCATTTCATGGTGGGGGACTGGTGACCGATAAGCCCGACAGTCCGCATCTGCTGGCGCCGCAGATCAAGGCGCGCCTGTACATCGCGATCGCGTCGAATGATGACATGCGCCAGCCGGATGCCAAGGATAAATTGCGCGAGGCCTTCGCCGCCGCGCAGGTCCCGGCCGAGATCGAAGTCTATGCCGACGCCCAGCACGGCTGGTGTGTGCCCGACATGCCGGCGCAAAGCGGTAAGCCCATCTACAACAAGCCCGACGCCGAGCGCGCGTGGAGCAAATTGCTGGCGCTGTATCGCACGGCCCTGGCCTGAGTGCTCAACGACGAGGTGTTTGCGCTCGATGGCGGCTGTGCTTGCGGGCACATCCGCTATCGCATGACGCGGCGACCGCTGATCGTGCATTGCTGTCACTGTCGCTGGTGCCAGCGCGAGAGCGGCGCGTCGTTCGCGTTGAACGCGCTGATCGAGGCGGATTTCGTGGTGCATCTGGCAGCGGAACCGCAACTCGTCAGCACCCCCTCGCAGAGCGGGCAGGGGCAACACATCGCGCGCTGCCCCGTCTGCCGGGTTGCTGTCTGGAGCAACTACGCGGGAGCGGGCCCTGTGATCCGGTTCATTCGCGTGGGCACGCTGGATACGCCGGATCAGCTGCCGCCGGACATACACATATACACGGCCTCCAAACAGCCTTGGGTCATCATCCCGCCGCAGGCCGCATCGGTGCCGCAGTACTACGAGCGTGCGCAGTATTGGTCGGCCGAGAGTCTCGCGCGCCGCGTGCTGATATTGCCCAGCATCCAGGCGCATCGCGAGGCGACTCGCACGCGTTAGCGAGGAAAGAGCGGACGGCGCGTGCTGTCGAGCTCAAAGCGCTGCGGCTTGCGCGGCAGGTTGCTGTTGATGCCGCTGAATGTCTCCCTGACCTTCGCCCCATGTGCGCGGATCCTTTGAGCGCGCACGGGCAGCGCGCAGACCTTGCATTGCCCCTTGTCCAGCGCATAGGCCAGCAAGCGTTCGGCATGCAGCGGCGCGAGGCCGCAGTACTCGGCTACCAGGCTCAGGCGCTGCGCGTAATGGTGCGCGGCCGACGCATCGGCGAACGCGAAGCGGTCATTGAAGCCGCCGTGCCGTTGCCAGGCCGGCAGAGCGATGTTGCCCGCACCGGCAAATAGCGCGGCGAGTTTCGCCAACTGGAAGCTGTCCAGGTAGAGCAGATCCGGGCGCACGAAGAGAAAATAATCGAAGCGCCCGTGCTGCGGCTGCGTGCACGCGGCCCACGCGCGCCGCAGGCTCGCCAACTGGTGCAGCAGATTGCGGGTCGCGCACCAGTCGTCGTGGTACGCATCGGCCTGGCGTTGCGCGGCCGCGAGCGGCGCGGCGATCGAGGCATCGTCCTGCTGCGCGAGCAGATAAAAATCCGCGTTCAGCAGGTAGGCATCGGCCGGATCGAGCGCGACATCGAGCTCGCCCGCGCGCGGATTGTTCAGATTGCGCAGCAGGTTCAGGGAAGCAAAGGTGCAGAAGGAAAACCCATCCGCGACATTCGCCGCGTAGATATTGCGGCGGATATTCTCGATCGTGCGGGGCAGCGAGCGCGCCAGTCCGAAGAACACGATGGCAACCCGCATTGAGCGCGATCCCACAAAGAAAGGCCCGGGACTAGCCCGGGCCCTTCAGTGCGTTCAAAGTGTCGCGAGCCGCTTACCAGCGACCGCCACCACCGCCGCCGCCACCACCGCCACCGCCATTGCCGCGGAAGCCACCGCCGCCACCAGGCCGTCCACCGCCGCCAGTGCGCGGCTTGTCCTGAGCCTCATTGACGCGCAGCGGACGCCCGTTCATCGAATAGCCGTTCAGACTCTGGATCGCACGAGCGGCATCGGCCTGGCTCATCTCGACGAATCCAAAGCCACGCGGACGACCGGTCTCGCGATCAGTCGGCAGCGACACGGCTTCCACAGTCCCATGCTGTGCGAACAACGTTCGCACTTCGGCCTCACTGGCCGTGAACGGTAGATTACCTACATAAATCTTCGCCATAAAAGTCACACTCTCCAGAACAGTTTGACCATTGAGGGTCACACATGGCAGGAGCAACAACGAGGTCGGGGAGAGAGCGTCTCACGAGCCTGCGAAGCGTAGATCCTGTCACCCTGATCGCAGGCGCTTCGGCTCGACGATCGAAACACGCACGCTCGACGATCGAGCCGTATCGTAGCACAAACGCCTGAAATACCAGCTGTAACCTGTCGGTTTGGCGGCCAGTGAGAATCCTGCAAGGGCGCAGGAAAAGGAATGTAATACATACAAGGACGGCTCATATCCGCCGTGCATGGCATCACCACTTTATGACCAACGACGAGCCCGAGCGAGTGAGCTTCCCCTGCGATTATCCGGTCAAGGTGATGGTGCGGGCCGAGCCAGGCGTGCGCTCACGTGTGGATGCAATCGTCGCCAGTAACGCCGGGCCGGTGGATCTCTCGCTCGTCACCGAGCGCAGCTCCGCCGAGAATCATTTCATCGGCATAACCTATGTCATCCGCGCCACGAGTGAAGCGCAGATCGCCACGCTGTTCGCTGCGCTCAAGCTGTGTCCGCAGGTTTTGCTGGTGCTCTGAGGCGATCTCATGGCCGTGATCCAGGACGCTGCAAGAGCGCGCTCGCCGCCAGGTTGAACAATCCCAGCAGCAGCCCGGCGAGCAGCGCCGATTTGAACCCGTCCACGGCGAATCCCGGCACGATCGCTGCGGTCAGCATCAGCATCAGCGCATTGATGACGATCAGAAACAGACCAAGCGTCAGAATCGTGATCGGCAAAGTCACGATGATGAGAATCGGGCGCACCAGAAAGTTCACGACCCCGAGCACCAGCGCAGCGAGCAGCGCGGAGCCGAATCCGCCCAGATGAATCCCCGTGACGATGTAGCTGACCAGCCACAGCAGCAGCGCACTGACCATCAGGTGCAATGCCAGGGCTCTCACGGCGCAGACCTGGACTCGTGCACGGGCGCGGCGAGCCTTTTCTCCAGCTGCACCGCATCGATGATGCCCCGGTAGTAGCGCTCCACCCTGCCGCACGGCGCGTACCCGTGCCTGCGATAAAACGCGATCGCGCGCGGATTGTCGGCGCGCGCCTCGACCAGGATGCGCTCGATGCCGGCGATGCGCGCGGGCTGCTCGAGCCAATCGATGAGCCGCGCCCCGAGCCCGTGCTGCTGGTGGTCCGGATGCACCGCCAGCAGCGCCAGGTGCGCGCTGAACTCGCCATACTGCATGATGCCGAAGCCGACTATGGCGCTGCGAGCGCCAATCGCGATCGCGTTGCTGCACGGGTCGTGAATCGCCGCGCGCACACGCAGCGTGGTCCAGCTCCAGCCGAGCCCGTGCTCGATATAGTCGCGCGACATCTCGGCGATGGCGTGCGCATCCTGGACTGTGGCGAACCGGATCAAGGGGATTGATATCACGGCGTCTTCATTGTGTCGCAATTGCTCCGGGCGCGCGACGCGAATTATATGGCGCGGATATTGCTCGCGTCCCCGCCCACGAGGAGCCACAAGTGCGCCAGTGCCCAGAAGCCGAGCAATGCCACGACCAGCGCTATGATCGTCAAACCCAGAGCGCCCGCCAGCGTGGTGCCGAGCAGATAGCGAATCGCGATGATGAAGCCCAGAAATGCCGCGAGCGGGCCGCCGATATAGCCGCCAATGAGACGCGCCGCCAGCTCGCCCGCCATCACACCGATCACGGCGGCGAGGCCACACCAGAGTATCCCCTTGCGCTTCGCATCGGCCAGATGCGCGCCGACTTTGAGCGGGATTGCCACGAGGATGATCAGCGCCAGCAGCATCGCGAGCGTTCCCAACAGCCCGACCGAATACTGCGCTGCGCTCATGCGGTGCCGTGCATGGCCAGCCGCGAGAGCAGTACCGGTGCAAATCCGGCGGCCACCTCAGCGACATCGTCCGGGCCGCCCAGTGCAGCCAGTTGCGTCATCTGGAGGCCGGCATGGCCGCACGGATTGATGCGTTGAAAAGGCTCCAGATCCATGTGGATGTTGAAGGCGAGGCCGTGATAGCTGCCGGCGCGCCGCACGCGCAGCCCGACGCTGGCGAGTTTGCGCCCCTCGACGTACACACCCGGCGCCTCGGGGCGGCACTGCGCCTGAATGCCCAAGGCCGCCACATAGTCGATGACACTGAGCTCCAGGGCGGACAGCAGCGCGCGCACCCCGAGCCCGGCGCGGCGCAGGTCGATCAGCGCATAGACGACGAGCTGTCCGGGAGCGTGGTAGGTCACCTGGCCGCCACGGTCGATCTGCAGCACCGGAATATCTCCGGGCGCGAGCAGGTGCGAGCGATCCGCGTTCATGCCGAGCGTGAATACCGGCTCGTGCTCGAGCAGCCAGATTTCATCGGGGCAGCTCGCATCGCGCTGCTCGGTGAAGCGCTGCATGGCACGCCAGGTTGGCTCATAGGCGACGCGGCCGAGCCATCGCACCTGCGCCGTGCTCGGCGCGAGCATCACGGGCCGCTGCGCTCGGCCGCGCCGGCCGGGCCAGCCAGTCCGACGTTGTTGCGCGCGAGCGCCTGTTCGGCGCGATAGCTCGAGCGCACCAGCGGGCCGGAAACGCACTCGCGAAATCCGCGCTCCAGTCCCCAGCTGCGATAAACCTCGAATTGCTCGGGCGTGACGTAGCGCTCCACGCTCAGATGGTGCGCAGTCGGCCGCAGATACTGGCCAAGTGTGAGGATATCCACGCCCGCCGCGCGCAGATCGTCCATGCACTCGGCGATTTCCGTCTCGCTCTCGCCCAGTCCGAGCATGAGACTGCTCTTCGTGAGCAGTTGCGAGCGATGGCGCTTGGCCAGTGCGAGCACGGCCAGCGTCTGTGCGTAGCCAGCGCGCGGGTCGCGCACCGGATGAGTGAGCCGGCGCACGGTCTCGAGGTTCTGCGCAAACACGTCCGGGCCGGACTGCACCACGGTCTGCACGTCGCGCGCGACGCCCTGAAAATCCGGCGTCAGGGCCTCGACGGCCGTGCCCGGACAGCGCTGTTTGATGGCGCGTATGCAAGCGGCGTAATGCGCGGCGCCGCCGTCAGCCAGATCGTCGCGGTTGACCGAAGTCAGTACCACGTACTTGAGGCGCAACAGCGCGACGCTCTCGGCCAGATTTGCCGGCTCGTCGGCGTCGAGCCAGCCGTGCGGATTGCCGGTATCGACCGCGCAGAAGCGGCAGGCGCGCGTGCACACGGCGCCCATCAGCATGATGGTCGCGGTGCCGGCGTTCCAGCACTCGCCGATGTTCGGGCACCTGGCCTCCTCGCAGACGGTCGCGAGCCGGTGCGCGCGCACCGTGCGGCGCACGAAGTCATAGCCCTGCCCGGCCGCGAGCGGTGCGCGCAGCCAGCGTGGCTTGCCCAAGAGTGCGCTGCGATCAGCGCCGCCGCGCGCTTTGATGCCATCCTTGATCGCGCTGAAGCCCTGCGCGGTTCGATACTTCTGCCCACTGCGCACCGCCGGCTCGCAGGCATTCGGCGCCGTCGATGCGCTGCCGGCGCGCGCGCTCGCATCGCTGATGATTGCAATGCCCTGGAAAGTGCTCATGGGGGTCAGGCAAAGGTCGGCGGCGCGCCCCGCAGGCGCAGGGCTGATTTTAGCGCAATTGCCGTAGCCCGCGCCCGCGCCGGGCTCAACCCAGGGCGGCCAGGCGCTCGGGCGTGCCCACGTCGCTCCATTGGCCCCAATACAGTTGACCGCGCAGGCGCCCGGCCGCGCTGGCCCGCTGCAGCAGCGGCAGCAGTGGAAAGCGGCCCGGCTCGCAGCCGTGGAATAACTCCGGGCGATACAGCCCGATGCCAGCATAGGTCCAGCGCGCAGCGCCGCGCTCGAGCACTCGACCCTGCTCGAGCGCGAAATCGCCGTCGGGATGGTGAGCGGGATTGGGTACCAGCAGCAATTGCGCCAACGCGTCGGCCTCTATATGCAGCGCTGCGAAATCAAAATCCGTATAGACATCGGCGTTGACGACGAGAAACGGTGCGCTGCCGAGCCAGGGCAACGCGCGCAAGATGCCGCCGCCGGTCTCCAGCGCCTCCGCGCCCTCGTCGCTGTAGTGGATCAGCACACCCCAGGCGCTGCCGTCACCCAGCACGGCGCGCAGCCGTTCACCGAGCCAGGCGATGTTGATGACCACTTCGCGCACGCCGCTGCGCGCCAGGCGCTCGAGATGACGCACGATCAGCGGCTGACCGCGCGCGCTTAATAATGCCTTGGGCGTGTGATCGGTGAGCGGCCGCATGCGCTCGCCGCGACCGGCGGCCAGCACCATGGCACGCTCGACCACATCGCCGCTGCTCGCCATGCCGCCCTGGCTCAAGCCGGCGCCCCGGAGAGCGCACGCGCATTGGCCTGCGGCAATTGCGGCGCCAGTCGCGAATCCACCCAGAGCGAGAATTCCCGCAGCTCCTCGAAACGCCGCGCGGTCTCGCGCACGTAAGAGAGCGTGCGCGCCAGATCGGCGAGGTAGCCGCTCTTGCCATCGCGATACCACAGCCGCGCGAAGATGCCCAGGACCTTGATGTGCCGCTGCAGACCAATCAGATCGAACCAGCGCAGGAACAGCGATTCACTGCCGCCGCCCTCGCCTCCGGCTGCAATGAGCTGCGCGCGATAAGCGCGCACCCACGCCTCCACGCGCGCTCGCGGCCACTCGATGTAGCAGTCCTTGAGCAGCGACGCGAGGTCATAGGCGCTGGGGCCGATGAGCGCGTCCTGAAAGTCGATGACGCCCGGATTGCGATGCTCGAGGCGCATGAGATTGCGCGAATGATAGTCGCGGTGCACGAACACCTGCGGCTGCGCGAGCGCCTCGGCGATGATGACATCGAACGTTGCAGCCAGCAGCGCGCGCTCGCTGTCCCCGAGCTGCAGTCGCAGGTGACGCGCACAGAACCACTCAGGCATCAGCGCCATCTCGCGCGCGAGCACCGGGCGGTCATACGCGCTCAGCTCGCGTGCGGCTTCACGGCCGTTGATCTGTATGCGCAGCAGCGTAGCGAGCGCATCGTCGTAGAGTGCATCGACATCCTCACCGGCGCGCAATTGCGACAGATACTGGTTCGAGCCCAGATCCTCCAGCAACACGAATCCGCCCTGCAGATCGCTCGCATCCACTCGCGGCACGTGAACCTCGCAGCGCTCGAGCAGCGCCGAGACGCGCAGATACTGTCCGATATCCTCCAGCTCCGGCGGCGCGTCCATGACAATGCGCGTCGCGCCATCGGCGCTCCAGACGCGGAAATAGCGCCGAAAGCTCGCATCAGCCGAGGCCGGTGCCACGCGCACGACGGCCAGGCGCAGCTCGCTGCGCAGCCACTCCTGCAGTTGTTCGAGACGTGGGTCGCTGCCGATCATGTGAACATTTAAGTCGCAGGCGATCATTATAATGACCGCACATGATGCCATCCCCGCACCTGCGCACGCTGTGCGGCGCGGCGCTCTGCTTTGCAGCGCCGTGCGTGGCGCTCGGTGCCGAGGCGTTGTGCATCGAGCCCTGGCAGACGATCGCGCCGATATGGCTGGCGGCAGCGGCCGCGCCGACCGATCTGCTGCAGTCCCTCAAGGGTCAGCACGGCGAGCTGCCGGGCGAGGTCACCTACAGCGCATTGCGGGCTAACGGGGCCGACGGCAAGCTCGAGCTCACCGGGCAGGTGGACGTGCATATGGGTCAGCGCGAGATCCAGGCCGAGCGCGCCACTTACAATAGCGACAGCAACAGCATCGATGTGAGCGGCTCGGTGCGTTACCGCGATCCGATCGTGCTGGTCGCGGGCGATGCGGGCCACTATGGCGAAGAGGGCGGGGTGTTCAGCCGCGCGCGGCTGGATTTTCTGCAGCGACCGGGTCACGCCACCGCCGATCAGATCGCGCTCAGTGCCGGCAATATCGTCACCCTGCGAGCGGTGACCTATACGAGCTGCCCGCAACCGCGCGCCGACTGGCAGATCCGGGCTCGCGAGCTCAGGCTGGACGTCGATGCGAGCCGCGGCGTGGGCCGCGGCGCGATCGTGGATTTCGAAAGCGTACCGATCCTGTACCTGCCCTGGATCTCATTCCCGTTGAGCAATGCGCGCGAAAGCGGGCTGCTGTTTCCGAACTTCGGCAGCTCGAGCCGCAGCGGCGCCTTCCTCGGTGAGCCCTGGTACTGGAACATCGCCCCCAACCAGGATGCGACCTTCACCCCGACCTACTACTCGACCCGCGGCCTGGATCTTGGCGGCGAATATCGCCTGCTGAGCGAATCGAACCGCGGCACTATCGATGCCGACATCATGCCGCACGACACTCAAACCGACTCGGATCGCAGTTATGTGCGTCTGATCGACCGCTATCAGCTGGGGTGGAATACGCGCATCGACGTGAACTTCGAGAATGTCAGCGATGACGAGTACTTCGAGGATTTCACGCAGGGCACGCAGAGCACGAGCACGCCGTTCCTGATGCGCAGCCTCGCCGCCATGCATCGCGATGACATCTGGGACCTGCGCGCCGAACTCGTCGGCTACCAGACCATCGACGATACCCTGCCGGTCGCCGATCGCCCCTACATCCAGCTGCCGCGCCTGACGGCCGCGGCGCTGTGGTCGCCGCCGGACTGGACGAAGTTGCAGACCGGCTTCGACAGCGAGCTGGTCAATTTCACGCGCGCGGGCTGTCCCACAAACGCGCTGGAATGCGCGGCGGCTGCGGGCATCGGCACCGCCGCGGTGAACGTGAGTGGCTGGCGGCTGGATGCGAAGCCTCAGCTGGGTCTGGATCTGAGCGGCCCGGGCTATTTCCTGCGGCCCAACGCGGCCTGGGAATTCACGCAATATGCGCTGCGCGATGCAGATGGCGAGTCGAGCTCGCCGCAGCGCAGCCTGCCGATTCTGAGCATCGACAGCGGCCTGCAGTTCGAGCGGCTCAGCGGTTCCGATGGCGTGCGCTACGTGACGCTCGAGCCGCGGGCCATGTATGTCTACATCCCGTACCGCGACCAGAATGGCCTGCCGGTCTTTGATTCGGCTACGCCCGACCCGAATCTGTTCGAGCTGTTCAGGCCCAATCGCTACCTGGGTCTGGATCGAATCGGCGATGAGAACGGCCTGACGATGGGCCTGACCACGCAGATCTTCGACTCCGCGAGCGGCGCACGTTACCTCAGCGCGACCATCGGTCAGGCAGTCTATTTCCGCCAGCCGCGTGTGACGCTGCCCGAGCAAGCGCTGGATTCGCTGAGCACGTCGAGCCTGATCGCCCAGATCGTGCTGAGCGCCTACAGGAACTGGAACCTGCAGGTCGACATCGCCTCCAGTCCGTCCGTCTCAGGCATCGAGCAGGACGAGGTGACGCTGCAGTACCACCCGAGCAACCAGCAGGTTGCGAATATCAGCTACCGCTATCGCAGCGGCGAGCTCGAGCAGATCGACGCCTCTGTGGCGTGGCCCGTCGCGCAGCACTGGGATGCCTATGCGCGCGCGGTGTACTCTCTATTCAGCGCGCCCAGCGCCACAACCACTCCGATTGCGCCCCAGTCCATCGAGGATTTTGCCGGCTTCCAGTATCGGGGCACCTGCTGGAGCATTCGCGCGCTCTGGCAGCGCTCGCTGAGCACCCGCACCGGCGAGTACAGCAGCGGGGTGTCCTTCCAGCTGGAACTCACCGGGCTGTCCAGTGTCGGAAGCCAGGTCAGCACTTTCCTTGAGCAGTCGATTCGGGGATACTCGAGCTCGCCCAACCGGCAGCCGCTTTTCTAAGATAAGCCATTGATGCGAGTGAGCATTTCATGAAAGTTAAGTTGAGTACCTACCTGCTTGCCGCCGCCTTGGGCGCGCTGGCGGCCGGCGGCGCCCACGCCGTTACGGCCAGGAAAGAGCTCTCCACGCATGGCCAGATGCTCGAGCGCGTCGTCGCGGTGGTCAACGATGGGGTTGTGCTCCAGGGCGAGCTCGAAGGGCAGATGCGCGAGATCACCGTGCGCCTGCGCAGTCAGAACATACCGTTGCCCGATGAGGACGTGATCCGCTCGCAGGTGCTCGAGCGCCTGGTGCTCGAGGAGATCCAGGCCCAGCACGCCGATCGCGCCGGCATCAAGGTATCGGACGAGCAGGTCAATGCCGCGATGGCGGACATCGCCAAGCGGCAGAACCTCACGCTCGAACAATTGCCTGCCCGGCTGGCGGCCGACGGTATCGAGTACGCCGAATACCGCATCGATCTGAAGCGCGAGATTGCGCGCCAGATCCTGCGCTCGCGCGACGTGGTCCAGCGCATCAACATCACGCCGCGTGAGCTCGATCAGTACCTGGAGAGGCAGAAGAAGACGGCCTCGGCGGCCAACGAATATAACGTCTCGCACATTCTGATTGCGCTCGCGCAGGACGCCACGCCCGCGCAACTCGAGCAGGCTCGCAAACGCGCGCAGGAAGTCGAACAGCGCGCGCGCAACGGCGAGGACTTCGCCAAGCTCGCGATCACCTATTCAGCCAGCGAGACCGCGCTCGAAGGCGGCTCGCTCGGCTGGCGCAAGGGCTCGGAACTGCCGACCTTCCTGGGCGATGTCATCGGCACCTTGCAGCCGGGCGATACCAGCGACATTCTGCAGACCGCGAGCGGCTTTCACATCGTGAAGCTCAATGAAGTGCGCGCGGCGGGCGGCCCGCAGATGGTGCAGCAGGTACATGTGCGCCACATCCTGCTCAAGCCCAACGAAATCGAAGACGACGCCACTTTGCGACAGAAACTCACGCACATGCGCGATCAGGTCCTCGCGGGCAAGGAGGACTTCATGGTGCTCGCCAAGACCAATTCACAGGATCCGATGTCGGCAGTCGCCGGCGGCGATCTGGGCTGGGCGCAATCGGATACCTTCGTGCCGGAGTTCGCGGCGGTCGCGGAGAATCTCAAGGATAATGAGATCAGCGAGCCATTTCACACGCAGTACGGCTGGCACATCATGCAATTGCTCGGCCATCGCGACTTCGATAATTCGGCCGATGCGGCGCGAGAGCGCGCTTTCGAGGCGTTGCGCGACAGCCGCGTCGAGGAGGCCACAGAGTTGTGGCTGCAGCAGATCCGCGACGAGTCCTTCATCGAGCTGCGGCTCTGAGGCCGAACTCTGCGATCGCGCTGACCTCGGGCGAACCGGCCGGCATCGGCCCGGATCTGTGCCTGGCGATTGCCGGGCGATCCCGCGCCTGGCCGCTCGTATGCCTGGGCGATCGCGCCATGCTGGCGCAGCGCGCGCGCGCGCTCGGACTGCGGCTTCAATTGTGCGACTACCGGGCCGCTACCCCAGTCGAACACGACGCCGGACGGCTGAGCGTATTACATCAGCCGCTGGCAGCCCCTGCCGTGGCCGGACAGCTCGAACCCGTCAACGCCGCGGCGGTGCTGGCGCTGATCGACCGCGCGGTGGATGGCTGCCTCAGCGGTGAGTTCTGCGCGCTCGTGACCGCGCCGGTACACAAAGCGCTGATCAACGAGGCGGGCTTTCCGTTCATCGGCCACACTGAATACATTGCCCAGCGCACCGGCACAGCCTTGCCCGTGATGATGCTGACCGCAGGCACGATGCGGGTCGCGCTCGCCACCACGCACCTGCCATTGCGCGCCGTGAGCGACGCGCTGAGCAGCGCGGGTCTGGTGCGGATTCTGGAGATCCTCACGACGGATCTGGAGCGCTACTGGGGACTGCGCGGCGCACGCATTGCCGTGTGCGGTCTGAATCCACACGCCGGTGAGGCCGGCTATCTGGGCGACGAGGAGCAGCGCATCATCGGCCCCGCGATCGCCCAGGCGCGAGCGCTGGGGCTGCGCGTCGAGGGCCCGCTGCCGGCCGATACGGTGTTCGTGCCGCGCATTCTGGGCTCCTACGACGTCGTGCTCGCCATGTATCACGACCAGGGACTGCCCGTACTCAAGCACGCCGGCTTCGGCGAGGCCGTCAATGTCACGCTGGGATTACCCATCGTGCGCACTTCGGTCGATCACGGCACCGCGCTGGACCTGGCGGGCCGCGGCAGCGCCGAGCATGGCAGTCTGCTCTCAGCGATCGAGCTGGCGGCCCAGATGGCCACGCGCGTGAGCAGCGCGCAACTACCGTAATGCGCGCGCGCAAGCGCTTCGGTCAGCATTTCCTGCACGACCCGGCGATCATTGCGCGCATCGTGGCCGCAATCGGGCTGCACCCGGGCGATGCGGCGGTCGAGATCGGCCCGGGTCAGGGCGCGCTCACGTCGCGGCTGCTCGCGGCGGCCGGGCAGCTCGATGCGATTGAAATCGACCGTGAGCTCGCTGCCGCGTTGCGCGAGCGCTTTGCGAGCGAGCCGCGCTGGCGACTGCACGAGAGCGACGCGCTCGAGTTCGATTGGCGGGCGTTGGCCGCGGCGCGCGGCGCGCGGCTGCGCGTTGTGGGCAACCTGCCCTACAACATCTCCACGCCGCTATTGTTCCGCCTGCTGGACGCGGCCGATGTGATCTTTGATATGCACTTCATGCTGCAGAAGGAAGTGGTCGATCGCATCGTCGCCGCGCCGGGCAGCGGCGCCTATGGGCGGCTGACCGTGATGCTCGCGCCGCGCGTCGCGGCGGCGCGCGTGCTCGATGTCGGACCCGGCGCTTTCCGACCCGCGCCGCGTGTGAGCTCGGCCGTGGTGCGCCTGCGGGTCATCGACGAGCCCCCGCCCTGGTCTCGCAGTCCTTCGTACGGCGAGGTCGTCACAGCCGCTTTCGGGCAGCGGCGCAAGACCCTGCGCAATGCCCTGGGCCGGCAACTGTCGGCCGCGCAGATCGAGTCCCTGGGAATCGATTCGGGAGCGCGCGCCGAGACGCTCGCGCCGGCACAATATGGTGCATTGGCGCGGGCGACCGATGCGACGCGCGCGGCCGCGGCTGCGATCCGTTAAGCTTCAGATCATGGCCAACGTGCCTCATAAGATCAGCATCGAGGTGGAGACCGCCTATCTCGAGGAGCAGTCCGAGCCGCGCGAGCGCCGCTATGTGTTCTCCTACACGATCACGATCCGCAACGAGGGCGAGGTACCGGCAAAACTGCTCACGCGGCATTGGGTGATCACCGATGCCAATGGTCGCTCGCAGGAACTACGCGGCGATGGCGTGGTCGGTGAGCAACCCTACCTCAAGCCGGGACAGGGCTTCCGCTATTCCAGCGGCGCCGTGCTAGAGACGCCGGTCGGCGCCATGCAGGGCAGCTATCAGATGGTGGCCGATGACGGTGCAACATTCGACGCTGCCATTCCGGCTTTCCGTCTCGCGATCCCGGGAATGCTGCATTAGCGCATGGCGCGCTGGGCCATCGGCGATGTGCAGGGCTGCGCGGCTGAGCTCAGTGACCTGATCGCGCGCATCCGCTTTCGTTCCGACCGCGATCAGCTCTGGTTCGTCGGTGATCTGGTCAATCGTGGACCCGCCTCATTACAGGTACTGCGCTTCGTGCGCAGCCTGGGTGAGAGCGCGCGCTGCGTGCTCGGCAATCATGACCTGCATCTGCTCGCGGTGGCGATTGCAGGGGCGAGATTGCGCAAAAACGATACGCTGGACGATGTGCTGGCGGCCCCGGACCGCAACGCGCTGCTCGAGTGGCTGCTGCAGCGGCCGCTCGTGCACCACGAGGCCGGCAGCGATGAGCTGCTGCTGCATGCCGGGGTGGTGCCGCAATGGAACGCGGCGCAGACCATCCAGTTGGCTGCCGAGGTACAGCAGGCGCTGCGCAGCGACCCGCGCGCGTTGCTCGCCGGGATGTATGGGGATATGCCTGATCGCTGGCATCCTTCGCTCGCCGGGCTCGAGCGACTGCGTTTCGTGATCAACGTGCTCACGCGCCTGCGATTCTGTACGGCTGACGGTTGCGTGGATTTCTCGCAAAAAGGCAAGCCCGAGTCGGCCAGGCCGCCGTGGCTCCCATGGTTCAATGCGCCGCATCGGGCCAGTGCCGAGGCGCGCATCATATTTGGCCACTGGTCAGCGCTCGGCTTTTATTGCGCCGATCGGCTCGTGGCGCTGGATACCGGCTGTGTCTGGGGCGGGACGCTCAGCGCGCTGGATCTGGACGCAGTCTCGTGCCTGCCGGTCAGTGTGCCGAGCCGTCAGCCGCGCTCCATCGAACAGTGATATGCGCGCTCTGCGGCCCATAGACGTCGCTGGCGAGCTTGAACACCAGCGCCTCGCCCTGCGCCGGCACCTCGAATACGACGCGGGCGCTGGCCTGCACTTCCAGGCGCGCGATGGCACCCGGCCGCACGCGAAACTCCAGGCGTATTGGCCAGCCGCGAGTCGGCGCGGGCGCAAGCGTGACCTCGCCGTCGCCCGCAAGCGCCGTCAGATCGAGCAACAGTGTGTTGCGGTCCCAGTATTGCGCGATCCGGGCCATCGCCTGCGGGTCGGCGCCGCTCGACGCCTGGATCGATATTTCGTGCACGGGCTGCGGCGCAGGTGCGGTGCGATGCAGCCACGGCCAATGCCACGCGCAGCCTGCGAGCGCGGCACAGCCGGCCCATGCCAGAGCCCGGCGCAGCGGCCGCATGGCCGGCAGCGCAATTGTCGCTGCACGATGGTTGAACATGAACGCGGCCCTGCAGTCGCCACTTGGGGGCAATGCGCTTAACATACGCGAACAGGCTGGGCCGCGAACAGGCCGGGTGCGCTCATTGCCGGCCTGCCGACGGCCGGCAACCATCACGATGAACCCTCTCAAGCCCATCGACTTCAAGCAATGGATTGCCGACAACCGGCAGCTGCTGCGCCCGCCCGTGGGCAACAAGCTGCTCTACCAGGACAGCGAGTTCATCGTCATGGCAGTCGGCGGGCCCAACAGCCGCAAGGACTTTCATGTTGATCCGGCCGAGGAATTCTTTCATCAGATCGAGGGCAATATGCTGTTGCGCGTCGTGCAGGGTGGCCGCATCCTCGACGTGCCCATCGGCGCGGGCGAATTGCTGCTGTTGCCGCCTGCTACCCCGCATTCGCCGCAGCGCTACGCCGACTCGGTGGGCCTCGTGGTCGAGCGGCGTCGGCGACCCGGCGAGCTCGACGGCCTGCAATGGTATTGCGAGCGCTGCCAGGGGCTGCTCTACCAGGAGTTCTTTGCCCTGGCCAACATCGAGACCCAGTTTCCGCCGGTATTCAACCGTTTCTTCGGCAGCCTGACGTTGCGTACCTGCAAGCGCTGTCACGCCGTCATGGAGCCGCCCGAGCCGGCGGCCGGCGCGCATGCCACGCAATGAGCGCGCCCAGTGGGCGCGACTGGAGATCGACGGCGTGCCATTGCTCGCCGATCTGGCCGCAGGCCTGAGCCTCGCTCGCGTCATAGATTTTCGCGAGCCGCAGTTGCGCTGCTTCGGCTCCCAGGCGGCCGCGAGCGCACCATTGGTGGTCGGTGAGTTCAGCGGCCGCGTTGCCAGCGGCGCGAGCTGCAACTGCAGCGTGCTGACAATCACGCCGCATACCAACGGCACGCACACCGAGGGCGTCGGGCACCTGACCGTCGAGCGGGTCGATGTCCACGCCGTCATTCCGCAGCGCCTGCTGCTCGCGGCGCTGCTGACGGTGGAGCCCGAGCTCGCCGCCGACAGCAGCGAGAGCAGCGTGCCCAGGCCGCGCGATGCGGATCTGTTGATCACGCGCGCGCGGCTCGAGAATGCGTGGCCGACCGCAATGCTGCCGCGGCTCACCGCACGTGCGCTGGTCATCCGCACGCAGCCCAACGATCCATTCAAATTCAGCGAGGACGGCGCCGCCGCCGCCCCATTCCTGTCGCTGCAGGCCGCGCAGATGCTGGTCGAGCGCGGCATCGAGCACCTCGTGCTCGATGTGCCCTCGGCCGATCGCGCCGGCGATGCCGGTGCGCTCACGGCGCATCGCATTTTCTTCGGGCTGCCGGCTGGCAACACGCAACTGGCCAGCGCGCTGCGTCGCGACAGCACGATCACTGAACTGGCCTACGTCGGCAATTCGATTCGGGACGGCTGGTATCTGCTGGCGCTGCAGGCCCCGGCGATCAGCGGCGATGCCGTGCCTTCGCGGCCGCTGCTCTACCCGTTGCGTGCGGTCTGAGGATCTCGCGCATGCCACACTCCGATGCTATTGCCGGCGCGCGCAGCAGCCCCGCGGCTGCGGCCCGGGCTCAGCAGTTCGAAGCGCGCCTGCTCTGGGCGCGCGCCCAGGACCAGGCCGACCCACTCGCGCCCCTGCGCCGCCGCTTCGCGCTGCCGCGCAGCCCTGAGGGCCGTGCATTGCTGTACTTCTGCGGCCATTCCCTGGGCCCGGCCCCGATCGCTGCGCGCGCGCTGATCGAGGCCGAGATCGAGGATTGGGAGCGTCACGCGGCTCTGGGCCACGAGCAGGCCCGATCGCCCTGGATCGGCTATGCCGAGCAGCTGCAGCCCGATCTTGCGCGACTGATTGGAGCGACGCCGCT
Source organism: Steroidobacteraceae bacterium (assembly GCA_049515055.1). Lineage (GTDB taxonomy): Bacteria > Pseudomonadota > Gammaproteobacteria > Steroidobacterales > Steroidobacteraceae > FEN-1191. Next base: position 27,429 of record JBEKUL010000001.1, on the reverse strand, counting down.
GGAAGTGGTGGCGATGAACTCCCTGAGCGTGAATCTGCATCTGCTGCTCGCGAGCTTCTATCGACCGCAGCCTCGACGCAGCGCGATCCTGATCGAGGCCGGCGCCTTTCCGTCCGATCGCCACGTGGTGACAGCTCAAATTGGCTGGCATGGACTGGACAGCGCGCGCGAGCTCATCGAGCTTGCCCCGCGAGCGGGCGAGGAGCTGCTGCGCCCAGAGGACATCGAGCAGTGCATCGCATCGAATGCCTCGCGCCTGGCGCTGGTGCTCTGGCCCGGCGTGCAATACCGCACCGGCCAATACTTCGATCTGCCGCGCATCGTGCGCGCAGCGCACGCCGCGGGCGCGTGCATCGGGCTGGATCTGGCGCACGCAATCGGCAACGTGCCGCTCGCGCTGCATGACGATGACGCGGATTTTGCCGCCTGGTGCAGCTACAAATATCTCAACGCCGGACCAGGCGCGCTGGCCGGTGCCTTCGTGCACACGCGGCATCTGCAACGTCGCGATCTGCCGCGACTGGCCGGCTGGTGGGGTCAGGATCCGGCCACGCGTTTTCAGATGCCGGCGCAGTTCACGCCCGCCGCTGGCGCCGCCGGCTGGGCGGTCAGCAATCCGCCGATCTTCTCGAGCGCACCATTGCGTGCCTCCTTACCGATGTTTACCGAGGCCGGCATGCCCGCACTGCGCGCCAAATCCATGGCATTGAACGCGCTGTTCGAATCGCTGCTGCTCGAGTTCGCGCCCGAGGAACTCACGCTCGTGACGCCAACCGACCCCGCGCAGCGCGGCTGCCAGCTCTCGCTGCGGGTACGCGGGTCCGCAGCGCGCGGGCGCGCCGTGTTCCAGGCATTGGCGCGGCGCGCAGTGGTGTGCGATTGGCGCGAGCCGGATGTGATGCGCTTCGGACTCGCGCCGCTCTACATTGGATTCGAGGACGTATTGCGCGCGGCCTGGCAGCTGTGCGATGCGCTGGAGGAGAGCCGCTGAGGCGCGAGCGCTGCGCGCGCGCCCGCCGCGCCATCATCCCATGACCCGCTATACGATCGTCGGCGCCGGCCCGGTCGGCGCCCTCATGGCGCTGATGCTGGCCGACCAGGGCCAGAGCGTGCGGCTGATCGAGCGGCGTCCCGATCCGCGCCTGGCAGCGCCCGAGCGCGGCCGCTCGATCAATCTGGCGCTGGCGGCCCGCGGCATGCTCGCGCTCGAACAGGCCGGCCTCATGCAGCGCATCGCGCCGGCATTGATCGCGATGCGCGGCCGCCTGCTGCACGAAACCGATGGCGCGCTGCAGTTCCTGCGCTATGGCCAGAATGAGCGTGAAGTCATCCATGCCGTCAGCCGCGAGCGGCTCAACGGCCTGCTGCTCGAGGCCGCTGCCCTGTGCCCGCTCATCGAACTGCAGTTCGACAGCCGCTGCACCGATGTGGATCCGCAGACGCTGAGCCTTACCTGGCAGGACGAGCGCAGCGCTCGCGTCGTGACCGAGAACTTCGAAGTGCTGCTCGGGGCCGACGGGGCCGCCTCGGCGGTACGCGCCGCGCTCGAGGCCCGCGGCTACTCGCGCTCGCAAGAACAGTGGCTCGAACACGATTACAAGGAGCTCCTCATCGCGCCCGATCCCACGCGCGGCGCACGTTACGCTTTCGAGCCGCACGCGCTGCATATCTGGCCGCGCGGGGAATATATGCTCATCGCCTTGCCCAATACCGACGGCAGCTTCACCGCCACGGTGTTCCTGCCACGCCACGGCGAGCCGGGCTTCGATCATCTGCACAACCGCGGCGCCGTGCTCGATCTGTTCGAGAGCCAATTCGCCGATGCTGCGCGCGCCATTCCCGATCTGGCCCAGCAGTTCGCAGCGCACCCGCAGGGCCGCCTCGGCACCTTGTACTGTGAGGGCTGGCAGGTCGAAGGCCGTGTCCTGCTGCTCGGCGATGCGGCGCACGCGATCGTGCCATTCCACGGCCAGGGCCTGAACTGCGGCTTCGAGGATTGCCGCGAGCTCGCCGCGCTGCTGCGCGCCCCGGGCGCGCATGAGGGCGCGGCGCGCGCCGCGAGCTTCCTGCGCTTCGAGCTCGAGCGCAGGCCCAACGCCCGCGCGATCGCCGCCATGGCGCTGGAGAACTATGTCGAGATGCGCGAGCTCGTGCGCTCGCCGCAATTCGCTCGCCGCCAGCGGCTCGCCGCAGCGCTCGAGCGTCGCTTCCCGCAGCGCTTTATTCCGCGCTATTCGATGGTCATGTTTCATGCGCAGATTCCTTACGCCGACGCGCAGCGGCGCGGCGCGGCGCAGGAGCGCGTGCTCGAGGCACTCATGGCCGACGCGCACGTACACGGGCTCGAGGATGCCTCACCCGCTCGGATCGCCGCCCTGCTGGATCAGGCCGGCCTGTAGAATGCGCGCTCGCGCCCCCACCCTGCCGGAGTTGCCATGAGTAGCACCGCGCCATTGATGCCCGATACCGACGCCTTGTGGATGCCGTTTACCGCGAACCGACAGTTCAAGGCCGCCCCGCGCCTTCTGGTCAGCGCCAGCGGGATGTATTACCGCAGCCTGGACGGGCAGGAGGTGCTCGATGGCACGGCCGGATTGTGGTGCGTGAACGCCGGTCACTGCCGCGTCGAGATCGCCGAGGCGATCGCCCGCCAGAGCCGCGAGCTCGATTATGCGCCGGGCTTTCAGATGGGCCACCCGCTCGCCTTCGAGGCCGCCGCGCGCCTCGCGCGCCTGATGCCCGCGGGAATGGACCGGATCTTTTTCACCAGCTCAGGCTCCGAGTCCGTCGATACCGCACTGAAGATCGCACTCGCATACCACCGCGCGCGCGGGGAAGCCCAGCGCATGCGCTTCATCGGCCGCGAGCGCGGCTACCACGGCGTGGGCTTCGGCGGCATATCGGTCGGCGGCATCGGCGCCAATCGCAAGGCGTTCGCTGCGAATCTGATGCCCGGGGTGGATCACCTGCCGCACACGCATGATCTGTCGCAGGCCGCCTTCTCGCGCGGACAGCCAACCTGGGGCGCGCACCTGGCCGATCAGCTCGAACGGCTCGTGATGCTGCACGATCCATCGACGATCGCCGGCGTGATTGTCGAGCCGCTGGCCGCCTCCGGCGGCGTGCTGGTACCGCCGCGCGGCTATCTGGAGCGCCTGCGCGCGCTGTGCGACCAGTATGGCCTGCTGCTCATCTTCGATGAGGTCATCACCGCATTCGGCCGACTCGGCGCCGCCACCGCCAGCGAATACTTTGGCGTGACCCCCGACATTATCACGCTCGCGAAGGCTGTCAGTAACGCCGCGGTGCCGCTGGGGGCCGTCGCGGTCAAACGCGCGCTCCACGACACCGTCATCGGCGCGGCCAGTGCGGACTCGATCGAGCTGTTTCACGGCTACACCTACTCCGCCCATCCGCTGGCGATGGCCGCGGCCATCGCCACGCTGCAGCTCTACGAGCGCGAGCGGCTGTTTGCGCGCGCCAGATCACTGACGCCGCAGTTCCAGAGCGCGGCGCACGCACTGCGCGGGGCGGCGCACGTGCGCGACATACGCAATCTCGGACTGGTGGCGGGCATCGAGCTCGAGCCCCGGCCCTCGCATCCCGGCGGCCGCGGCTACGAGGTCTTCCTGCGCTGCCTGGAGCGCGGCGTATTGGTGCGCTATACGGGCGATACGCTGGCGCTCTCACCGCCGCTGATCATCGAGCCCAGGCAGATCGAGCAGCTGTTCGGCACCATCGCCGAGACGCTGCGCAGCGTCCCATAGGCGCATCACTCATGATGTTTGTGCTGCACCTCAAATCGCTCTTGAGGGATCTGCTGTTGCCGCCGGCCGGCCCGCTGCTGCTCGCGATGCTCGGCCTGTGGCTGTGGTCGCGCCGACCACGGCTCGCGCGCGGTCTGATCGCGCTGGCAGTCGCCTCGCTGTGGCTGTTGTCGACGCCGCTGATTGCCGATGCGATCTCGCGCTGGGCGCAGGCTTATGCGCCGTTCGATTGGACGCGGCCCAGCGGCGCGCAGGCGATCGTGATCATCGGCGGCGGGGGTTTTCGCGTGTGGGCGCCTGAGTACGGCAGCGCCGCCGCCGATCCGGTGCTGCTCGAGCGACTCGCCTACGGCGCCTTCCTCGCCCGGCGCACGCAGCTGCCGATCCTGGTCAGCGGCTTTCAGTCGGAGGCCGAGGCGATGCGCGAGACGCTGCGGCATAACTTCGATATCGAGCCGCGCTGGGTCGACGATCAGGCTTACGATACCTTCCAGAACGCGCGCAACGCGGTACGTATCCTGCGCGCGCAGGGCATCGATCGCGTGCTGCTGATCACGCGCGGCACCCATATGCTGCGCTCGGTGCACGAATTCACGGCCGCCGGCGCCCAGGTCATTGCCGCTCCGGTCGGTCTGCCCGGCCCGCAGATACTCACATCGGCGACGTTGCTGCCGCATCCGGATGCACTGCTGCAATCCTACGCCGCGCTCTACGAACTGCTCGGCGAGCCGGTGCGCGCCTTTCTGGCCGCCACGCATCTGCGGCGCCACTGAGGGCCTCGATCAGTCGCGCCATTCAGGCGCGCTCGAGTGTCACGAAGCTCATCGCATAGCTGTGCCGCGCGTCCCGCGCATGCTCGCTGCGTTCGAGCTCGCGCCAGCCGGTAAAATCGCGCAGCGGAAAATACACGTCGCCGGCGATCTCACCGTGCACCCAGGTCAGCTGCAGGCGAGTGGCCGCGCCCAGCGCCTGCGCGAACAGCTCAGCGCCACCGATCACGCACAGTTCCGGCGATTCGCGTGCAAGCCCATAGGCGGCATCGAGGCTTGCAACGAACTCGACCGCTGGGATCGGCGCCGGCATGCGCCGGCTCAATACCAGGTTGCGCCGGCCGGGCAGTGCCCGGCCGATGGACTCGAAAGTGCGCCGACCCATGAGCACCGGCTTGCCGAGCGTGAGGCTCTTGAAGCGCTTCAGATCATCCGGCAGATGCCAGGGTAGAGTGCCGGCGCGGCCGATCACACCGTTGTCCGCCAGTGCGGCAATCAGCGTGACATTCGCGCTCACAGCCCGGCGCTCACAGCCCGGCGCTCACAGCTCGACTTGCGTCGCCAGCACGATCACATGCCGCTGCTCAGGCATGCGAAAGAAGTCGATCGCCTGCGCGCTGCTACGATGCATCCACGCGAACGCTCGGCGCTGCACGCCCTCATAGCCGCCGCGTGGTCGCGGCGCGACCAGGTGCCAGCCGAGGAAAAACGAGCAGTCCTGAGCGAACAATTTCAGCCCGCGCGCGCGGCACTGGCGCAGCGACTCGCTCACGTCGGGCGTCTCCATGAAACCGAAGCTCGCGATGACGCCGTAGATCTCGGGCATCAGCGCCTCGATACGCACGCGGTGAGCCGGATCCTGGCGCGGCGCGCGCGTGATCTCCAGATTCAGAAACACGACGTGCTCGTGCACGACATGATTGTGCTCGAGATTGCGCAATAGCGCGGTCGGCACGTGCTCGGGATCACTCGCCAGGAACACCGCCGTACCCGGAACGCGCGGTACACCGGCCAGCAGTTTCGGCAATTGCGCGCGCGGTACGGCTACGGAGCGCAACGCGCTGCGCAACAGCTGCCGTCCGCTGCGCCAGATCATGAACACGCCGAACAGCACCGTCGCCAGCGTCAACGGCGCCCACGCCCCTTGCGCGAATTTCGTCATGTTGCCCGTCAGGTAGAGCAGATCCACGAACGCCAGCGGCAGGAACACCAGCGCGACGCGCCATGCGGACCAGCGCCATTGTGCGAGCGCCAGCTGCGCTCCAAGCAGCGTCGTGATGAACATCGTGCCCGCCACGGCAGCGCCATAGGCCGCGCCCAGCGCGCCCGAGGAGCGAAACCCCAGCACGAACAGGCACACCGCGACCATGATGAACCAGTTCACCGCCGGCACGTAGATCTGACTGAGTTCGTGCGCCGAGGTCTGCATGATGCGCAGGCGCGGCAGCAGGTCGAGCTGGATGCACTGCCGGGTCACCGAGAAGGCACCCGTAATCGTGGCCTGCGAGGCGATGATCGTGGCCACGGTCGCCAGCACGACCATGAGCGGCAGCAAGCTGACCGGCACCAGTTGATACAGCGGCAGATGCGCGGCCGCCGGATCGGCCAGGATGCGGGCGCCCTGCCCGAAATAATTCAACACCAGCGCGGGCCACACCAGGGCGAACCAGGCCACGCGCACGGGCTTCTTACCGAAGTGTCCCATGTCCGCATACAGCGCCTCGCCGCCCGTCATCGCCAGAAATACGCCGCCGAGTATCGCCAGCGCCACGCCCGAGCGCTTCAGCAGCAGCATCGCGCCAAAGCTCGGGTTCAGGGCCAGAAGCACGGCCGGATAGCGGACAATGGCCGTCACGCCGGTCCATGCGAGCACCAGGAACCACAACAGCATGATCGGCCCGAAGAGGCGGCCGACACGCTCGGTGCCGCGATACTGGATGGCGAACAGCGCGATGATGATGATCAGCGTGAGAGGCACGACCGCGCTTACGAGGTCGGGACTGAGGTTCTCGAGCCCTTCCACGGCGCTGAGTACCGAGATCGCCGGCGTGATCAGCGCGTCGCAGTAGAACAGCGCGGCGCCGAGCGCGGCCAGCATGACGATGGCGCGCGGCCAGCCGCCGCCCGGCTTCAGGCAGCGCTGCACCAGCGCGAATAGCGAGAGTATGCCGCCCTCGCCCTGGTTGTCCGCACGCATGATGAGCACGACGTACTTGAGCGTGATGACGATCAGCAGGCTCCAGAAGATCAGCGACAGCACGCCCATGACGACCAGTCGATCCATCGGCGCACCGGCCGCGTTGATCGAGGCCTCCATCGCATAGAGCGGACTGGTACCGATATCGCCGTAGACCACGCCCATGGCGCCGATGACAGCCGCCGCCGATAGCTGCTTTGCTTTCACGGCGCACGCGCGCGCGATTTGCGCCTGGCCGGCCAGAGCATCGAGCCGCGGCAACCGGGCGCGCCGCAACGGCAGGCGAAGATTTGATCCACGTCCGGCGGATCGTCCCGATCGCGGCCGATCTGGTAATCGTAGGTCAGCTCCTCGCCGGCCTGAATGGTACGGATAGCCTCGATGAACACACGCCGATCCTGGATCACCGACTCGCAATTGGGAGCACACGAATGGTTGATGTAGCGCGCATCGTTGCCGGCGCTGCCGGCATCAATGACCACGGCACGATCGACGATGAAAAGGAACGTGTGATTGTCGGTGATCGGCTTGTGATGGTAGCGCCGATCCGCCTCGCGATGCGACACCCTGTCGCCCAGGTACTCGATGATGCGTGTGCCTTTGCGGATGCGGCGCCGCGCAAACACGCCGCGACCGTGCAGGCGCGAACGGCGCACCCGGATCATGTCCGGTCGGGCTCGAAGCGGCCGCGCGCGCGCACGTTTGCGGGCGGGTGAGCGCGGCTTCTTGCGCGTGCGCCTCAAATGGCGACGCTCGCGCGAATCGCGGGATGGAACTGATAGTTCACAAACTCAAAGTCCTCGTACTGGTACTCGAAGATGCTCGGCGGGCGGCGCCGAAGATACAGTTGCGGCGCCGCGAACGGCGTGCGGGCGAGCTGCTGGCGTGCCTGCTCGAGATGATTGAGGTAAAGATGACAATCCCCGCCGGTCCAGATCAGCTCCCCGCGCTCGAGCTCGCACTGCTGCGCCAGCATGCAGGTCAGCAGCGCATAGCAAGCGATGTTGAACGGCACGCCGAGGAAGACGTCGGCACTGCGCTGGTAGAGCTGGCAGGACAGCTTGCCCCCCGCGACGTAGAACTGGAACAGCACATGGCAGGGCGCGAGCGCCATGCGCTCGAGTTCCCCGACGTTCCAGGCACTGACGAGGATGCGCCGTGAGTTCGGATTGGTCCGCAGCGCCTGCACCACCGCACTGATCTGATCGATCTGCCGGCCATCGGCGGCGCCCCAACTGCGCCACTGCTTACCGTATATGGGACCGAGCTCGCCGCGCTGGTCGGCCCATTCGTTCCAGATCGTGACGCCGTGCTCGCGCAGGTAGGCGATATTGGTATCGCCGCGCAGAAACCACAGCAGCTCGTAGACGACCGAGGGCAGATGAATTTTCTTCGTGGTCAGCAACGGAAAGCTCGCCCCCAGATCCGCGCGCAGCTGCTGGCCGAATAACGACAGCGTACCCGTGCCGGTGCGATCGTCCTTGTGCTGGCCGCGCTCGAGTACCGCGCGCAGCAGCTCCAGGTAGGCATTCATGGCGCCGGTAATAAATTGCCTGAGGGTGTGCGCCGCTGGTAGGCAAGCAGCATGAGGGCCAGGCCGCCCAGCAGCATCGGCAGTGACAGCAGCTGTCCCATCGTGAACCAGCCGAACGCCAGGTAGCCGATCTGCGCGTCCGGCTCGCGTACGAACTCCACCGCGATGCGCGCGAGCGCATAGCAGACCAGGAACAACCCGACGGGTGCATAGCGCGGCCGCGGGCGGCTCGTATAGATCCAGATCACCGTGAACAGTACCAGTCCCTCGAGCGTGGCCTCGTAGAGCTGCGAGGGGTGACGCGCGACGGGAGGGCCGCCGTTCGGATCGGGCACAAGCATGGCCCAGGGCACATCGGTCGCTCGTCCCCAGAGCTCGCCATTGATGAAATTACCGATGCGTCCGAAGAACAAGCCGACCGCGGGCAACGGCGCAGTGAAATCAAAAACGTCGCCCATATTGCGGGCGCTGCGGCGCGCATACAGCGTCGTGGCCGCGGCGACCCCGAGCAGGCCGCCGTGAAATGACATGCCGCCCTGCCAGATCTTGAGCGGATAGAGCCAGTCCGCACGCCACAATGGCCAGCCATAGAACAGCACGTAACCAATGCGGCCGCCGAGGATGACACCGAGCATCGCATAGAAAATGAAATCATCGACGTCGGCGGCTTTCCAGCTCGAGCGCGGCACGGCCGCACGGCGCCGCGCGAGCCACCAGGCCGTCGCGAATCCCACGAGGTACATGACGCCGTACCAGTGAATCCGCAAGGGTCCGAGGCTCACGGCGATCGGGTCGATGTTCGGGTAGCGCAGCATTGCGGAATTCTAGCGGGTTGCCCCGGGCAGCGGGCCACTCACTCGCGTGTGACGCGGCAGAAGAAAGCCTTCAGATAGCGCGTTTCGGGAATCGCCGGGTGCAGCGGGTGATCCGGCGCCTGACCGCCGCTGTAGAGAATCTGCACGAAGCGGCCGCTATGGCGCGCGGCCGACTGGATCAGCCCCATGAGCTCCTCGGGCGCAAGATGATAGGAGCACGAGCAGCTCACCAGCAAGGCGTCGCGCTCGAGCAGGCGCATCGCCTGCTGATTGAGCTTGCGATAGGCGGCCTGTCCGCGCGCGATATCCTTCTTGCGCTTGATGAACGCGGGTGGGTCGAGCACGATCGCGTCATAGCGCTCGCCGCTGCGCTGCAACTCATCGAGCACCTCGAAGGCATCGCCCCGGCGCGTGCTCAGCGTCACGCCGTTCGCCGCGGCGTTGCGCGTGGCCATGCTCAGCGCCGCTTCCGCGGCATCCACGCACAGCGCCGAAGCCGCGCCATGCGCCAGCGCCGTGATGGCCCAGGCGCCGGCGTAGCTGCAGACATCCAGAATGCGCGCTCCCGGCGCGATCAGCCGCCGCCATTGCTCGCGATTGGCGCACTGATCGTAGAACCAGCCGGTCTTCTGCGCGTGCGCCAAGGGCACGCTGTAGCGCAGGCCGGACTCGAGCACATGCAATTCCTCGGGCGCACGGCCGATCGGCATCAGCACTTGCCGCGGCAAGTGCTCGAGCTCGCGGGCTGCGCCGTCGTTCTTCCATACCAGCGCGCGCGGATCGAGCACCTCAACGACAGCCGCTTCGATCTGCGCGCGCAGCGCCTCCATGCCGGCCGTGGCAATCTGGCCCACGACGGTCTCGCCGTAGCGATCCAGCACGAGCCCCGGCAGAGCGTCGGACTCGCCGAACACCCAGCGGTAATACGGCGCGCTGTAGAGGCGCTCGCGTAGTGCGAGTGCAACGCGCAGCCGGTGTACCAGCAGCGAGCGATCGGGTGGCTGCACGGGACTGCGGCTGAGGATGCGCGCACAGATCAGCGCGTGCGCATTGACGTAGGCGTAGCCGAGGAACTGATCGCGATCGGACAGCAGCCGCGCGATCGCCCCGACGGGCAGCGCGCTCAGCGGCGTAGCCTCATTGTCGATCTCGTTCGAAAACACCCACAGATGTCCGGCGCGCAGCCGGCGATCCTCGCCGCGCTTGAGGCGCAGCGCCGGCAGCACGCCATCGCCGGGCACTGCCGTGGAGGCAGCTTGTGCCTCGACTGACATCAACTAGCCTTCCACCCCGCCCGCATCACCGGCGCGCCGGTTGACCGCAACGACGGTTGCCTTCGGGAAGAAATTGAACTCCGAAGCACTGGCCCAGGTGTAGGCCCCCATGGCGCGACCCACGATCAGATCGCCGACTTTGAGCTGCGGCAGCAGCAGGTTCTCGGCGATCACGTCGATGCTGTCGCAGGTTGGGCCCGCCAGCACCGAGGGCAGCGAGGGCTCGCCCTGCCGCAGCGGCTCGACCGGATAATGGGCGCGATCGTACAGCTGCCCGCTGTATGAGCCGTAGAGCCCGTCGTCGAGGTAGTACCACCAGTGTCCTTCGCGCTGTGCGCGGCCCATGACTGTCGCGACCGCGATGGCCGCCGGACCGACGATGTAGCGCCCGGGCTCGGCCAGCACGCGGGTGCGGGCGGGCAGTGTGGCCAACGCCGCGCGAATGGGCGCGCAGAATTTGCGCACATCCGGGACGTGCTGCAGGTAATCAATGGGGAACCCGCCGCCGATATCGAGCGTATCGAGGCTACCGAGCCCCTCGCGCCGCGCGCTCCTGAGCAGCCTCGCGCACGCCTCGATCGCCTCGACGTGCTTGAGCGCGTCGGGTGCCTGGGAGCCCACATGGAACGAAAAGCCCTGTACGTCGATGCCGAGCGAGGCGGCCAGCCGCGCCAGAGCGATCGCATCTTCCGGATCGCAGCCGAACTTGCGCGACAGATCGCAGACCGCCCCGGGGCTGCGAAATGACACCCGCAGAATCAGTGCCGCGCGCTCGCCGTAGCGCTTGAATTTGCGCACTTCATCGACATTGTCGGCTACGAAGCTGCGCACGCCGAAATCGAGCGCATTGCGTATGTCGCGCTCGCGCTTGATCGGATGAGTGTGGATGCAGCGGTCGGCCCCTACCCCTAAGCCGGCCACGAGCTGGATCTCGCCGCTAGTGGCCAGATCCAGGCCGCCGCCCAGCTGCACGACCGTGCGCACCACGGCCGGATGCGGTAAGGGCTTGAGGGCATAATGCAGAGCCACCCCGGGCAGCGCGCGTTGCAATTTGCGGTATTGCGCGCGCACCCGCGCGCAATCCACGATCAGCAACGGCGAGCCGAACTCTCGCGCGAGGCGCAGGATCTGCTGCGGCTCGAACGGGTCGATGAAACGCGGCATCAGCGCGGCGGCTTCAAGGCAGCACGCCTACCGCCAATGCATCATCATCTGCCTGGTTCTCGGTCTCGCTGGCCGCCGCTGCGCGCGTGAGCCGGTCGCGCACCGCATCCCAGCGCTCATCATCCGGCACGCCCTGCACCAGAATGCGTGCGCACGCGGACTTATCCAGCGCCCGCAGGTGCGCGTACAGATCGTGGGCGTAGGCCTCGGGGCGCGCGCCGGCGTTGATCCAGGTGACATATTGATGCGCTCGCATGGGCGGGTGCAGCGCCAGCACCGCGATACGGTGGCCGCGTCCCGAAAGCACGGCGGCAAGCTCCTCGATCTCGTCGGTCGACGCGATCGCCAGGGGCGTCGACGGGGCGTAGTGCGCGCGCTGGCTGCCTGGGGCGAGCGGCGCCTGCGCCGAGGGCTCACTGAGGATCTCCTCCACCACCCGGCGCAGTTGTGTGAGGCTGATCGAGCCTGGCCGCAACAAACGCACGCTACCCTCGACGCAGGCCACTATGGTCGATTCGAGGCCGATCTTGGAGTCGCCACCGTCGAGAATCACGCGCACGCTGTCGCCAAACTCCTCGCGCACGTGCTCGGCCCGCGTCGGGCTCAGCCGGCCATAGCGGTTGGCCGAAGGCGCGGCAATGCCCCCGCCAAAGGCGGTCAGCAACTGCTGCGCCATCGGGTGCGAGGGTATGCGTACCGCGACCGTATCCTGGCCGCCTGTGACCAACGGATCGACGTTGTAGGCACGCGGCAACACCAGGGTCAGCGGACCGGGCCAAAATTGCTCGGCGAGCCTCTCAGCCGCGACCGGTATGTCGCGCGCCCAGCGGGTCAGGTAGCGCAGGCTGTCCAGATGCACGATCAGCGGATGCGAGGCCGGACGGCCCTTGAGCGCGAACACGCGACGCAATGCGACCGGGTGCGCGGCATGCGCGCCCAGGCCGTAGACCGTCTCGGTTGGAAACGCCACCAGCTCGCCGTCCCGCAGCGCCTGGACGGCCACTTCGATCTCGGCTTGTGTTGCGCGCAGCACCCTGACCATGGCGTCGATTGTACCGGCGCCCGCCAGCGCTATTCGAGCGAATGTCGCTCCCAGCCCGCGGCGCTGTATTGCAGCTCATACGCGGGCCAATAGTGTCGATCGAGCTTCAAAGTGATGACTTCCGGCGCCCCATTCCAGGAAAGCGTCTTGATCCGCAACGAGGAGCGGTCAGCCCTGCCAGCCACTTGTTGCAAAAAAGCATCAAGATCGGGGGTGGGTTGTCCATCGACTTCAACGATTCGCCGGCCCGGGACCAGACCATAACGCGACGCCGGTGAGCCGAACTCGAAGTAGGCCACGTAGACCCCTTGCGGTGTGATGCCCCTCTGGGCGGCGATCGCACGGTGCGGAGCCTGCAGTGTGGCCCCCGCCCATTCGACGACCCGGTCAATGTCGCTGCCCGAAAGGCTCGCAGTCTTGACGGTGAGCGTCTGCTCGGCACCGGCGCGCCAGATGGTCGCGCGCACCTGCTCCTTGCTGGCCGAGGCGCGCTCGACATCGCGGAATTGCGTGACCGGCTTGTCGTCGATCGCGAGCAGAATGTCTCCGGGCTGCAAAACGCGGGCCGCGTCAGACCCACCGACCAGGCGCGCGACGCTGAGCACTTCGCGCGCTGATGGGTTGGCCTGCGAAATGCGGCGCACCCAGGCGTCACTGAGTCCGAAGCGGCGCGCTTCGGCGAGCGTCCTGAGCACGAACTCGGCCTCGAACGAATGCAAAGGCCGCTGCGCGCGCACAATGTCGAGCGCCTCGGCGACCAGATCGCTCGAGATGCCTCGATTCGCCTGCACCAGCTCGCGCCCGTTATCCGAGGCAAAGCTGGCCCACAGTCCCCGCACGCGCCCGGCATTGTCGGCGAGCACCCCGACCAGGTCATCGGGTGCATTGACCAGGGACGCCACCTCGATATTGCTGTCGCGAAACATGACCGAACGCGACAGCGGCAGCTGCAGCGCATCGACATTGGCGACGGTCGTGCTGCGGGACTGGATGTTGCCGGCCCCATCCATGCCGACGACCGTGAGGTTCTCCCCGGCCTTGAGCTCCTCGGTGGCAAGTCGGGCCGCGCGTACCGCTGTCGTGCCGATGAGCCGCGGATCGTAATGAATGAGCGCCAGATTATGCAGCGGATGGATATAGACAATGTTGCCCGGGATCTCGAGCGTGCCGCCAAATGTCAGGCGCACATCGCCCATCGATACGGGCACCGTGTTGCGATCGGTGACCAGCAGCCCGCGCTCGGCGTCGATGATCAGTCCGGTGCCATGGTAATTGCGCTCCGTGACGCCGGAGACCGAATAGGGCATGTCGTAGTTGATGAACACGAGCGAAGGGGCGATATCCGCCGCGAGCTTACCCTCGACGCGCGGCAGTTGTGTCGAGGCCGGCGCGGGCGGCCCGACCGGTGGGGCGGCGGCCGGCTGCGTGCATTGCCAAAAACCGGCGCGGTCATCGCGCTGGCATTGGCGCGCGGGAAACCAGCGCCGGTCGATGCGTATCGAGCGCAGCTCACTGCCATAGGGATCATCAATGGTCGAATAGCGCACCGCGGCGTGCGCGCCATCGCCCAGCTCGCTCACGGCGGCGCTGAAGTCCGCCAGATTAGTGATCGGCTTGGAGTCCAGCGCGGTGATCACCGCGCCGCGCGGCACCGCGGCGGCGTCGAACATGTAGCCGGAGGCCGCGACAAACACGCCGCTGACCGGGCGATGAAACGCACGCGCCTCCTGATAAGAGAGCGTATGCAGGACCGCCGCGCCCATCTCCAGATAGGCGGCCGGTGTGATCGCATCCAGATCGTCGACCTTGAGCTTCGCGGTGTAGAGCTTGCCGCCGCGCTGCAACTGCAGCTCCACGGGTGCGCCGACCGAATCGTCGAGCACCGCCTCGAGCGGCTCGAAGCGCGTCACGAGCATGCCGTTGACGCGTACCAGCACGTCGCCCGGCTGCAGCACCCCATCGCTGCCTGACCCCGGCTGCACGTCCCAGACGACGAGCATCCCGGTACCCTCGGGCTGCGCCTTGCGTGCTTCCCCTTCGGTGCCGGGCTGCAGACCGAGCCGGCGCAGCTCATCGAAAGGACGGTAACGGAATTCGGTCTGCAAAGTCCCGCGCGTGACCGGCTTGCCCTGTTGGATCAACTGCAGTGCGCGGCGCACGCGATCGAGCGGCAGGTAGAAGCTGGAGGCCGCGCCGGTGGCCCCGCCCGCGTTGAGCGCGAGCACGCGGCCGTGGATATCCACGACCGGTGAGCCCGAAGAGCCGCCCGAGGTACCTGATGCGGCCTGAATGTAGAAGGTATTGAAGTCGTTATAGCGTCCAATGCCGTATTCGGGCGCTTCGCGGTCCAGACGCGCGAGCGTACCGGCGAGGATCGACAGCTGCTCGCCGGCATTGTTGCCGACCACGCGGATCTCACGGCCGATCTGCGCCGCCTGCGGCGCGAGCGAGAGTGCCTTGGGGCTGATGAAGCGCAGTTTGCTCGGATCGTAGCGATAGAAGCCGAAGTCGTGCACCGGATCGCGGAATACCGGATACAGCTGTACTTCCTCGCGGTTCAGGAACGTGGCCTCGGCGGTGACCGGACCGGGGGTCACGACATGGCGATTGGTCAGGATCAAACCGCGTTCGGCATCGACCACGAAGCCAGTGGCCTGCGCCGAGATGTTGCGTTCGGTATCGAAGGCGCGGGCCTGGTCGATCTGTATGGCGACCACGCTGCCCGCGATGCGCTCGAGCGTCGCCGCCCAATCCGCGGCCGAGCCCTCCTCCCCGGTCGCAATGCCCAGCGGCGCAGCCAGCGCGGCGCTCGCGGAACCCGCCGCACTGCTCGGCGCGGCCGGTGCAGCCGGCGCGAGTGGCGCGGCGGCCGGCGCTGCGCCCCATGCGAGCTGGCAGGCCAGGGCCGCTGCGGCGAGCAGCGCGCCACTCAAACTCTTGCGATCAATGTTCATGGCAGATAGCCGAATTCGCTCAGAAAGCGCTCCTTGAATTCATCGGGGCTGCAGCAATGCGACTGCGTACCGTGATGCTCGAGCTTGATCGAGGCAAGCAGCGCGGCGATGCGTCCCGTGCTGGCCCAATCCAGCCCTCGCGCCAACCCGTAAAGCAGGCCCGCGCGGTAGGCATCCCCGCAGCCCGTCGGATCGGCCACGCGCGCGACCCTGGCCACCGGTACCTCGAGGCGCTCGCCCCCGGCAAAGATCCAGGAGCCCAGCGCCGCGCGCGTGACGATCAGCGCACGCACGCGCGCGGCGATCTGCTCGAGCGACCAGCCCGTGCGCTGCGCGAGCAGACTCGCCTCATAGTCATTCACGGCGATCCAGCTCGCGCGCTCGATGAAGCCGCGTAGTTCCGGACCGCCGAACATCGGCAGCCCCTGCCCTGGATCGAAGATGAAGGGTATGCCGGCGGCGGCGAATTGTTCGGCATGCTCGAGCATGCCTTCGCGCCCGTCCGGGGCAACGATGCCAAGTGTCACTCCAGTGCTGTCATTGACCCGATTCAGATGCGAATAGTTCATTGCCCCCGGGTGAAATGCGGTGATCTGGTTATTGTCCAGATCGGTCGTGATGAAGGCCTGCGCCGTAAACTGGGCGGCTACGGTGCGCACATGCGTGGGGGCGAGTCCCCAGCGCTCGAGCCACTCGCGATACGGGCCGAAATCGTGCCCCACCGTGGCCATGATCAAGCCATCGCCGCCGACTATCTGCAGGTTATAGGCGATGTTGCCGGCGCAACCACCGAAGTTGCGCCGCATCGAGGGCGTCATGAACGAGACATTCAGCACATGCAGCCGATCGGGCAGGATGTGGTCGCGAAATCGCCCTTCGAACACCATGACCGTGTCATAGGCCATTGAACCGCAGATCAGCGCTGTCATCGACTCAGCACCAGCAGCCAGACCACGCCGAGCAGAACGAAGGAGAGCAGCACCGCCGCCGAGCCGATGTCCTTGGCCAGTCCAGCCAGCTCGTGGCGCTCCGGACCGATACGATCCACGGTCGCCTCGATGGCGCTGTTGAGCAGCTCGACGATGAGTATCAGCAATACCGGAGCGCACAGCAGCGCGCGCTCGATGCCGCTGTGGCCCAGCCAGAGCCCGAGTGGCAGCGCGAGGCAGGCAAACACCAGCTCCTGGCGAAAGGCCTGCTCATCGCGGAACGCCCCGGTCAGGCCCTTGGCGCTGGAGACAAAGGCCCGCAGCATGCGGCCCAGGCCCTGGAGTTTGGAGCGTGCCATCAGCCCGCCGTGCTGCGGTAGGTCAGATCGAGCTCGCGAGCGGCTCGCACGTCATCGAGCCGGCGCACCGGCAGGCTGTGCGGCGCGTGCTGCAGGCGCTCGGGCTCCTCGCGCGCCTCGCGCAGGATCTGCGCCATGGCGGTCACGAACGCGTCGAGCGTCTCGCGGCTCTCCGTCTCGGTCGGCTCGATCAACAGGCACTCGCTGATCAACAACGGAAAATATGTGGTCGGTGCATGAAAGCCCAGGTCGAGCAGCCGCTTGGCCACATCCATGGCCGTAACGCCATTCTCCTGGGCCTGGCGCTTGAGCGTGATGATGAATTCGTGGCTCGCGCGGCGCTGCGGATAGGCCGCGTCGAAACCCAGTTGCTGCAGACGCGCCGAGAGGTAGTTGGCGTTCAAGGTCGCATATTCGCCGACGCGCTGCATGCCTTCGCGTCCGAGCATGCGCATGTACGCATAGGCGCGCAGCAGCACTCCGGCATTGCCGGCGAAGCTCGTGAGCCGGCCGATCGATTGCGGCAGATCGCGCTCCGTGAGCCAGCGATACTCGTCCCCGGCATCCCGCGCGACGATCGGCAGCGGCAGATACGGCTGCAGGCGCGCGGACACGCCGACCGCGCCGGCTCCCGGACCGCCGCCGCCATGCGGCGTGGAGAAGGTCTTGTGCAGGTTCATGTGAATGGCATCGAAACCCATGTCCCCGGGGCGCACCTTGCCCAGGATCGCATTGAGATTGGCACCGTCGTAGTAGAGCAGGCCCCCGGCCGCGTGCACGATGCGTGCGACCTCCTCGATGCGGCGCTCGAATACCCCCAGGGTCGAGGGATTGGTCAGCATGATGCCGGCAGTGTGCGGGCCGACTGCCGCCTGCACCGCGGCCAGATCGACGTCCCCATCGGCGCCGACTGCGACTTCGCGCGCAATGCAGCCGCACATGCTGGCCGTGGCTGGATTGGTGCCATGCGCCGCCTGCGGCACGATGATCTCATTGCGCTGCAGCTCCCCGCGCGCGCGATGGTAAGCGCGGATCATCGCCACGCCGGCGAACTCGCCCTGCGCACCGGCGAGCGGACTCAAGCCCACCGCGCGCATGCCGCTTACGGCCTTGAGCATCTCCTGCAATTCGTACAGACAGGCGAGCAAGCCCTGGCCAGAGCTCGCGCTCGCGAGCGGATGGCGGGCGAGGAATTCGGGCAGCATGGCCGCCGCATTACAGCCCCTGGGGTTGTACTTCATAGTGCAGGAGCCGAGCGGATAGAAGTGCGTGTCGATCGAGAAGTTCATCTTCGACAGGCGCGTGTAATGCCGCAGCGCATCCAGCTCGCTGACCTCGGGCAGCAGAGGGCGCTGCCGCCGCCGCAGCGCCTCGGGCAGTGCCGGCGCCGCAGCGGCCGCAGGCCATTGCGCACGCGCCCCGCGCCCCGGCCGTGAATATTCAAATATCAGCTTCTCTCGCAATGGCAGAGCCATGCCCGACTCCTCGAGTGGCAGCGCTTCAAGCCGCGCGCGCCGCGCGCAATATCTCCGACAGCGCGCGCGCGTAGGTATCGATGTCAGCCGCGGTCTTGGTTTCGGTCGCGCACACGAGCAACGCCGGGCCCAGTTCCGGGTAATAATCCAGCAGATCGAGGCCGCCCTGGATTTCGCGCGCGCCCAGCGCTGCGAGCACCGGGGCCACGGGCCGATCCAGCCCGAGCACGGCCTCATGGAAACCCGGCCGCGCGAACACCCGCCGCACGCCGGGGATCGCACCGAGCGCGTCAACCAGCTGCTCGGTGCGCTGCATCGACAGGGCTGCGACCCGCTCGAGCCCCTCCGCGCCCAGCAGCGCCATGTAGACGGTACCGGCCATCATGAGCAGGCCCTGATTGGTACAGATGTTCGAGGTCGCCTTGGCACGGCGTATATGCTGCTCACGCGCCTGAAGCGTGAGCGTGAAGCCGGCGCGGCCGTCCACGTCGAGGGTGCGGCCGACGATGCGGCCGGGCATCTGCCGCACATGCTCCATGCGCGTGGTCATGAAGCCGAAATACGGACCGCCCGATGAGAGCGGACAGCCCAGCGGCTGACCTTCCCCGACCACGATATTCGCGCCCTTTGCGCCCCATTCACCCGGGGGCTTGAGCAGGGCCAGTGAGGTCGGGTTGACCACGGCTATGACCAACGCGCCGCGCTCATGCGCAAAATCCGTGAGCGCGTCGACATCCTCGAGCATGCCGAAGAAGTTCGGCTGCGCGATCACCAGTGCCGTGAATTCCTCGCCCGCGCAGGCCTCGAGTGCGGCCAGCGAGGTCTGCCCCGTGCCGCGCTCATACGAGAGCTCCTCGAAACGCAGCCCCTGGTTGCTCGCCGTGGCGAGGGTCGCGGCGCGATAGTGCGGGTGCAGCGTGCGCGGCAGCAGGATGCGCGCGGCCTTCGAGTGCCGGTTCGCACGCACCGCCATGAGTGCCGCCTCTGCCACGGCGCTCGCCCCGTCGTACAGCGAGGCGTTGGCCACTTCCATGCCGGTCAGGCTCGCCATCATGGTCTGGAATTCGTAGATCGTCTGCAGCGTGCCCTGGCTCGCCTCGGCCTGATAGGGCGTGTAAGCACTGTAGAGCTCGCCGCGCGTGACGATGGACCAGACCGCCGCCGGAATATGGTGTTCGTAGGCGCCCGCGCCGATAAAGCACAACGGCCGCCCGTCCTGGCGCGCCCGCGCCGCCATGAGCTGCATGACCTCGAGCTCACTGAGGCCGGCCGGAATCTCCGGCAGTCCCGGCGCGCGCAGGCTCGCGGGTATCTCGTCGAACAGCGCCTCGATGCTCGGCGCGCCGATGACTGCGAGCATCTCGCGCACGTCCTCGTCGGTGTGGGGAATGAAAGGCATCGCGTCCTCTATCGTGTCCTCTGATGATGATCCGCGCCGTGCGCGGCTCAGCCCTGTGCCTCGAGTACCTGGTATTCGCTCGCCGATAACAGGCCCACGGCCTGCGCGCTGGAAGTGGGTCGCAGGCGAAATAGCCAGCCACCCGCATAGGGCTCGCGGTTGATCAACTCGGGGGTCTGCTGCAATTGGCTGTTGACCGCCACGACTGCTCCTGCAATCGGCGTGTAGACATCTGAGGCGGCCTTGACCGACTCGACCACCGCGCACGCCTCCCCGACGCTGAGATTGCGTCCAACATCGGGCAGCTCGACGAACACGAGGTCCCCGAGGGCCCGTTGAGCATGATCGCTGATGCCGATCTCCACCGTCCCGTCCGCCAACGGCCTGAGCCACTCATGACTGCGGGTGAAGCGCAGATCTGCCGGGATATCACTCATGCCGCTGCTCCCCTTAATCCTATGGATTGATCGCAATCAAAGCCTGACCGTGCCGCACGAACGGCACGCGCACCACGCGCGCCGGCAATGTGCGAGCGCGCACTTCGACCTGTACCGCGGCGCCAGTGTCCGCAGGCACTCGCGCGAAGCCGATCGAGCGCGCCAGCGTCGGCGAGAAGGTGCCGCTCGTGACTTCGCCCTCGCCCACGCCGGGCACCAATACACGCTGGTGACTGCGCAGCACCGCGCGCTCATCGAGCACCAGGCCTACGAGCTTGCGAGTGGCGCCGCGAGTGCGAATCGCCTCGAGCGCGCCACGGCCGATGAAATGCCGATCGGCCGGCTCGAAGGCGACCGTCCACGCGAGCCCGGACTCGAGCGGATTGCTGTTCTCGTCCATATCGTTGCCATATAGATTCATCCCGGCCTCCAGCCGCAGCGTATCGCGCGCGCCCAGTCCGCAGGAGCGTACCCCGGCGGCGTTGAGCCGTTGCCAGACTGCCACCGCCTCCCCAACCGGCAACATGAGCTCAAAGCCGTCCTCACCCGTATAACCGGTACGGGCGATGAACCACTGCCCGATCTGTGCGCCGAAGAAGGGCTGCAGCGCCAGCGCCGCCTGCGCCGCATCGCGCGTCATGAGCGCAGCGCTCAGTTCGCGTGCTTGTGGTCCTTGCACCGCCAGCATCGCCAGCTCGCCCCGCTCGAGCAACTCCACACCTGAACCTTGCGCATGCCGCGCGATCCAGGCCAGGTCCGATTCGCGCGTTGCGGCGTTGACGACGAGCCGATAGCGCTCATCGGCGAGGTAGTAGACGATCAGATCATCGATGACCCCGCCGCGCTCGTTGAGCATACAGCTGTAGAGCGCCTTGCCTGACACGCGCAGGCGGCCGACATCGTTGGCCAGCAGCTCGCGCAGCAACTCGCCGCTGCGCGCCCCGCGCAGATCGATTATGCCCATGTGCGAGACGTCGAATACACCCGCGGCACGTCGCACCGCATGGTGCTCCTCGAGCTGCGAGCCGTAGGCGAGGGGCATGTCCCAGCCCCCAAAATCGACCATCCGTGCGCCAAGCGCAACGTGCAGATCAAATAAACAGGTGCGCCTGCCCAATCGCCTCTCCGCTTCGACCCGATCCGGCCATTCCCGTGAGCTGCGCCCGCTGCAACGCCCGCGCAGGCGAGGCCCATTACCGCAACACCCGCGGCGTAGGCTTGACAGTGCTCGAGCCGGGCACGGGAAGCATAGCAGTGCGCACCGTATTCCCACACCGTTTTGCCCCTGAATTACAATAGGCGCATGGAACTCAAGCGCCACGCGAGTCGTGCCGTGCAGGTCGGCGGCGTGACGATCGGCGGCAACGCGCCGATCGTCGTGCAGTCGATGACGAACACCGACACCGCCGATGTGGCTGCAACGGTGCAGCAATGCGCGCAGCTCGCCGCCGCGGGCTCCGAGCTCGTGCGCATCACGGTCAACACCGCCGAGGCTGCCGCCGCGGTGCCGATCATCCGCGAGCAGCTGGATAAGATGGGCTGCGCGGTGCCGCTGATCGGCGATTTTCATTTCAACGGCCACAAGCTCTTGCACGAGCATCCGGGCTGTGCCGAGGCGCTGGCCAAATATCGCATCAACCCGGGCAACGTCGGCCGCGGCAGCAAGCGCGATCCGCAGTTCGCCGAGATGATCGAGATCGCCTGTCGACAGGGCAAACCGGTGCGCATCGGCGTGAACTGGGGCAGTCTTGATCAGGATCTGCTGCTGCGCCTCATGGACGAGAACAGCCTCGCACCGGAGCCCAAATCGGCCCAGGAAGTCATGCGCGAGGCCATCATCCGCTCGGCACTGCAGAGCGCGCAGCGCGCCATCGAGCTCGGCCTGCCGCGCGAGCGCATCGTGCTGTCGGCCAAGGTCAGCGCGGTGCAGGACCTGATCGCGGTCTACGGCCAGCTCGCAGCGCGCAGCGATTTTGCGCTGCATCTGGGCCTGACCGAGGCCGGCATGGGCTCCAAGGGTATCGTGGCCTCTGCGGCCGCCATGGGCATCCTGTTGCAGCAGGGCATCGGCGACACGATCCGCGTATCACTGACGCCGGAGCCTGGCGGGGATCGCACGCGTGAAGTGATCGTCGCGCAGGAGCTGTTGCAGACGATGGGCCTGCGCTCCTTCACTCCGCTCGTGACCGCCTGTCCGGGATGCGGGCGCACCACCAGCACCTATTTCCAGACGCTCGCCGAGCGCATCCAGCGCCACTTGCGCGAACGCATGCCGCAGTGGCGCCACGACTATCAGGACGTGGAGACCATGACGGTTGCCGTGATGGGCTGCGTGGTCAATGGGCCGGGCGAGAGCAAGCACGCGAACATCGGCATCAGTCTGCCCGGCACGGGCGAGCGACCCGTCGCGCCGGTGTATGAGGACGGCGCGAAGACCGTCACGCTCAAGGGTGAGCGCATCGCCGAGGAATTTCAGGAGCTGGTCGAGCAATACGTCGCGCGAACCTATGTGCGCCGGGTACAGCCATGAGCAAACCGGCTGCCCAGACGCTCAGTGAGCGCCAGTGCAAGCCCTGCGAGGGCGGCGTCGCGCCCTTGTCGGCGGCCGAGGCGCGACGCGCGCTGAGCGAGCTTTCCGGCGAATGGCAGCTCATCGACAAGGGCAAGGCGATCCGGCGCGAATTCAAGTTTCGCGATTTCTACCGCACGATGAGCTTCGTCAATGCACTCGCTCATATCGCCAATATCGAGGACCATCATCCCGATCTCGAGGTCGGCTACAACTACTGCCGCGTGCGCTACAGCACCCACGCCATCGGCGGTTTGAGCGACAACGATCTGATCTGCGCGGCGAAGGTCGACCGCATTGCGCGCGCCGGCTGAGGACTTCGCTGCCTAGGCGATGCGCGCGAGCCGCGGCAGCTCGCCGGCGGTGCCCAGCGCCTGGCGAGCGAATGCCGCCTTGAGAGCGCCACTGCGATTGACCGTCGCCAGCGCGCGGTTGATGAGCCAGGCGGCCGGACCCTGGGCGGCAAAGCCGCGCTCGAATACGCTCATCGCCGCGTCCATGAGGAGGTTGTAGGTGCGCCGCTGCTGCTCATAGCGGCGCAGTACGCGCATTGCGCCCGGATCCTCGCGCGCCCTGGTGCCCAAGCCTATGGCCTCGCACAGCGCGGCTGCATCGAGCAGTCCGAGGTTGGCGCCCTGCCCCGCCAACGGATGAATCACATGCGCCGCATCCCCGATCAGCGCGCAGCGTGCGCTCACGTACGAGTGCGCCGTCATGCTGTGCAACGGGAAACTCAGGCGCTCACTGTCCAGCCGCGTGGCGCCCAGCGCGAGTGCGCAGGCCGCATCGAGCCGCTCATTGAACTGCGAGGCGGAACAATCGAGCACCGGCGCCGCGGCCTCCAGGTCCAGCGACCAGACGATGGAACTGCGGCCATCAAACAACGGCAGCAATGCCAGCGGCCCGGTACTCAGGAATCGTTGCCAGGCGGTGTATTCGTGCGGCCGCGCGGTCGCCACGGTCGCGACGATGGCGAGCTGACGATAATCGCGCGAACGCACCGCTAACTTCGCGGCCGCGCGCACCGCCGAGTGCGCGCCGTCGGCACCGACGACCAGCCGAGCTGTGAGTGCGCTGCCCGCGCACTGCAGCCGGGCCGTGTCCGCCGCGATCTCAAGATGCTCGAGCGCTGCCTCAATCAGTCTGCCGCCGGCATCGCAAAAGCTGTCGATGCAGGCGCGCTGCAGCGCGCCGATCTCCGCCACATAACCGAGATTTGGCTCGCCGATGTCGGCCGCATCGAAACACAGTGCGCCCGCGCCGTCGGCCGCAGCGGACTCGTGCCAGACGCGCATGCGCTCATAGGCGCACAGGCGCGCTCGATCCAGCCGTGGCCAGGCATCCGCCGCGCGCAGCACGCGCTCGCTCGCGCGCGAGATCGCGGCCACGCGCAGCTGCGCGGGTGCCTGGCTGCCCGCCGGCAGCGGCGGCGCCAGAGCCTGCGGGGCCAGCAGCGCGATGCGGCCGGCTGCAAGCCCGGCCTGGCGCGCCAGCAGCGCCGCCAGGCAGGCGCCGGTCAGACCGCCGCCGACCACGGCGACTTCGAAGCACTCGCTCACGACGCGCCGGGCGCCTGCAATGGCAATCCGCGCGCCAGCCGCGGCAGTGCGCCACCGAAGCCAAAACTCAGGCGCGAGAGCGCGCTCTTGGCCGGCCCATTCAGATCGAACAGCAGCAGCCCGAAATCGCGTGCGGCAATGACTGCGGCGCGCCGATCGCCGAATAGTTTCACCAGATTGTCAGTAAAGCCGATCATCCCGCGACGATCAGCTGCGCGGCGCGCTGCGAATTGCGCGAGCAGTGCTGGCGCGCCAGGATCGCTCGCTGGCGCGATGAGCTCAGCGAGTACTGCCGCATCGCGCAGCCCGAGGTTGAAGCCCTGAGCGGCGATCGGGTGCAGCGCCTGCGCGGCATTACCAATCAGCGCTACGCGCGCGGCGGTGAGCTGTTGCGCGCGCACCAGCTCGAGCGCATAGGCATGGCGCTGCCCGACGCGCAGTATCTGTCCCGCGCGCCAACCAAAGGCGCTCTGCAACTCGCTGCAGAATTGCGCGGCACTGCACTCTTGCATGAGGCGCGCGCGGTTTGGGGCGAGTGTCCACACGAGGGTGTAGCTGCCATCGCGCAATGGCAGCAGCGCCAGCGGGCCGGCTGCGGTAAAGCGCTCATAGGCGATGCCGCGCGCAGCGCGATCGCTGCTGATATTGGCCACGACCGCGAGCTGTTGATAGTCGTGCGCCTGCGAGGCGATGCCGGTGGCCTGCTTGACCAGAGAGTGCGCGCCATCGGCGGCCACGACCAATGAGGCCCGCAGCACGCTCGCCACACCCTCGTCGGTCAGGAGCTGCAGTTGTGCCGCATCCTCGCCGAGCTGCACTCCGAGCACTCGTGCAGGCGCGAGCAGCTCGACCTGAGTCGCGGCGCGCAGCGCGCGCCAGAGCACGGCGCCAAGCTGCCGATTGCTGACCGTGTAGCCAAAGGCTTCCAGTCCATGCTCAGCCGCATCGAGCCGCGCGAACGCGAAATGCCCCGCGTCCGACACATGAATAGCGTCGATCTCGCCGGCGCCCTGGAGAATTTCTGGCCAGACACCCAGCGCATCGAGGATGCGGCGTGCGCCATTGCCCAGCGCGGTCGTGCGATCGTCGAAGCTCGGCTGCGTGGCGCTGGCGGCTTCGATCGCCTCGATCAGTGTGACGTTCAGCCGCGTGCCTGCGAGGGCCAGGGCGAGGCTGGCCCCAACCATGCCGCCGCCGACGATCGCGACATCGCAGCGGCGCGCCGCATCGCTCATGCGGCCGCCATCAGCGCCTCGATTTCATCGGGCTGTTTGGGCACCGCGTCGGTCAGCACCTGGCAGCCGTCACGCGTGACGACCACATCATCCTCGATGCGCACGCCGACATTGCGAAAGCCCCGCGGCACGCCGCGGTTGCTGGCCTCGATGTAAACGCCTGGCTCGACCGTCAGCACCATGCCGGGCTCGAACACGCGCCACTCGTCGCCAACCTTGTAATCGCCCACGTCGTGCACATCCATGCCCAACCAGTGGCCCGTACGGTGCATGAAGTATTTCTTGTAGGCGCCGCTGCGGATCAGACCGGGCAGCGAGCCGCGCAGCAGGCCGATGCGCACGAGTCCCTGGGTGATGGCGCGCACCGCCGCATCGTGCGGCTCATTCCAGTGATTGCCGGGCTTGACCTTGGCGATAGCGGCCTGCTGCGCCTCGAGCACGACCTCGTAGACCGCGCGCTGCTCAGGCGTGTAGCGGCCGTTGACCGGGTAGGTGCGCGTGATGTCGGAGGCGTAATAGTCATATTCGCAGCCCGCATCGACCAGCAGCAGATCCCCGTCATTCAGGCGTGCATTGTTGGCGCGGTAATGCAGCACGCAGGTATTGGCGCCGCCGCCGACGATCGGGTGGTAGGAGATGTCCGCACCGTGACGGTTGAACTCATACAGCAGCTCAGCCATAACTTCGTATTCCATGCGGCCGGGGCGGCAGAAACGCATGCCGCGCACGTGCGCACGAGCCGCGATCGTGCCGGCACGGCGCATCAGGTTGACCTCGGCGCGGCTCTTGAACAGACGCATGTCATGCAGCGCATGATCGAGCGTCACAAATTCCTGCGGCGTATGCAGCCCGCTGCGCGCCTGCGCGCGCAGGCTGTTGACCCAGCCCACCACGCGCTGGTCGAACTCCTGGTTCAGGCCCATTGTGTAGAACACGCGCTCGCGGTTCTCGAGCAGGCCGGGCAGGATCTCGTCGATATCGGTGATCGGGAAGGCGTCATCGGCACCGTATTCCTTGACCGCTCCATCCGGGCCCGCACGTTTGCCGTCCCAGATCTCGCGTTCGCGATTACGCTCGCGCACGAACAGGACATACTCGGCCGGCGAGCGACCTGGTATCAGCACCGCAACTGCGTCGGGCTCGTCGAAGCCGGTCAGGTAATAAAAATCGCTGTCCTGCCTATAGTCGTACTCGACGTCACTGTTGCGTTGGCGCACCGGTGCCGCCGGCAGAATCGCAATGGCTTCGCGGCCCATCTGGCGCATGAGTGCGCGGCGGCGGCGTGCGAATTCAGCCCGGTTTGGTTCAGCCATGGTGACCTCGGGAAGCAGCATATGGAAAATTGCGCCGGCCGCGACCGGCACGGGCTCAGTGCAGCACCGGCCCGGGCGCCGTGTGCCGCTCGCGCAATGGTTCGAGCTCATCGAACACCAATTGCACGCCGACGCGCACGAATTCGACCAGCTGCGCCAGCGCCGACTCATTGGCTTCGGCGCTGTCGCTGCTATCCACGTCAGCGCGCGTGATCTCGGTCAGATCGCGCACGAGCTCGCCAAGCTCTCCGGAAAGCCGCTGCGGGTCGGCCGCGCCACCGCTGCCCAGGCCGTAGAGAAAACCGCTGCACCAGGCCGTCAGGGCCTGGGTGCGCTCTTCAATCGGCCGATCATCCGTGGGAATGAGCAGGTCGAAATCCATCTGCCGGTCCGATAGGGCTGCCACAGTTGCCTCGTACAGAGTCTGCAGCGCCGGCTCGCCCTCGAGGCTCGCAACACCTTCGGGCAGAATCTCTGCCAGCCAGTCCTCGAGCCGGTACGGCACCATGGCGCACAGTGCGCCGGTGAGTGTGCCATGGGCCTCGGACGCGTCGGCCACGGCATGCGAGCCCGCCAGTGTGCGCTGGATCAGCGAGTAATCGTGCTGCATGGCCACGGTAAAATGGTATGGCAGCGG